>JADGNR010000152.1 GCA_017883415.1 Bryobacteraceae bacterium | reverse complement strand
CGCGAACACCTGCTTGAAGTAGTTCGAAGCCCAGGTGTATCCCACGTTGACGCCCACCGGGTGCTGGTCCAGGGTGAAGTTGAGCGGGCTGGTGTTGGTGAGAATCAACGCCGGCTCGGGAAACAGGTTGTAGAACATGGCAGCGCGGGTCCCCTCGCCTTCCTGCAGGTGCATCTCTCCAACCTTGCCGAAGAAGCTGCTGTTGGCACGCCCGCCGGTGTAACCCAGCACGGCCGTTTCCAGCGTTGTTTCGCCGTCCTGGAATAGCTCAAACTGGGTGAAGTAGGAAAAGTTGCTGTCCGGCACGGCGCCCGCGGCAAAGAGCGCCGCCTCGTCCAGGTTGAAGCTGGTACTGGAGCTGGAGCTGTCTTCTCCCCTGACCTTGTCCGCCGTGAAGCTGCCCTGGGCAATCAGCGCCACCGAATTCGTCAGGCTGAACTTGATGTCCTTGTCCAGGTCTCTGATCTTGGGCGCCGGTTTGGTGCCATCCATTTCGTCGGGCGGCAGGCGATAGCCCAGCCGCTTGAACATGTAGCCGGTCTTGTTGAGTGCCGGGGGAATGGTGTGGCAGCTATAGCATTTCAGGTTGAACTTCCGGGCAAAGGCAGGGACCGCCTGCGCTGGCTGGATAGAAAGAATCAGGTAGCCAAGCACCGCCAGACAGGGTATGGCCGCCGGAAAGGATCGCTTTGATCGCGCTATCACCATGGCGCTTGCGAAAGCACGTCACCAACCGAATCGAAGTTGTTGATTCCTTAATAGCTTAAGGAAGCTTGGAAGGGGGCATGTGGAATTTATTCCCCGAAGCCTATAGGGGAGATGTGGAGTCTATTCCCCAGCATGGGGGTCTTTTTCGCGCCGCAGGAGGGCGTAGAAGGTCTTCCGGTCCACTCCCGCTTCGCGCGCCGCGGCGCTGAGGTTGCCGTCACAGCGGGCGAGCAGCGCTTGCGCATAGGAAAGCTCGAAGCTGGCGAGGTACCGCTCGCGGGCCTCTTTCCAGGGGAGGGTGGAAAGATTGGCGGCCGCTTCTTTTAGCGGCAGGTCATCGGGCAGGTCCGAGGGTTCGAGCACGCCGCCCGGGTGCAGCACCACCAGGTTCTCCATGACATTCTTGAGTTGGCGGATGTTGCCCGGCCAGGGCTTGCGGAGAAGCGCCTCGTAGAAGTGGGGAGAGGCCGACAGGCTCTTTCCGTAGCGCCGGGCGAACCGCTCGAGAAAAAGACGCGCCAGGTGCGGGATGTCTTCGGCCCGTTCCCGCAACGGCGGCAGTTTGACCGTCACCACGCCGAGCCGGTAGAACAGCTCCTCGCGAAAGGTACCCGCTTTGATCTTGGCCGGCAGGTCCTGATTGGTGGCGCACAGAATCCGGCACTCCACGTGGAGCGGCGTCAACCCTCCCAGCCGCCGCAGCTCCCGCTCCTCGGCAAAGCGGAAGAGGCGCGTTTGCATCTCCACGTTGAGGTCGCCGATTTCGTCGAGGAACAGCGTGCCGCCGTCGGCCGATTCGATGAGCCCCTTCTTCATGCGCTCCGCGCCGGTGAAAGCGCCGCGCTCGTAACCGAACAATTCGCTCTCGATGAGCGACGCCGGCATGGCGCTGCACTCCACGGGCACAAAGGAGCCGTTCTTCCACCGGCTTTGGCTGTGGATGTAGCGCGCCATCACTTCCTTGCCGGTGCCGCTCTCGCCCAGAATCAGGACGGTGGCATCGGTCGCCGCCGCGCGGCGGCACTTTTCGGTCTGCTCCAGCATGGCCGCGCTCCGGCTCTGCGGGTGGTCCCCTTCGCCGAGCGCTTCCAGCCGTCCCTTCAGCTTCTCGACCTCGCGCTCCAGGTGGGCGTGGGAAAGCGCGCGCTGGACGGCCAGCAGCAGATCCTCACGTTTGAAAGGCTTTTGGAGATAATCGAAGGCGCCGTTGCGCATGGCCAGCACCGCCCCTTCCACCGAACCGAAGGCGGTCAGGAAAACGATGCGCAGGCCGGGGTGCGCGGCGTGCAGTTGGCGGAAGACCTCTTCGCCCGGGATTCCCGGCATGCGCATATCCAGCAGCAGCAGGTCGGGAGGCTTGGCCAGCGCCTCGGCCAGGCCTTTCACGGGGTCGGCAAAAGCGGTCACGGCGATATCGGGAGAACGCAGCATCCGCTGGATGTTCTCCCCCATGGCGGCTTCATCGTCGATCACGAAAACACGGCTCACAAGGAGGATCTTCCCACAAACCAGTCATAGGGCCCCAGGGTGAAGCGCGCCGGCGGCATCTCGACTACGAAGCTGGCGCCCCCGCCGGGGCGCGTCTCATAGCGCAGGCGCCCATCGTAGGTGTCGAGTAAGCTGGCGGCGAGAAATAGTCCCAGCCCCAGCCGCTCGCGCCCCGGGCTCTGCGAGACGAACGGCTCGAACAGGTGCTCCCGCAGTCCCTCCGGCACGCCGGGCCCGTTGTCTTCGACCTTGAGGATGACCTTGGCGCCGGCGGTGTGGTAGGGCTCGAGCCGCAGCCAGATGGCGGCGTTCTCCCGGCCCGTGAGGGCCTCCAGGGCATTGCCGATCAGAGCTCGCACCACTTCGCTGACGACGTGCTCGGGCAGGTCCACGCGCGGCACCTCGGGAGTTTCCATCTCGATGCGCACCCCGCGGCTCTCCACCTCCGGGGCCAGCGCCGCCAGTGCTTCGCCGAGCGATTCGGCCGGCGCCGAGGCGGCGAAAGGCCCCACCCCGCG
Organism: Bryobacteraceae bacterium; assembly: GCA_017883415.1. Classification (GTDB taxonomy): domain Bacteria; phylum Acidobacteriota; class Terriglobia; order Bryobacterales; family Bryobacteraceae; genus JADGNR01. The sequence goes on along the minus strand of JADGNR010000152.1, from coordinate 9,542 downwards.
CTCCCGCCGCAGAGCCTGCAACAGGGTGCGCGCGATGTTTCCCATGTAGCGCGTCTCTTTCAACATCTGCTGCAGATCGGCGGACAAGGCCGCGTCTTCCTTGCGTTCCTCCAGCAGCACTTCGATGCGGCTGGTCACGATGGCCAGCGGATTGTTGAACTCATGCATGAAGCCGGCCGTGAACTGTCCCAGGAGACTGAGCTGGTGCGACAGGCGGGCCTGCCGGTCGGCGGCCGATAATTCTTCGCGCAACTGCGCGGTCCGGTAGCGCACGCTCTCCAGTTGCAGCTTCAGCCGCGCGGACTCCTCGGCGGCCGCGTGCGCCTGGCTTGTCAGGCGGTTTTGACGGCGCCGGGCAAGCACCAGGACAGGCAGCGGCGCGAGCGCGAACCCGATGGCGGGAACGGCGAACCGGCCCGCATGAGAAAGAGGAAACACGGCGAGCGAAATCCACCACAGCGGTGCAACCCAGAATCCGATGAGCCAGAACAGATTACGGCGCCATCCTTCCGCGTAGTCGCGAACGTGGCCATTGCCAGGCTCCAGGAGCATGCTGCGATTCGAGGCAATCCTTTGGGGGCATTCTAGCATGGGCAGTGGGGTAGGCCTCCCGGCCTGCCCTTCCTCTGCGCGGAGCGCGCCTTCGGCGCGCGGGCAGGCCGGGAGGCCTACCCCACTTTGCTACCATGCACTGCATGACCAGACGATCCGCCGTTCAGACCATGGCCACCGGCCTGGCGCTCCTGCCGGCCGCGCGCCGCGCGCCGGCCGCCCCCACCGGACGGCTAAAGCAATCGGCCTCGCGCGGCTGTTATGGCAAAATTCCGCTCGATGAGCTATGCCGCGCGGCAGCGGAAATCGGGTTGAGCGGCATCGACCTGGTGAGCCACCAGGACTGGCCCACCATCCGCAAGTACGGCCTGGTGCCCGCCATGACGCCCGGCGCCGGCACCATTCCCGAGGGCTGGAATCGCAAGGAGAACCACGACCGCCTGGAACAAGAGATGCGCGAGAACATCGCGCGCGCCGCGGCCGCCAAGGTGCCCAACGTGATCACCTTTTCCGGCAACCGGCGCGGCCTTTCGGACGAGCAGGGCAAGGAGAATTGCGCGCTCGGCCTCGGGCGGGTCAAAAAGGCGGCCGAAGACAGCGGCGTGACCATCTGCATGGAGCTGCTCAACAGCAAGGTGGACCACAAGGACTACCAGTGCGACCACACGCGCTGGGGCGTAGACGTGGTGAAGGCGGTCGATTCCCCGCGGGTGAAACTGCTCTACGACATTTACCACATGCAGATCATGGAAGGCGACATCATCCGCACGATTCGCGAGAACATCGCATTCATCGCGCACTTCCATACCGGCGGAGTGCCCGGCCGCCGCGAGCTGGACGAGACCCAGGAGCTGCAATGGCGCACCATCGCCAAGGCCATCGCCGACCTGAATTTCCAGGGCTTCTTCGCGCACGAGTTCACGCCGTCGAGAGATCCTCTGACGTCGCTGCGGCAGGCGTTTGAGTTGTGCAGCGTGTAAGTACCCTGCCGGCGCGCGCCTTCGGCGCGGAGGGCAGGCCAGGAGGCCTACCCTACACAAACTTATATTTCCCGGGCACGGGCAGCGGAGGCACCGGCAGGCGGTCGCGGTAGGCGAACGACTTTGGCAACAGGTCCTGCTGGGAGGCCATCATCATGTCCCAGGTGATCCGCTGGCCCGAGTACGCCGCCTCTCGGCCCATGATGCAGGTCATGGTGCTCTCCGCCACCGCCATCGCTTCGTTGATGTAAGGTCCCTTGCCCAGGATGCTGCTCATCATATCGATGTGCTCCTGCACGTAGGGATCGAAGGGCGGCTTCACGCCGCGCAGCGAGCCGGTATCGATCACGCCCTTGCTGCCGACAATCCGCTCGCTGACGTTTTGCGCCACGTCTTTCCCCGGATATTGCCGGCAATAGCTGGCCATGTGCACGCCGTTGGGGTAGACGAAGTCGGCCGAGAGGTGGTCGTAGATGTTGCCGTATTCTTCCTCGCGCGGGCGCCAGGAAGCCCCGCCTGAGGCGACCACCTCCACGGGGTGCGCCCCCATGAACCAGTTGCACACATCGATGTTGTGCAGGTGCTGCTCGACGATCTGATCGCCGCAGATCCATACGAACGAGTACCAGCCGCGATTCTGGAACTCCATGTCGCTCCATTTCGGATCGCGTTTCTGGTTGGGCCAGTTGGTGAACTGCAGGACCGGAGTCCCCACCCAGTACGCGTAGAGCGCCTGGATATCGCCCACCTCGCCCGCCTTCACCCGCCGGTACTGGTCCAGGTAATATGCTTGCGAGCGCCGCTGCGCGCCCGATTTCACGGTGAGCTTGAGCGCTTCCGATTTCTTCGCCGCCGCCATGAACCGCCGGAGATTGACCGCGTCGGTGGCGAACGGCTTTTCGCAGAAGATGTGCTTCCGGGCCTCGACGGCCGCCTCGAAGTGCATCGGCCGGTATCCCGGAGGCGTGGCCAGCATCACGATATCGACGCCCGATTCGATCGCTTTGCGATAGCCGTCGAAGCCCACGAAGCGATGCTCCGCGTCCACTTTCACGCGATCGGCGAGCCGCGGAGGGAGACGCTTAAGGTCGCGAATGGAACCTTCCAGACGGTCCTCAAAGACGTCCGCCATGGACACCAGCTCGACGTTGTCGCAGCCGGTGAGAATGTTCTCCACCGCTTGCGTGCCGCGCCCGCCGCAGCCTACCAGGCCGGCCTTGAGCTTTTCGTCGGCCCAGCCGCGCACCTGCTCCGGCCGGACAATTTCGAAGGCGGAAGCGGCCGCGACGGCCGACGTCAAAAACGATCTTCGCGATACGGCATTCTGTGCCATGGGTGACCTCGGATCGCTTTCAATCTTACAACGCGCGCGGCATTTGGGGCGGGCAAAGGCCGGCCAGGGGGCCGGCCGCGGACCAGGGGGTCCGCCCCACGTCACGCATCTTCCCCGTACTTGCGGTCCGGGGCGCGGACCATGCGCCACAACTCGCCCGTATCCAGCCAGTTCAGATAGCACACCGAACAGCTATCGATGACCACATTGCCGGGACCGCCGTATAGGTGCGTATCCATGGGCCGGTGGCATTGCGGGCAATCGCTGTGGCGCCGGAGGGCGTTGGGGTCGGCCGCGCGGGGAACGAGCGCCGCCCCATCCGGCGCCTGCGCGCGCAGGGCTTCCACCAGCCCCGGGAGGACATTCATGGAAATCAGCATCCCGCGGCAGCGATCGCAATACAGGAGCCGCTGGTGCTCGATCGCCGCGGTGAGCAGAGCCACCTGGCAGACCGGGCAGGCCAGCCGGGAGGGTTCGCCCAGGACCCGCACCCCGTCGTCGTTCTTTTCCGGGAAGTAGATGTTCCGGCAGTAGTCGCAGACCCAGCAGTCCTGGTCTTCTTCCAGCCGCATGGGCGCTCCGCAGCTCGCGCAGTGCATGGCGCTACCTTATGGCACTGGTTGCTGGGGGAGGCGCGCTCGCGCCAGGGGCGGCTTTGGGGCCGTTGGGCGTCAGGCTGTCGATCTTCCGCCATTCCATGCCGCTCTGTTTGAGCACCACGGATTGGCCGATGGCCCACAGCGAGCCGTTTACGGCGACCAGCTTGCCGAGGAAAAAGCGTCCGCCGGTCTTCACCGGCTTCCAGCTCTGGCCGCCGTCCGCGCTGACCAGAAAGCCGTCGTCGTGGGTAATCCATCCGCGGTTGGAGCTATCGAAAGACACCGCGGTGAGCCAGCCTTTGACGGGACTGGTAACGGCCGTCCAGGTCAGGCCGCCATCGCGGCTGCGCAGGATCTGGCCGGCGAACCCGACCAGCCAGCCATTGTTGGCGTCGCGAAAATAAATCGAGCTCAGCGACCACGAGGCCGCGTCGGTCTTCACCTGCTGCCACGTCTTGCCCCCATCGACGGTGCGCAGAATGGTGCCGGCCCAACCCACGGACCAGCCGTGGTCCTGATCCAGAAAGAATATGTTCTCCAGCGCCTGAGTAGTGTCGGTGGGCTGTTTGGCCCAGGTGCGCCCGCCGTCGGTGGAGTGCAGGATCACACCGGTATAGCCGGCGATCCAGCCTTGTTCGCCCACAAAAGCGATATCCAGCAAATGCTGGTCGGTACCGGAATCCCGCGTCTGCCAGTGCTGGCCCCCGTCGCCGGTAGCCAGCAACAGCCCACCGTTGCCGATGGCGACACCGCGTTTCGGATCGAGAAACGCCAGCGCGCGCAGGCGGTCCTTAGCCCCCGTATTGCGCGCGGTCCAGGTGGCGCCGCCGTCGGCGGTCGCCCAGATCCTTCCCTGCTCGCACAGGACGTACACGGTGGAAGCGGACGGCGCCGACGCGTCCCGGAACCAGCAGGACTGATCCTGGGCCGCGCGCACGGGCAGCGCGGCGAGCGACAGGCCGGCTAGGCAGCAGGTGATGGCGCCGGCCAGGGAAAGCCCCGGCCGCACGGAGTAACGCTTGAGCATTCTCTAACTCCTGGCGAGGTGGGGTAGGCCTCCCGGCCTGCCCAGCGCGCGAAGCGCGCCCCCGGTGCGGAGGCAGGCCGGGAGGCCTACCCCACAGAATATCGGAACGTTGATAGTAGCGCGATTCACCGCGTCGCGGCTCCCTGCGGCCGCGCTCCGGCTCACACGCCCCAGAGGTAGTCCTCCGCCAGGGGAAACGGTTGTTTGCGGACCTCTTCCCGGCCGCATTCGAGCGCCTTCAAATCGAGCTCGAACCAGCGCTGGCTCTTCACCAGGCGGCGTAGCGCCCCGATCACCTGCTCCTCTTCCAGCAGGCCGGTGGCCTCGAGCAGCGCGCCCAGCATGATGATGTTGCCCGCCTTGGATTCGCCCATCTCGTCCGCCAGGTGGCTGAAGGGCAGGGCCATGGCGCGAACATCGCGCCGCGCGCAGTCCTCGGGAAACGCCTCGCCGTTGTACAGGACGATCCCGCCCGGCTCCAGCGCCGGCAGGAATTTGCGCAGCGAGGGCTCGTTCAGCGCCAGCAGCACGTTGGGCCGCGAGACCAGGGGCGAATCGATGGGATCGCTGGAGAGCCGGACGTGGCAATTGGAGGTGCCGGAACGCATTTCGGGCCCATAGGAAGGCAGCCACGACACTTCGTAGCCCGACTCCAGCCCCGCCTCCGCCAGCACTTCCCCGAGCAGGAGCACGCCCTGCCCGCCGAAGCCGGCCACTTTGATGTGCAGGTTGAGCGCACGGTCGGGCCGGCCGGTGGGGGGCGCTTCCGCCTCACCGTTCACCAGGCCCAGAATCCGCGGAATGTCCTCAACCGCAGGCGGCGGTGTGGCTGCGGGCCGTTGGACGGCTTCCTTGGTGCGATCGCGCAGGTTGCCAATGGCAAATACCTTGGCCATCTCCTCCCGCACGAAGCGCTGCGCCTCCACGGGATTGAACTTCCATATGGTGGGGCATGGCGACAGCACTTCCACGAAGGAGAATCCCAACCCCTTCACCTGGTTCTCCATGGCCCGCTTGATTACCTTGGCGGCATTCATGATCTGCTTGTTATTGCCCAGCCCCACGCGCTCGATGAATACCGGGGCTTCGAGCGAGTTGAGCAGTTCGCAGACGTGCACCGGGAAGCCTTCGGTCCACTGGTTGCGGCCGAATGGCGACGTGGTGCTTTTCCGGCCGAGCGGCGTGGTGGGGGCCATCTGCCCGCCGGTCATGCCGTAAATGCCGTTGTTGACGAAAATCACCGTGATGGGCTCGCCGCGGTTGGCGGCGTGTACGATCTCGGCGGTCCCGATGGCCGCCAGATCGCCATCGCCCTGGTAGCTGACTACAATGCTCTCCGGACGGCTGCGTTTTACCGCGGTCGCCACCGCCGGCGCGCGGCCGTGCGCCGATTGCACGTTGCCGACATCGAAGTAGTAATAGGCAAACACGGAGCAGCCCACCGGGCTGATCAGTATGGTGCGGTCCTGGATGCCCAGCTCGTCGATGGCCTGGGCCAGCAGTTTGTGGACGATGCCGTGCCCGCATCCCGGGCAGTAGTGCGTCTGGTGCTGCAACTCGGCCTTGCGCTCGAAGGTATCGAAGAAGCTGTCGGCTCTCTCGTGTGTGACGGTTAAGCTACCCATGGACCAGCACCTCCTGGTTTTCTATTGAAGCCCCAAATGTGTGCACCAGAAACGCCATCACTTCTTCCGCCGACGGCACATTGCCGCCCACGCGGCTGAAGAACTCGACCGGCCGCCGGCCATCGAGCGCCAGGCGCACATCGTCCACCAATTGCCCGGTGCTGAGTTCCGCCACCAGGAAGGCCCGCGCGTTGCGGCTGAGCTCGCGCAGTGTGGCCACCGGGAAAGGATACAGGGTGATGGGGCGCATCAGGCCCACCTTGATGCCTTGCGCGCGCGCCTGCTCCACCACGGCTTTCAGAACGCGGCCCATGATGCCATAACCCACCAGCACGATCTCGGCGTCGTCGGTGCGCCAGCATTCCGCGCGCGCCACCTGGCGTTCCGCCTCGTGGTACTTGGCTTCCAGTTTGCGGATGTGCCGCTCCAACAGGTCCGGCTCGAGGAAAATCGAAGTGACCAGGTTGCGCCGCGTCAGGGCGGTGCCGCGCACGGCCCACTCGGGCGCGGGCGGTACGGCAATGGGGTCGGCGAAGCGCACCGGCTCCATCATCTGGCCGGTATAGCCGTCCGCCAGTACTACCACCGGATTGCGATACTCATCGGCCAGATCGAACGCCCAGGTGGTGAGGTCGGCCATTTCCTGCACCGAACCGGGCGCCACTACCAAGGTGCGGTAACAGCCGTGCCCGCCGCCCTTGACGATCTGGTTGTAGTCGCTCTGCTCGGGGGCGATGTTGCCCAGCCCGGGACCGCCGCGCATGATGTCGGCCACCACGCAGGGCAGTTCGGCCCCGGCGATATAGCTCAAGCCCTCCTGCATCAGGCTGATGCCCGGGCCGCTCGAGGCGGTCATGCACCGTATGCCCGCCGCCGCTCCGCCATATAACATATTGATGGAAGCGGTTTCGCTTTCCGCCTGGAGGAACACGCCGCCCACCTGCGGCAGGTAGAGGGCGGCCGCCTCGGTGATCTCGCTCGCCGGCGTGATGGGGTATCCATAAAACGCGCGGCACCCGGCCAGCACCGCGGCTTTCACGATCGCTTCATTGCCTTTGGTTAGTTGTGCTTGCATGGGTTTCTCCGGGGCGTCAAGCGCAGGCCGCAGCCAACTCGGCGGCGGGCTCCATCGCGCGGCGCAGGACCTTGATCCCGCCCGGCTCGGGACAGACGAAGAAGCAGATGCCGCACCCCGTGCAGCCGTGCCCCGCATAAACGGCCGGATGATAGCCATACCGGTTCAACCGGTCCGCCAGACGAAGGACCTTGGGGGGGCACGCCTCGACGCACAGGCCGCACCCTTTGCACTCTTCCGAATTCATTTCGACCGAGCCCCGGTCGGGCTTCGTGTTCGTCGTCATGCCCTTTACCTCCCACGCGCCAGCCATAGCCCCACTTCGAGCAGGTGCTTAGCTGGCCCACGTTCATTATAGTTCCAGGCAACAAGGTCCACAACACCTATTATGTGCCTATAAGCTGAACTAATGGTTAGGCGGTCGAGTATTAATGGAGCGCGGGTGGGGCGGGCTATCCAGCCGGCGGCGGCCAAGATTGGCCCACCCCCCCTGTGCTAGGATATTTCCCAGTTGGGGTCGCCCATGTTTAACGCCATCCTCTAAGTCCTCTCCCTTCGCCAGGCGCGAATGGTGGCTCTCGAAGCGTGTCCCGCATTCTCGCGGAACACGGGATCTTCATCTTCTCCCGAAGGATCTATGCAGACGGCGACGAAACCAAATTCCACGGGCGTATGGCAATTCCTGCGCGAGGCCCTGGAAGGAACCACGCAGGATTTCACCGAAGGCAGTCTGAGCCGGGGCATCGCCCTGCTGGCTGTGCCCACGGTGCTCGAGATGGTGATGGAATCCACCTTCGGGCTGGTGGATGCGTTCTGGGTGGCGCGGTTGGGGGCGGACGCTCTGGCCGCCGTGGGGCTGACCGAATCGCTGATCGTGCTCCTGTTCAGCATCGCCCTGGGACTGAGCATGGCGGCCACCGCCACGGTGGCGCGGCGGATCGGCGAAAAAGACGCGGAAGGGGCTTCGGTGGCGGCGGTGCAGGCCATCGGCTGCGGGGTGTTGGCAGCCTTGGTCACCGGGGTGGCCGGCGCCCTATTTGCGCCCCAGTTGCTGGGTATGATGCACGCTTCTCCGGCGGTGGTCCGCGCCGGCGCCGGGTACACCACGGTGCTGCTGGGCGGAAACGTCAGCATCTTTCTGCTGTTCCTGATCAACGGCGTGTTTCGCGGGTCGGGCGACGCGGCCATCGCCATGCGCACGCTGTGGCTGGCGAACCTCATTAATATGGCCCTCGACCCCTGTTTCATCTACGGCTTCCTGTTTTTTCCGAAACTCGGCGTCACCGGTGCGGCCGTAGCCACCACCACTGGCCGATCCATCGGCGTGGTCTATCAACTCTACGTGCTGGCCGGCGGAAGGGCGCGGGTATCGGTGGCGCGGCGGCACCTGCGCGTGGACTGGCCGGTGGTCCGCCGCCTGGGGCGCGTGGGCGGCACGGCCATGGTGCAGTACTTCATCTCCACTGCCAGTTGGGTCAGCCTGGCGCGCATCAATGCCCTCTTCGGCAGCGCCACCATCGCGGGATACACCATCGCGCTGCGCATCGTCATGTTCGCCATTTTGCCTTCCTGGGGTATCGCCACCGCCGCCGCTACCCTGGTGGGACAGAACCTGGGGGCGAAGCGGCCGGAGCGCTCGGAGCGGGCGGTGAACCTGGCGGGCAGCTACAACATGGTCTTTCTCACCGTGGTGGGCACGGTCCTGTTCTGCGGCGCCCGATTCTTTGCCCGCGCCTTCACCGGCGATGGGCGCGTGCTGGCGGTGGCGGTCGAGTGCCTGCAGTATGTGAGCCTGGGATTCCCGTTCTACGCCTGGGGCATGATCATGGAGCAGGCGTTCAACGGCGCCGGCGACACGGCCACGCCCACCTGGATCAACCTGTTCTGCTACTGGATGGTGCAGATCCCGCTGGCCTGGACCCTGGCGCACTCGACCGGCCTGGGCGCGCGCGGCGTGTACCTGGCCATCTGCACGGCGGAATCGCTGCTGGCCGTGGTCTCGGTGGCCTTCTTCCGGCGCGGAAGGTGGAAGCTGGTGCGGATCTGAGCGGGGTTATGGCTCGGTGAGCAGCACCCGGACCTTCCCGGGGGCAAACTGGTGCACCAGGCGGCCGGTGACGGAATCCCGCTCGGTTTGGAGCGCCTGCAGCTTCACCGATGATTCCTGCAACATGCTCTTCGTGCCCGCGTCGCCGGCCTTGCAATCTCTTCTGACACATCGGTCCCATATGCCGTTGAGGAGATCGGTGGCCGCCTTGAGCGCCGTCTCATACTCGTCAATGTCCTTCTTCAGCGCCACGGAATCGAAAGTAATGCGCAGGAGTTTGGCCTCGGTCGGCAGTCTGTGATAC
>JADGNR010000151.1 GCA_017883415.1 Bryobacteraceae bacterium | reverse complement strand
GGCGCTCCTGAGCGTGGTGCTGGCCGCGGCGGGACTTCTCGGCGTGATGCTCTATGCCGTGAGCCGGCGCACCCGCGAATTCGGCGTCCGGGTCGCCTTGGGCGCGACCCCTTCCCTGCTCGGGCGGCAGGTGATGCGCGAAGCGTTGCGCCTCGCCGCCGCCGGCGTGGCCCTGGGCGTGCTGCTCTCGCTTGCCGGCGCGCGCCTGCTGGGCAGCCTCCTTTATGGCGTCCAGGCGCGGGACTACCTGATCCTGACCGGCGCGTGTGCGGCCGTCGCCGTGTTAGCCGTTGCGGCCGCGCTGGTCCCCGCCCGCCGCGCCGCCCGCGCCGATCCCATCGCGGCCCTGCGCATGGAGTAGCCGGCCCGGCCCCGTGGCGCGTTAAATTGTCACACGGACGGAGGTCAACGCGCGCGACGCCGTGGGTTCGAATTCAGACTGGGGAGCCAAATTCTCAAACCCCAGATGGGATTCGAACTCGCCGCGAAGCGCGGACGTCTTCGAGTGCGGCAACCCTATCGCTGCCCAAAATCCGCCGCCCGAATTGTCCTCACCTGTTCCAGTAGCGCGGGCACGTCCTCCGTCGCGGTTTTCCACAATTCGTCAATATCCACGGAGTCGTAGCCGTGGATGAGGCGGTCCCGCATCCCCGCAATGTCCTTCCACTGAACCTCTGGATGCTTGCTACGGGTGGTCGAAGAAAGTCGCTTCACCGCCTCACCGATTACCGCGATCTGATAACAGCAGGCAGAGAGCAACAGGTTGTTATGATCGAGATCAGAACGGCTCGCGACCTGGACGTAGCCCGTTATCCTCAAACATGCCGCAACCAGATCGCTAAGAGTTGCTATGTCGCTCCTCTCATCCGGCGACATAAACGGACACAACGCTGCCTAAGATGGCATTCCGGCGTAGAGCGTTCCCGCTTGCCTCAATCGCGCGCCGACTGATCAGGTCTACGCCGCGCCCGAGCAATCCGGCGAGTTCATTCTGCATGCGCTCGTGCTCGAACAAACCCCACCGCGCGTCCGGAGCGAACGTAACCAGGAGGTCGATATCCTGGGCGCGCGACGGCTCGATGAGCATGGATCCAAACAGTTCGAGTTTGGTGATCTTCCAGTGCCGACAAAACGCCTCCAACTGGGCCTCATCAATCGGCAGCCGCTGCAAGATTGCCATATATCCAAAGGATACCGCGGAGGCGGAAGGGCCGGATCAATATGGAATGCGTCGAATTGGACCGGTCGAACGCTTCCCGGACCGGTCAACTACCCGAGCGATACGATTCCCCGTTCCCAGACAGAGTACTGAGCAGGCGTTCGTAAGGATGGCCGGAGCTACGACGGCAGTCAGCACGGCAAAGGGGTTGTCGTTCATAACAGGCATACCAGCGGGACCACGATAGCACCGATTCGCGCCGGCGAATGCGCCTCTTTCGTGGCCGAAAATCTCGCTTTCCACCAGGCCCGTGGGAATCGCGGTTCACGGCGGCAGCCCGGGAGCGTGGCTGGGGAAACCCGGATGCGCGGGCCATCCGTATTACCGGAGCTTCTGGACCTGATCGGGTGGGCGGCGGTGCGGGCCATCGCGGCGGTCTTGCTGCCCCACGTTCTGCCGTCGCCGAACGCGGCTTTGGCGGGCTAAGGACCACCGGGGCCGCCGTTCGAATCGCCGCCACCGGGCATGCCGGCGGCGCCCGCCGCGGCCTTCCGCTGGCCGTGTCGCGCCGTGGTGTGCAGGGTGTTATGCTCGGCGTGGATGCGGCCGGGCGTGGCCGCGCCAATATCATCATCTGCCGTTTTGATTCCTGGAGGACACTTCGTTGAAGATCGCAAGAGCACTTGTCGTATTGCTGGGGGTCTCGCCGTTCGCCGCCGGCCTGTTCGCGGACGAAGGCATGTGGATGCCGCAACAGATTCCCGAGATGGCGGCCAAGCTGAAGGCCCTGGGCTTCAAGGGCGATGCGAAGGCGTTTGCCGACCTGACCGGACAGCCCATGGGAGCGGTTGTGTCGCTCGGCGGCTGTACCGCCTCGTTCGTGTCGCCGGACGGGCTCATCGTAACCAACCACCACTGTGTCACGGGCGGACTGCAGTTCAACTCCACCCCCAAGCGCAACCTGCTCAAGGACGGCTATCTGGCCAAGGTCCGTGACGAAGAGCTGCCGAATGGTCCGGGCTCCCGCGTCTTCGTGACCACGTCGGTAACCGAGGTCACCGCGGCCATTACCGGGAATATCGACGCGAAGGCCACGGACCGCCAGCGCTACGACCTGATCGACCGGCGGATCAAGGAGCGCGTCGCCCTCTGCGAGAAGGGCGGACAGCGCTGCAATGTGGCTTCGTTCTTCGACGGATTGAAGTACTTCGAAATTGCACAGATGGAGATCAAGGACGTGCGGCTGGTCTACGCCCCCGCCGAGGGGATCGGTGTATTCGGTGGCGAGACCGACAACTGGCGGTGGCCCCGGCACACGGGCGACTGGAGCTTTCTGCGCGCCTATGTCGGCAAGGACGGCAAGCCGGCCGTATTCTCCAAGGACAACGTTCCGTTCAAGCCGAAACATTGGCTCAAAATAGCGAAGGAAGGCATCAAACCGGGGGATCTGGTTTTCGTAGCCGGCTACCCGGGACGCACCCAGCGTCATCAGACCTATTCGCAGGTGAAGGAAACCACCGAGTGGGGCATGCCCCGGTCCATACGCCTCGCGCAGGAACAGTTGGCCATCCTCGACCAGCTCACGAAACAGGACAAAGCCCTCGCGCTGAAGGTTGCCGGCCGGCTGCAGGGCTTGAACAATGGGTTGACGAATCAGAAGGGCATGCTCGAGGGACTGGTGAAGGGGGGCAGCCTGGCAAAGAAACAGGCTCAGGAGAAGGAACTCGAGGCTTGGATCGCCGCCGACCCGGTCCGCCAGAAGAAGTATGGCGATGTCCTGCCCGCGCTGCGCGCGCTTCAGGCGGAGAGCGACAAAACGCGCGAGCAGAATGCCACGATGGCGACGGTGACGGGCTCGTCCAGCTACTTCGGCGCGGCCCTGACCCTTTACCGGCTCTCGCTGCAACGTCCCAAGGCGGACATCGATCGGGATGCGGGTTTCCAGGAGCGCGACTGGCCCCGGATTCGCGACGGTCAGGACCGCCTCCAGCGCACCATAGATGCCACTGTCGACAAGGCCCTGCTCCGTTGGGCGCTGGCCCCTGCCGCCGCCCTCCCGGCCGGACAGCGCATCCTCGCCCTGGACCAGGCCGCCGGCCTCAGGCCCGGCATGTCCAAGGCGGAGACGGATCAGGCGATTGACGCGTTTCTCCAGGGGCTCTTCGAAGGCAGTAAGCTGGGCGATCGCGATTTCCGCCTGAGCCTCATCGAGAAGAGCACCGCCGACCTGCTGGCCACCAAGGACCCGTTCCTTCTCCTCGCCGCGGCCATGGAGCCGGCTTTAGAAGCCAATCGCGAAGCGTCGAAGAACCGCAGCGGAGCCTACGCGCGCCTCACGCCGCGTTATATGGAAGCCTTACTGGCCAAGGCGGGTGGGCTGGTCGCTCCCGACGCCAACAGCACGCTACGCGTGACCTACGGCCAGGTGAAGGGCGTGGACGCGAAGGACGGCCTCTATTACAAACCGCAGACCACGCTGGCCGGTATCGTCCAGAAGCACACCGGCGAGGGGGATTTCGACGCGCCCCAGGTTCAGCTCGACGCGATCAAAGCCTTCCAGTCCGGCAAGAAAACGCCCTACATCGATGCGGCACTCAAGGACGTTCCGGTCAACTTCCTGTCGACCGTCGACACTACCGGAGGCAATTCCGGATCCCCGACGCTGAACGCAAAAGGCGAACTGGTCGGCCTTCTGTTCGACGGCACCTATGAGTCCGTCGCCTCCAACTACCTGTTCGAGCCGGTCACCACCCGCTCGATTCATGTGGACACCCGGTACATGCTGTGGAACATGGCCGAGGTGGACGGCGCCATCAATCTACTCCGGGAGATGCTCGGCTCCGAGGCGGACATATCGGCGCGTTCCCTGGCTCCGCAGGCTGGTGCGGCTGCGGGTGCGGGGCGGTAAACCGGCGCCAGCGCGCCAAGGGCAGTTCACAAACGCTTCGGTTCCGGTCTGACGCACGTGCCGCGAATGTGTGCGATGCTGACGGGCATGCGATTCGTGCCCATATGCGGCTTCTTCGCCGCTGCCGTGCTCTTGGCGGGCGATGCCTACCCGCCGCCGCGCTTCACCGATTCCGACAGAGTCCGGAAGCTCGAATCCGCGCTTCCGGAAATCGACCGGATCTTCCGCCGTTACGCGGCCGAGAAGAAGATTCCCGGCATGGTATGGGGCGTCGTCATCGATGGCCGGCTCGCGCATGTCGAATCGGCCGGCGTCCGGGATCGCTCCTCCCACGCTCCGGTCACGGCCGGCACGGTGTTTCGCATTGCCTCGATGACCAAGAGTTTCACCGCGCTCGCGATTCTCAAGCTGCGCGATGAAGGCAAGCTGTCGCTCGAAGACCCCGTATCGAAATGGCTTCCCGAATTCGCGGCCATGGAACTGCCGACGCGCGACACCGCGCCGCTCCGCATCCGGCAACTCCTCAGCCACAGCGCCGGCTTCCCCGAGGACAATCCCTGGGGCGACCAGCAACTGAGCGCTACGGACGCCGATCTCACCGAATGGCTCCGCCACGGGATTCCGTTTTCCACGCCTCCCGGCACGCGCTACGAATACTCCAACTACGCCTTCGGCCTGCTGGGCCGCATTGTGACCCAGGCCTCGGGCACGCCCTACGAGCGGTACGTCCGCGCCGAAATTCTGGCCAAGCTGCACATGGACGCCTCCACGTTCGAGTTCTCCCAGGTGCCCGCCGGCGATCGCGCGGTGGGCTATCGCCTGCAGCCGGACGGAACCTACCTCGAGGAAGCTCCTCTCCCGCAGGGCGCGTTCGGTTCCGCCGGCGGCCTGCTGACCACCGCCACCGACCTCGGCAAGTACGTCGCGTTCCACCTGGCGGCGTGGCCGGCGCGCGACGATGCCGAGGCGGGCCCCGTCGGCCGCGGCTCCGTGCGCGAAATGAGCCACATGTGGACTCCTTCGAACCTGACGGTAACTCGCCCCGGTGGCGCGCTGCGGGCGGCCGAAACCGGCTATGGATATGGCCTGCGCATCACCACCGATTGCCGCTTCGAGCACATCGCCGGCCACGGCGGCGGGCTTCCCGGCTTCGGCTCTTACATGGCGTGGCTCCCCGACTACGGTGTCGGCATGTTTGCCATGGCCACCTTGACCTATTCCGGGCCGGCGGAGCCCATCAGCCAGGCGTGGGATGTCCTGCGGAAAACCGGCGGACTGCAGAAGCGCGAGTTGCCCGCGTCCCCCATCCTCACGCGGATGCGCGACCACATCGTGAATCTCTGGAAGTCCTGGGACGACGCGGAGGCGAAGCAGATCGCCGCCATGAACCTGTTCCTCGACGCCCCCGTGGCCCAGCGGCGCGCCGAGATCCGGAAGCTGAAGGACGAAGTGGGCGAGTGTACCGCGGCGGGCCCGGTCATCCCGGAGAACTGGCTGCGGGGTCAGTTCAACCTGACCTGTGGGAAGGGCACCGTCGGCGTCTTCTTCACGCTGGCGCCGACACAACCACCCGCTCTGCAGCACCTCGCCTTCCGCAAGCTCGATGCAGAGAGCATCCGGCTGGGCGCTCCCACCGGCCCCCCGGCCGGCGTCGCCTGCTCCGAGTAGGCTACTGCCCGGCGGGCCGCGCTACGCCCGCTACGGCATCACGGCACAGATGGTACCCGCCGCAGTTCACGATACCCCTGGTGGGAACCGTATGTCGTTTGCTGCTCTGCCCGGCACCCCGCGAGCGTACTCATCAGGGTGAGCTTGATCCCGAACGCATCCGGCCCGGAGGGCAATACGGAAAGATACCGAGGTGCCAGCCCGATCGATCGGTCGGATACTGAGTGCATCCTGTTCTTCCATCATTCTGTTGTTGAGCGGCAGCGTGATGTGGCAAACTGCAAGAACCTGCCAATGCGGTCCCTCATTCCGAGAACCCGCGTGCTTGTCCTCTTGCTGATTCCCGCGATTTCCGTCTTCGCCTCTGATGTCGCTGGGCAACAGGTCGATGCGTTATTCGCAGCTTTCTCCAAAGCGCACTCACCTGGCTGTTCTGTCGGTGTGATTCGCAATGGCAACTTCATCTTTAGGAAATCCTACGGAGAAGCGAGCCTGGAACTTGGGGTTCCACTCACATCGCAGTCGGTGTTCTACATGGCATCTGTTTCTAAGCAGTTCACTGCCGCTAGCGTTCTCCTCGCGGCGGAGCAAGGCTTGCTCACGCTCGACGATCGTGTACGCAAGTTCATTCCAGAACTTCCTGAAGGCGCTCACCCCATCACAGTGCGGCAACTGCTGCATCACACCAGTGGCTTGCGCGATTTCCTGGCGCTCACCTATCTCGCTGGGGACGATACGTCCGCTCTCGCTTCGCCTGACAATGTGCTCAGGCTAATCGCTCGGCAGAAAGGACTGAACAACCTCCCCGGGGAGGAGTTCGTGTACAGTAACTCGAATTACTTTCTGCTTGGCTTGGTCGTACAGCGTGCGACCGGGAAGACGCTGGCACAATTCGCTGCCGAGAACATCTTCGTCCCGCTCGGCATGAAGCACACGCGCTTCTATGACGACCACAGCGTCGTCGTCCCGAACCGCGTCGCGGCTTACGATCGCGGTGAAGGTGGAAGCTTTCGCGTCGATTGGTCCACGATCTTTGACATTGTCGGCAGCGGAGGGCTGATGAGCAATGTCGACGATCTGCTCCTCTGGGACCGTAACTTCTACTCAAACAAACTCGGCAAGGGAACACTCGGAAAGGAACTGCAAACGCACGGTGCTTTGACGAATGGTCACGCGATCAACTACGGGCTAGGACTGTGGCTTGGCGAGTACCGCGGCCTCACCACCGTGGAACACAGCGGCGGCACATTCGGATATCGCACCGAGCTCCTGCGCTTTCCGGAGCAGAACTTCAGTGTTGCGCTGCTTTGCAACGTTGCGGATGCCGACGTCGAAGGCCTTGCGCGCAAAATCGCCGATCTGTATTTAGCACGACAACTAAAGCCAGACCGAAGCTCTACTGCGATCTTGCGTTCCCTTCCCGATCCCGCACCGTTCGTTGGCACATACCTCGACGGGCGTACTCACATGGTCTACACGTTCGCCGAAAGCGGCGGCAGCCTGGTCGCTTGGGGCGCCAAGCTGCGACGCTTAGGCGCGAATGAGTTTTCCGATCTCGTCGGAAACCCCATCGCATTTCAATCGGCGGACGGCGATATGACCGCCACCCTCACCTTGCAGGGTGAGAAGTTCTTCGCCGGCAATCGGGTTCCAGACCTCAAATTGAGCGAATCCGCGCTGGGCCGATTCACGGGAACGTTCATCAGCGACGAACTGCGGGTGAGCTACACGATCTCGCTCGCCAGCGGAGCGTTGCTCCTGAAGTTCGGCGATCGCCCGCCAGTCGGTATGAAGCCGGTCGCGGCAAATGAATTTCAGGCTGGAGATCTCGGAACCCTCCTCTTCCACCTCTCCGCGCAGAAGCAGGTGTTCGGACTGACCCTCTTCTCCCAAGCCGCGCGCGGCATCACCTTCACGAGATTCGATTGAGGCCTCCGCAGCCACCGCTCTGACCGCGAACTTCATCCGCGATGAGTAGCGCGAGGTCGCCATCCCACTCACAATCCTCTGCATTCCGAACGCCCTCTATGGCCGACATGTGGTTCCGTCCAATTAGTCTAACCGGATATTGCCGAGACGGTTCGAAATTCGTCCCACAACGTGTCCAAGGTGGGGAGCCAGATTCCAGGTATTCAGATTGCCAGGAAAAAATTGATCCGAACACCGCCCAGTATGACCGGCGCGCGCGCAAAGATCGTCAGTAGCGGCGATGATGAAGGAGGTTAGGCGGACCATTTGCGCTCGCGCCGCGCCCCCCATGAGCGGCATCTTCAGCCTGTTTGACGCAGATCGCGGTCGGATGCAGGCCAATCCTCGACGGGGTATACTGCGAATGGAAGACCGCCATGGCCGCCGAAAACCTTGTGGACGAGATACGCTCCTTGACCCCCGAGGAGCAAGAGTCCGTCAGGCTGTTCGTTGAGTTTCTCAAGCGGAGAGGCAAGGCTCCAGCGGCGCCGTTTCTCGCGGCTGTAGACGAATTTGTCGAGCAGCATCCTGAGCTGCTTCGCCGTCTGGCTCAGTGACCTTCTATCCAACGATTGATGAGGTGATCGCGGTCCATGCCCGCTTGATTGCCAGGTTCGGGGGCTCCCTTGGAATCCGCGACCGCGGCGCGCTTGAGTCCGCCATGGCGCGGCCGCAGACCGGTCGATGGCAACAAGCGGGTTGCCGTAACGGTCGCGGCGGCATTCTTAAAGCTGAACGGGGGCCGGGCTAGACGCGCAGACCGGCTCCTGGGTCGAAGGGCGCAGCCGGTCCCCGGTCCCGCGCGCGTCACACTGCTACACTGACGGATGGATGCCCACCAACGCCGCCGCCGGGGTCAGTATACGCGATCTGGCGGAACATCGCGGCGTTCGTGAGTGTCTGCGCTGGTTCACCCGCGAGAAGCAATGGATCAACGAGGTGCACCTGCAGTTGTGCCGCGTGCCGGCGCCGACCTTTCTCGAGCAGGAGCGCGCCCAGTGGTTCCTCGATCAGTTCCGCGCGCTCGGGTGGAATGCCTCCATCGACCGCGCCGGAAACGTGATTGCCGTCGATGGCGACGGACCCTACGTGGCGCTTACCGCCCATCTCGACACGGTGATCGCGCTGCGCCACAAGGACGAAGTCACGGTGGAAGCCGACGGCCGCTTCTGCGGGCCGGGCGTCTCCGACAACGGCGCTGGCCTGGCCGCGCTGCTGGCCGTGGCCCGGGCCTGGAAATGCTGCCCGGATCTTCCGGAACTTCCGTTGCGCCTGATGCTGGTCGCCAATGTCGGCGAAGAGGGCGAAGGCAACCTGCTGGGCATGCGTCACCTGTGCAAGCAATCGCCGCTGGCGCGAAAGATCGCGTCCTTTGTGGTGGTCGATGGCGCCAATACCGACCACATCACTACCCGCGCACTGGGCAGCCGCCGGTTCGAAATCGCCTTTACCGGCCCGGGCGGCCATAGCTGGAGCGATTACGGCGTGGGCAATCCGCTGCACGCCCTGTGCCGCGCCGTGACCCTGTTTTCCGAAACGCGGTTGGACGGATTCGCGAAATCGGCCGTAAACGTGGGGCTGATCGAGGGTGGCTCGAGCGTCAACGCGATCGCCCAATTCGCGCGCGCCAAGGTGGATATCCGTTCGGAAAGCAACCAGAAGATGGAGGAGCTGGTCGCCATTCTGGGCGAGGCCGTGGACCGCGCGCGCGAGGTGGAAAACCAGCGCGCCACCAGCGGCAAAGTCGTAGGCAAGCTCAAGGAGATCGGATCGCGGCCGGCCGCCACCCTGCCCGAAAACGCCGCCATCCTGCAATACTTGCGCGCGGTGGACGCCCACCTGGGCATTCGCTCCCACCTCGATTGTTCTTCCACCGACGCCAACATTCCGCTGTCGCTCGGGATTCCGGCGGTAGCCATCGGCGCCGGCGGGGCCGGCGGAGGCGCCCATACCACCCAGGAATGGTTCCGGCCGGAAGGGCGGGACCTCGGGCTTAAGCGCATCGTCCTGACCCTTCTGCTGCTGATGGGCGGCGCGCCACCCGCGCCGGGGGCGCCCTCGGGGCCGGCTAAGTGAACCGTCCCAGGGCGGCGGAAGCGGCGCTCGTCTGGAACACCGTCATCTGGGGGGCCACCTTCGTCCTGGTGAAGGCCGCGCTGCGCGACGTTTCCCCCATCCTGTTCCTGGCGTTGCGCTTCTCGCTCGCCACCCTGGCGCTGGTGGCGCTGTGGGGCAGGCCCTCGCTCGTCCGCCGTCCGCCGACGGGCGAAGCCGCTCCTTCACCCGGTACCTGGCAAACGCTGGGCGCGGGCGCCCTGGCCGGCGCTTTCCTCTTTGCCGGGTACCTCTTCCAGACCATCGGGCTGCAGTTCACGGCGGCGGCCAAATCGGCCTTCATTACCGGGCTGACGTCCGTAATGGTACCTTTGCTCGCCGCGCTCGTCTATCGAATTAGACCCCAGCCATCTGAGGTGGTGGGGGTCGTAGTGGCCATGGCCGGCCTGGGCCTGATGACGCTCAGGAGTGCCGCCGGGTCCGTGGGACGGGGCGACCTGTTGACCTTCTTCGGAGCCTTCTGGTTTGCCGCGTACATCGTGACCCTGGGCCACTTTTCCGAGCGCATGAGCTTTAAGTTGTTGTCGGTCGCGCAGGTAGGAGCCGCCGCGGTGATGGCCCTGTCACTGTTCTGGTGGGTGGAGTCGCCCCATGTCGAGTGGCGTCCCGCCGTGGTTTACGCCATACTGATAACAGGCTTATTGGCGACGGCGCTGGCTTTTACGATCCAGGCCTGGGCCCAGCAGTACACCACTTCGATACGCACCGCGCTGATCTACATGCTGGAGCCGGTTTTCGCCTGGATTACATCGTATTGCCTCTTGGGTGAGGGCCTGTCGGAACGTGCCGCCGCGGGCGCAGCCCTGATCCTGGGGGGTGTCGTATTGGCGGAGTTGAAACCGTTAAACCCGCGGCCACATCCATCTAGATAGAGCGATTGCGGCGAGGGGAGTCCCGGTGCCGGCACGCGAGGAGAAAAGAAGGACCATGAGTTTTATCGATAAGATGCGCGCACAAAAGTTACGTTCCTTTACCCTGATCCTGTTCACCCTGTCGATCGGTATCGTGCTCGGCACCCTGATCAACTCGGGCGTGAAGGCGGCCAAGGACAGTTCCGCGGCGCCTGGAGCGACGGCGTTAACCATTCCCGACCCGGTAGAGTTGTCCAGCACATTCACCCAAATCGCGAAGATGGTGAAGCCTTCCGTGGTGAACGTCTCGACCACGTATTTGCCCAAGCCGGTGCGTTCCCGCAATAACGGGCGGCGCCCGCAAGCCACGCCGGACGACGGCGAGCAAGGCGACCAGAACAACGGGATGGATGAGTTTCTGTACCGCTTCTTCGGCAACCCATTCGGCGGCGGGCAGCCCGATATGCCCCAGCGGCGCGGCGAGGCGCTCGGCTCCGGTGTGGTGGTGGACGGGGCCGGCTACATTCTCACCAACAATCACGTGGTGGACAAGGCCGACCGCATCCAGGTGGTGTTCGACGGCGATCTGACAAAGTATGAGGCCAAAGTGGTAGGCGTGGATGCTCCGACCGATCTCGCGTTGATCCGGGTACAGGGCAAAAACAACCTGACGCCCGCCAGGATCGGCAATTCCGACGCCGTGCAGGTGGGCGATTGGGCCGTCGCCATCGGCTCCCCATTCGGCTTCCAGGAAACGGTGACCGCGGGCATCATCAGCGCCAAGGAGCGCACCATGGAGGATAGCTCGATGCAGTTCCAGCATTTCCTCCAGACCGATGCCGCCATCAATCCCGGCAACAGCGGCGGCCCGCTGCTCAACATCCGCGGAGAAGTGATTGGCATCAACACCGCCATCGCCTCGCGCAGCGGCGGCTACCAGGGCATCGGCTTCGCGCTTCCCATCAATACCGCGGCCAAGGTCTACAACGACATCATCAAGAACGGCAAGGTGACGCGCGGCTCCATCGGCATCAAGTTCACGCCCTCGGATGCCCCCAACGCGCCGGCGCTGCTCAAAGCCAACGGCGTTACCGAAGGCGTATTCGTGCAGACCGTGTCGGCGGGCGGTCCTTCGGAAAAGGCGGGAATCAAAGCCGGCGACGTCATTGTGGCGATCAACGGCAAGCCCATCCGCGAGGGCAGCGACCTGATCAATACGGTGACCAATACTCCCATTGGCAGCCCCCTGAACATCACCGTGGTGCGCGATGGCAAGCGCGAGAATTACAAGGTGGTGGTCG
Source organism: Bryobacteraceae bacterium (assembly GCA_017883415.1). Classification (GTDB taxonomy): domain Bacteria; phylum Acidobacteriota; class Terriglobia; order Bryobacterales; family Bryobacteraceae; genus JADGNR01. Next base: position 288 of record JADGNR010000151.1, on the reverse strand, counting down.
GCGACCTGGCGCAAGTCTTCCCGGACGAGTTTGGGTCGGCGAACGAAGCCGGAACGGCCAAGCCGGAAGGCGCCTCGGTCAGCTTCGGCATGAGAGTGGAGAACCTGACCGACCGGCAACGCCAGACTCTGGGCATCAAAGACCAGAATGCCGGGGTGCGGATTACGGAAGTGGAGTCGAACACGTTTGCCGAAGATATCGGCCTGCGCCAGGGCGATGTGTTGCTGTCCATCAAGAACCGCCCCATCGCCTCGGTGGACGATCTGAAAAACATCCAGAACACGCTGA
>JADGNR010000448.1 GCA_017883415.1 Bryobacteraceae bacterium | reverse complement strand
TTCCACGACTATGGACGCATCCAGAACAATCATCGAGCATCCCGCAACTCGCGGATCACCTGTGCGGAACTCCGTTTCGTCGGGATCGGCTTGTTTCGCGCAGTACGCTGCAACCACTCCCGCATGGTCGGGCGCTCCACCGTACGCTCCAGTTCCTTCTTGATGTAATCGGAGAGGCTCATGCCCTCTTGCGCGGCGCGAGCCTTCAGCGTCCGGTGTACCGGTTCCGGAACGTCTCTGACCTGGATCATCTTCGACATGTTTTGAGCATACAAAGATGTGGAGCACATGTCCAGGTGCCGTTCGGCCCAATGCGCATCACTTCCCCCGGCTCAGGCCCAGGGCGCGGATGCGCTTGTGCAGGTTGGTCCGCTCCATGCCGAGGGCGCGCGCGGCGCCGGAGACGTTCCAGTTGGATTCTTCGAGCGCGCGCAGGATGTGCTCGCGCTCGGCGGATTCCCTGGCTTCCTGGATGGTCGATTTCGGTCCCGCTTCGCGCTGCACGCGGATCTCGACGGGGATCGCTTCTCTGGTGAGCCGCTCGCCTTGCGTGAGGATGGCCATGCGCTCGACCATGTTGCGCAGCTCCCGCGCGTTGCCCGGCCAGAGGTAGGTTTCGAGCAGCGGGAATACCGTTTCGTCCAGCATCTTGCGCTTGAAATTGTTGCGCGCGCAGAAGTCCTCGAGGAAATACTCGGCCAGCAGGCGGATGTCGTGCGGCCGCTCGCGCAGCGACGGCACGCGGATGGGCACCACGCTCAAGCGGTAGTACAGGTCCTCGCGAAACTTTTCCTGCTGCACCATGCCGCTCAAATCGCGATTGGTGGCGGAGATCACGCGCACGGTCACATGGATGATCTGCTCGCCGCCCACGCGATGAAACTCGCCCTCCTGGAGCACGCGCAGCAGCTTGGCCTGCGAAGCCCCGTGCAGGTCGCCCACCTCGTCCAGGAAGATGGTGCCGCCGTCGGCCAGCTCGAATTTGCCGCGGCGGGAGGCGGTGGCGCCGGTGAACGATCCCTTCTCGTGGCCGAACAACTCGGTCTCGATCAGCTCGGTGGGAATGGCGGCGCAGTTCACCTTCACGAACGGGCCGGAGGAGAAGGGACTGCCATTGTGGATGTGGGCGGCCAGCAGCTCCTTGCCCGTCCCCGATTCGCCGATCAGCAGCACGCGCGCATCGGACCGCGCGGCCATGGACGCCTGCTCGACGGCGCGGGTCCACGCCGGGCTGGAGCCGATCATGCGCGGCGCGCCGCCCACCAGCTCGCGCAGCCGCTCGTTTTCCTGGCGGAGCGTGGCCTGCTCCATGGCGTTTTTCACGGCCAGCAGCACGCGGTCGCGGCTCAGGGGTTTTTCGAGAAAATCGAAAGCGCCGGCGCGCGTGGCCTCCACCGCGTCGGCGATGGTGCCGTGTCCGGAGATCATGATAGCCGGCGACGCGGCGCCGTTCTGGCGCACGGCGCGCAGCAAGTCGATGCCGTTGCCGTCGGGCAGCTTCATGTCGAACAGGTAGGCGTCGGCGCGCTGCGCGTCGGGATGGCGGGAGAACTCCGCCACCGAACGACAGACGTTGACGGCGTAGCCCTCGCGCTCCAGGATCATGCGCAACGAACGGCCGATATTCTCCTCGTCATCCACGATCAGCACGCGTTTGGAAGCCATTGGCAGCCACGGGCAGCAGCACGCGGAAGCCTGCGCCGCCCAGTTCTCCTTTCACCAGTACGATGTCCCCGCCGGACAGCAGCGCGCTCTTGCGCGCGATGGAAAGCCCGAGGCCCATGCCCCGTTTCTTGAACGAGATGGTCGGTTGGAACAAGGAGGCGCGCGCCTGCTCGCTCAGCCCCGGTCCGGAATCGTGCACTTCGATGGCCACGCGCCCGTTCTCCGCGGCGGTGAGCGACAGGATGCGCCCGCCCTCGCCGGCCGCTTCGGCGGCGTTCTCCAGCAGGTTGGTGAGGATCCCCTTGATCAGATCCTGGTCGGCCACCACCTGGGGCGCGCCGCCGGCCAGGCGGCACTCGTAGGCCACTTCGGGATGCGCCGTCTTGAGGAACGCAATGCGCTCCTGCAACAGCGAATTCACGTCCACTGCGCCGGGGGTGAGCGGAGGCTCGGCGGCGAACTGCGAAAACGCGCGAATGCGCCGCTCGAGGGTCTCGATTTCATCGACCACGATTTGCGTGGCCTGCTCCATGAAGCCGCGGTCGGCCTCGTCGTAGCGGGCCATCATCTCCTCCACGGTGAGCCGTATGGGGGTGAGCGAATTCTTCACTTCGTGGGCCATCTTCCGCGCCAGCGTCTGCCAGCTGGCGAGCTGGCGCAGGTAGACCAGCCGTTCGGTGCTCTCCTGGAGCTTGCCGGCCATATCGTTGAACGCCTGGATGGCGCGGCCGATTTCGTCGTCGCGCCGGACGGCGACGCGCGCGTTCAGGTCTCCGGCGGCCAGTCCGGTCAGGCCGGCGGTCAACTGATGGATGGGGCGGCTGAGGCGGTGCGCCAGGTACACCAGCAAGGCGAGCGAAACCAGCCAGATGGAGGCGGCCATCAGCAGGTAGGCCAGCTTGGAGCCGCGCGTCAGGTCGTGCTCCCGAGCGGTATCCACGCGGGCGCGCCCATCGGCGATCTGCTTGCGGAGCCGCTCGAGGCTCACTCCCAAACCCGCCGAGTATTGCCAGACCTCGCCCCCGTGCCGCACCAGGTAGTCCAGCCGGTCCCCTTCGTTCCCCGCCAGCGCGAAACGCTCGGGCTCGCTGCCATCGGCGAACGACTTGACCGCCTCCGGCCACCCAGCCCGTTGGCCGGGCAGGTATTTCCGCGACGGCGACTGGCCGGCTTGGGCATGCTGCTTGAGGTCGTCGCAGGTGCGCTGGTACAGCTCGTGACCGGTGCGCAGCGCCGATTTCAAAACCACGTCCAACTCGCCGGTAGAGGAGAAGCCCAGGCTCTCCTCGAGCAGCGAGGTGGTGATCCACACGGTAGCGGCGAGCGGCGCCAGGGTGGCCGCCAGGAAGATGAGGATGAGTCTGTTGCGAAGCCGATTCACTCGTTTCGCATTCCCCGGGCCGGCGTATGGGCGAGTTCCGTCAGGCGCAACGGGCCGGCCTCGCGCGACCATTGCGTGTCGTCCGCTCCGGGCTTCCTGCCCAAAAGCAAAATGAAGTTTCGTAAGCTGATGCCGGACTCGCCCAACACGCTGGCGAGGTCCTTTTGATTGGTGGTGCCCATATCGAGCCGCAGCCAGAAGGGACGGTTGGGAGCCATCCCCGAGGCATTGATCGCCACGGTTTCCAGGCACCACGCTTCGGTCGCCGCCGCGGAGAGGTTGGAGGCGGAGCGCGGCACCGGCCCCGATACCGTCACCGAGAACTTGTCCTCCCCCCAGATATCGTAGCTCACCACGAACCGCTCCAAGGGCGAGCGCCGGAGCACGGTAAGGAAGCGGTCGCTGAACAGGGTGAGCTGCGAAAGGTACACGACGGTGGCCCCGTCTTTCAGATGTTCCAGACGCGTGCCGGTAAGAAAATGGAGGCCCGGCGCCGACACGCGCAGGTTGTCGCCATCGAAGGTGACGCCGAGGGAATCGACGGCGCGGGCGGGAAACAGAGGAGCCGCCAGGCCGGCCAGGAGCCAGCTTCTACGGCTGATCGGTGTGCCAGGCGGGCGTTGCGCCATTGATCAGGGAAGAATGCCCATCATGAAAATCGGCTCAATATGGCCCGAACGTACCGGAAACGCAATGGCAAGGGAGAATACCGACTCCCGCAGGCCCACGCCGAGCGAATGCCTCGGAATGGCCGCTTGTCCTTCATCCCACACGGCGCCCACGTCGTAGAAGGCTTGAAAAGCGCCGTACCGATAGTCGACGGAATTGTGGACCACCCGGTTTCCTCCAATGGGGTCCAGATCGTATTTATTCCAGCCCCGGAGGCGATAGCTGTTGCCCAAAACGAAGCGGTCGTCCAGAGGGGCGCGTCCGGAGATGGCCCCGCCGTACAGGCGGTCGATCACGACATGCTTCCCGTGGGTGAGCTGGTAGCGCAATTCGGCCGAATGCGAGGTATAGACGAAGTCGCTGTCGAGAGCCTTGGTGGCCGCGCGCAGGGAGTAGTCCGCATCCAGGTCCTGCTGGTTGTCGGAACCCTCCAGGCGCCGGTGATAGCGCAGCGTAGCGATCACGGCGTTGGCGGCTTCGGTGCGTGCGGGAAACTGGTCTTCGAAACGCTCGAACCTGGTTCCGATCTCGAGGGTCAGGGGCTTGGCCAGCAGGATGGTGGCGGTGGGCTGGAAATTCTGGCGCGTGCGGTAGGCGCCGGAGGTCTCGGAGGGCGCGGCCGCCAACGCGTCCAGGGTATTGCGGTCCCACTGTTCGTGATAGCTCTCAAACTCGAAGCGCAGATTGACCCGGCTGGTACCGGGATGCCTGTTTTCGTATCGCGCCGAGATGCCCGCGTAGCGTTCCGGGAGCCAGTCGCCGTCGCTCACCAGGCCGAAGGCGAACGAATTCTGCTGGATGGTGAACCCCGCTTCCCCGCTGGCGCTCCAGCCCTGTTTGGAGTTGTACACGAACTGTTTGACGTTCACATCCACCGAGCCTCGCACCGGCTTGA
>JADGNR010000447.1 GCA_017883415.1 Bryobacteraceae bacterium | reverse complement strand
GGCTGGTGCGCGCGGGCAAGGTGAGATACCCGGCCGTCTCCAATTACGCGGCCTGGCAGGTAGCGGAGATGTTGTGGATCGGCGAGCGGAAGGGGTATCGGCCGCCGCACGTTTCGCAGCCGATGTATAACCTGCTGGCGCGCGCGATCGAGCAGGAGTACGTCGCCATGTGCCAGCGGTTCGGCGTGGCGATGGTGGTGTACAACCCGCTGGCCGGGGGCCTGCTGACCGGCAAGCAGCAGCGCCAGGCGCCGCTCGAGGGCACGCGCTTCGACAAGAACCAGTTGTACCTGGGCCGCTACTGGCATCCGGCCTGCTTCGACGCGGTGGACAAGCTGCGCGGTATTGCGGAGAAAGCGGGCAGGACGCTGGTCGATCTCTCGCTCAACTGGCTGCTGCACCACACGGCCACCGACGCGATTATCCTGGGCGCATCGAAGCTGGAGCAACTCGAGCAGAACCTGGATGCCTTCGAGCGCGGCCCCTTGCCGGCGGATGTAACCGCCGCCTGCGATGGCGTGTGGGACGAATTGCGCGGGGTGACGCCCAAGTACAACCGGTAGCCGGTATGCCGCGGAAATGGATGTGGCTCTCCCTGGCGGCGGTGGCCGCCGGCGTGGGGGGCGGAGCGCTGTCCCTGCGCTACCGCGTTCGCGCGCCCGCACTAGTGGTGCGCCCGGGTGGCGCGGCGGTGATCGCTTCTTCGGAGATCACGCTCACCGGAAAAATCCGGCCGCAGCACATCACGCCGGTCGCGGCCGCGGCCAGCGGCATCATCGACGCGTTTCTGGCGGATGTGGGGCAGGATGTTTACACGGGGCAGGCGCTGGCCCGCATTGGCGCATCCGGCCTGGAAAGCGCCCGCGAATCGGCGGCGACCGCCGTGGAGCACGGGCAGGACCAGGTGAGCCGGGCCGAGGCCGGGGTGGCGAGCGCCCGCCTGGAAGCGTCGCGCGCCGACGCCGATCTGGCGCGGGCGCGCATGGCGCTCGATCGCCTGGAAAAAACTTGGGCGCGCCAGCAGACGCTGTACCAGGCCGGCGCCACCCCGCGCCTGGCGTATGAGAAGACCGAGCGTGAATATGAGGGCGCGCAGCAGGACCTGAGCATCATGGACAAGGCGGCGCGCGGAGCCGCCGAACAGGTGCAAAGCGCCGTGGCGCAGACCAACGCGGCGAAGAAGGCGCTGGCGGACCGGATCCGGGAGTTGGACGAGGCGCAGGGGAATTTGCAGGCCGCCGAGGTGCGGTCGCCGGTCGATGGCCTGGTGGTGGCGCGCAATGGGGAAGCGGGCAAGCCGGTCGAGGAAGGGAGCGACTTATTCCAGATCGCGACCGATCTATACGCGCTCGAGGCGGCCGTGGAGCCGGAGCCGGCCGTGCTGAAGCGCATACGGCCCGGACAGCAGGCCCTGGTGCTGGTGCTGGACCTGCAGAGCGCGGGCATTCCGGGAGACGTGAAGGAGATCCAGGGGGGCATCGTAGTGGTGGAATTCGCCAGCACCACGCCGGCCATCAAGCCGGGCATGCAGGCCGCCGTGCGCCTGAAACTGGAGTAAGCGCCGCGTCCGAATCACAGAGCACCGTCGGCCCTACCATTAATATATGGACTCCACAAGGACACGGACCAAGTTCCCCGGACCTTTCGATGCATCCCATGCAGCCGCACTCAGCCAGCTTGTTTCAGCGCCGGGGCATCCTCGATAATGATGCGGGGCCGTGCACCGGGGGGAGGCACGGGCATTTCCTGTTCCTCCAGCAGGCGCACGTGCTCGGACATGCCCCACTTGGCCTGATAGAGACAGTCTTCGACAGAATGTCCCACCCCAGTGAAGCCTTCCAGGTCGGGAGAGTAGAAAGAGAAAAAATCAGGCTCGGCGGTGGCCTCGATCACGAGCGAGTAGCGGAGGTCAATCATCGTTTACTCCTGGATTGATTCCGGAGGCTTTCAGGATTGCATGGCAAGTGCCAGTCGGCACTTCCTTCGGTCCATGGTAGTCGACGCGGATCAGTCTGTCATGTCCCGGTTTCCGATAATATCTGACAGATCCCTTCTCCTTGAGGAGTCGGCACAGCACCGTGCGCCAGGGGCGCAATGCCCTACAATGGAGTTTTCCGGAGCCGATCATGGAATTTCTAGCCAGCAGCCTATTGGAACTGGTCACCCAGACCTCCACCAATCTTCCGCCCGACGTGCGCGCCGCGATGTCGGTGGCGGCTAATGCCGAAACGCCGGGGACGCAGTCCTCGCAGGCGCTCGACATCATCCTGGGGAACATCGATATGGCGGCCGACGACGAAGGCGCCATCTGCCAGGACACCGGGATGCCGACCTTCGTGGTGCACACGCCCGTGGGCGTGAACCAGATCCACATCCGGAAAGCGATCCGCGAGGCGGTGGCCGAGGCGACGCGGCTGGGCAAGCTGCGGCCGAATTCGGTGGATTCCATCACCGGGAAGAACAGCGGCAACAATCTCGGCGAAGAGACGCCGGTGGTGCACTTCGAGCAGTGGGAGCAGGACGAGATCGAGGTCAAGCTGGTCCTCAAGGGCGGCGGCTGCGAGAACAAGAACATCCAGTATTCGGTGCCGTGCACGCTGGAGCACCTGGGCCGCGCGGACCGCAACCTGGAAGGCGTGCGCAAATGCCTGCTGCACGCGGTGTGGCAGGCGCAGGGGCAGGGCTGCGCGCCCGGGGCGCTGGGGGTGTGCATCGGCAGCGACCGCGCGCACGGCTACGAGCTGGCCAAGGCGCAGCTTTTCCGCACGCTCGACGACGTGAACCCCAACCCGGAGCTGGCCAGGCTGGAAGCCGAGGTGATGGAGCAGGCCAACCAGCTGGGCGTGGGCGCGATGGGCTTCGGCGGAAAAGTGACGCTGATCGGCTGCAAGATTGCCGCGGCCAACCGACTGCCGGCGAGCTTCTTCGTATCGGTGGCGTACGATTGCTGGGCATTCCGCCGCCTGGGGGTGCGGTTGGACGCTGCGACCGGCGCGATTACGAGTTGGCTCTACCGCGATCCCGAGCGGCCGGTGGAGCGCATGGCGCGCGAAGCGGGCTTCCCGCTCACGGGGCGCGAGGTGATCCTGCGGCCGCCGCTCGACGAAGCGCAGATGCGCGCACTAAAAGTGGGCGACGTGGTGTTGATCTCAGGCGAGATGTTCACCGGCCGCGATAGCGTGCACTCCTACCTGATCAAGAACCCGCCGCCGGTGGACCTGGCGGGCGCGGCGCTCTACCATTGCGGCCCGGTGATGCTGGAGGAGGGCGGTCACTGGACGGTGAAGGCCGCCGGCCCGACCACCAGCATCCGCGAAGAACCGTACCAGGCCGAAGTGATCAAGCGATACGGCGTGCGTGCGGTGATCGGCAAAGGCGGGATGGGCCCCAAGACGCTGGCTGCGTTGCAGGAGTTCGGCGCGGTGTATCTGAACGCCATCGGCGGCGCGGCGCAATACTACGCGCGCACGGTGGAGCAAGTGGTGGGCGTGTACCTGCTGGATTTCGGGATACCGGAAGCGATGTGGCATCTGCGCGTAAAGGATTTCGCCGCCATCGTGACCATGGACGCGCACGGCAACAGCCTGCATTCCGGCGTAGAGCAGGCGAGCGGCGAGCAGTTGGCGGCATTGCAGAAAGCGTAGCCGGATTGCTAAACTAAAACCTCCCCGGCCAGGTAGCTCAGCTGGTAGAGCGCAGCCCTGAAAAGGCTGGCGTCGGCGGTTCGATTCCGTCCCTGGCCACCACATTCCAAACGACTTAGCTGCAACCAGAAACATTGGTTTTTAGTCGCGCGAACAATACGCGAACATCGCTACCCGATGTTCGCCTTGTCGCAGGTTCCTTGCTCCATCAGTTTCCAGATTTCCCGCGCCGTGCTGCTGGTTCTGGCAATGTGCTGCCGCGCCAGTTTGGCATAGCGTTCGGTCATCTTGATATTCGAGTGGCCGAGGATCTTCGCAAGCTCGTAAAGATCGCCGCCGTTCATCATGTACCAGGACGCAAACGTGTGGCGGAGATCGTGAAAGCGGAAGTCCTTGATGCCTGCCCGGTCGAGCAGGTCTTCAAAACTCCCTTCCACACGCTGTCGTCCGCTCGTTGCGCCCGCCTTTGGCGGAAAAATCCGATCCTCACCAAGGACGGCGGGGAACCGCCGCACTTCGCCGGCGAGTTCGGGAGGCATCGGGACGTACCGCATTTTTCCGCCCTTCAGCTTCGCCCTCACCGCCAACAGCCCCTCGTTATACATCGCGTCCGGCCATCTGAGGCCAAAGATCTCCGCCGCCCGCATCCCCGTTGTCAGGGCGATGAGGACGATCAGCCGCAGACGATAGAACGTCTTGTTAGCGCCCCGCATTCGATGGGAGAGCATTGTAAATGCCGTAAACCGGCGCCGGGCATGATCGTGCGGGCCCTTCGCGAGCAGAACGTGCCGCCGGACCGGTGCTTTGTGATCGGAGATTCCGTGCAGGATATGGAAAGCGGCACGGTCCGCCGGTTGCCACGGCCTCTATGTGGGTCCGGGCGGCCCAACTTGCCCGTCTCTTGAAATCGTCGAGGCTGCTCGCCGGATTGTGGAGGACTACAACGCATGACGCTGCCGGGATTGAGGCCGGGGACC
>JADGNR010000150.1 GCA_017883415.1 Bryobacteraceae bacterium | reverse complement strand
CGCGCGTGGACTTCGTGAATGTTGAGCCTGTGCCGGCGGACCTGGATGCCGAACTCGTCCGGCGCCTGGAGAGGGCCGCGGCGGGTTGCGACGTAATCCTGGTGTCCGACCAGGCCGAGACCAAGCAGGGAGGCGTGGTCACGCCCGCCGTGCGCGAGGCCCTGACACGGCTGGCGGCCGCGCGTCCGGCCATGGTGGTCTGGGTGGATTCGCGGCTGCGCGCGGAGCACTTTCGCGGGGTGATTGTGAAACCGAACCGAGAGGAAGCGGAGGCTGCCTCGCTGCGCGCGCTGGGCCGCGTCGATTTTCCGGCACTGCGCCGCTGGATGCAGGCCAAGCTGCTGGTGATCACCCACGGGGGCGACGGCGCGATGGTGGTGGGCGAACACGGGACCGCATGGGCGCGGGCCCGGCGCGTGCCGCAACCGGTGGACGTCTGCGGCGCCGGCGATAGCTTCTCGGCGGGGGCGGCGCTGACGCTACAGGTTACCGGCGATCCCGCCGCAGCCGCGCGTGTGGGCAACCTGGCGGCATCCGTTACCATCCTGAAAAGGGGCACGGGCACGGCATCGCCGGCCGAGGTTCTGGCCGCCGATCAAGAGAGTCGACCGGAGAACGCCTAGCGTCCCGCCTCCGTCAGCGCGCGCCTCCAGGGAGCCGGCACGCGGGCGGAATCGGCGAAATCCGGTTCGCGATCGTGCTGCGGCAGGAGCCCGCAAGACCCGCCTGTTATACTCATAGTTTCCCGTGTTCCATTCCATCGAAAAGAAGGTTTCGAGCGCCTTCCACTCGCACATCCAGGTTCGCTATGGCATCGACCTGGCGGTTCCGATCGAGCAACCGCGGCAGAGCGATTTCGGCGAAATGGCGGTCGCGGCGGCGTTTCAACTGGCCAAACAGTTGCGCCAGGCGCCGAAGAAGATCGCCGCGGAACTGGTGGCGGAGATCGCGCCCATCGAGGGCGTGGCTGCCATGGAGGTGGCCGGCAACGGGTACATCAACATCCGGCTCGACCGCGGCGCTTACGGCGCGGCGCTTCTCGGCGGCGTCGCCGAGGAAACCGTGGCCACGGGCGAAAAGATCATCGTCGAACACACGAATATCAATCCCAATAAGGCGGCGCACATCGGGCACCTGCGGAATGCCGCCCTGGGCGACACGTTCGTGCGCATGCTGCGCGCGCGCGGGCACCGCGTCGAGGTGCAGAACTATATCGACAACACCGGGGTGCAGGTGGCCGACGTGGTGGCGGGCTTCCACTACCTGGAACATAAAAGCGCGGCGGACGTGAGGGCCCTGCTGGCCGATCCCGCAGTGCGGTTCGACTACTACTGCTGGGACCTCTACGCCAGGACTTCGAGTTATTACAAGGACCATCCGGAATCGCTGCCGTGGCGGAGCGCCACCCTGCACGCCATCGAGGCCGGCGAGGGCGAGGTGGCCGAAATGGCCCACCTGGTAGCCGATGCCATCGTGCAAGCGCACCTGGCCACCATGCTACGGCTGGACGTGGAGTACGACGTGCTCCCGCGCGAGAGCGAGATCCTGCATCTGCAATTCTGGGCCGCGGCTTTCGCGCTGCTCAAAGAACGCAAGGCCATCTACTTCGAAACCGAAGGCAAGCTCGCGGGCTGCTGGGTGATGCCCGGACTTTCCGAAGAGGGCAAGGTGATCGTGCGGGGCGACGGCACCGTGGTCTACACCGGAAAGGACATCGCCTACCAGCTCTGGAAATTCGGCCTGCTCGGGAAGGATTTTTACTACCGCCCGCTGGCGACGTACGCCGATGGCCGCGTGCTGTGGATCACCACTGACGAGCCCGTGGAATCGGGACAGCAATTCGGACACGGTACGCGCGTCTACAACGTGATCGATTCGCGGCAGTCCTACCTGCAGGACGTGGTGGAAGCGGGGCTGCGCGCTCTGGGCTTCACCGAACAGGCCGCGCAATCCATTCACTTCAATTACGAAATGGTGGCGCTTTCGCCGCGCTGCTGCGCGGAGCTGGGCATCGAGTTGTCGGAAGAAGACCGCAAGCGGCCGTACGTGGAGGTCTCCGGGCGCAAGGGCCTGGGCGTGAAGGCGGACGACCTGATGGACAGCCTGATCGCGAAGGCGCTCGACGAGGTGGTTTCGCGGCACGCCGATAACGCCGCCGAAGAGAACCGGCGCGTGGCGTCGCAGATCGCCATCGCCGCGCTGCGCTACTTCCTGCTGAAGTACACACGCAACACGGTGATTGCCTTCGACCTGCAGGAGGCGCTGAGTTTCGAGGGCGAAACCGGCCCTTACGTGCAGTACGCGGCGGTGCGTGCGCGCAACATTCTGCGGAAGCTCGAGGAGCGCGGCGAGCGAGTCCCGGATTTCGCGGAGGAGCTCGGCCGGGAAGCGCTAGCCCGCCAGCTTCAGGCGGAGGATTTCTGGCAGGTGCTGCTGGCGGCCTCAAAAGCCGATAGCGCGGTGGAAAACGCCGTGACCGCGGGCGAGCCGGCGCACGTCGCCCGGTACGCGTTTCAACTGGCGCAGGCGTTCAGCAACTTCTACCAAAAGTACCCCATCATCCACGAGCAGAACCGCGAGAAGAAGGTCTTCCTGCTGTGGATGACCGACTTCTTCCGGCGGCAGCTGGAGCGCACCGCCGGCATCCTGGGCATTCAGATCCCGGCGTATATGTAGGGGACGCAGTCAACTGGCCCCACTCGACTCGACGCGAAGACGCAGAGGCCACGCGGAGAACGCGAGCAAAATTGGTTTCCTCCGAGACTACGCGGAGAAGGCGGGCGCGAGGGCAGGCCAGGAGGCCTACCCCACTGCCTTCCGGCGCCGCCCTTGCAGCACCTCGATCAGGAACTCGTCGCGGCGCCGCTTGACATCGTCCGCGCTCTTCGTCGACCAGTCGTAGAAGCCGCGGCCGGTCTTCGCGCCGAGATTGCCGCGATTCACCAGGTCCCGGTAGTACGCGGGCGCGCGCGGCTCGTTGTAGAGATCGCGAGCCACGTAGTCGACCACGGCAAGCCCCAGGTCCAGGCCGACCACGTCCTGGTGCTCGAAGATGCCGTAGGCGGGCATGCGCAGGCCGAAACCATTCTTGGCGACCGTGTCGACGGCGTCGGCATCGGCGATCCCTTCGGCGACGATGTAGGCCGCCTCGCGCACCAGCGCCATTTGCAGCCGGTTGCCCAACTGCCCAGGGCGATCCTTCTTCACGATGACCGGGGTCTTGCCGCAGGATGCCAGCAGGGCGTCGACCGCGCGCACGGTTTCGTCGGAGGTCCGTTCGCCTTTGACGATCTCGACCAGCGGCATCAGGTGCGGGGGATTCCAGAAATGGGTAGTCACCACGCGCTCCGGCCGTGCGCAGCGGGCGGCAATCGCGGTGATGCTCAAGCCCGAGGTGTTGGATGCCAGGATGGTTTCGGGGCGCGCCAGGGAATCCATGCGCGCGAACAGCCCCTGCTTGAACGCCATGTCCTCGGGGCCCGACTCCACCACCAGACCGGCGGCGGCGATGGTTTCGTCAAAGCTGGCGGAGCCGTCCAGCAGATCGAGAGCGCGCGACACCTGGACGGCATCGGCCAGCTCGTTATCGGCCAGCACGCGCGCCTGCGCCCGGGCCTTGTCCAAGCCCTTGGCCGCGCCTTCGGCAGTGCGGCTGAGGATGGTAGTGCGAATACCTCCCAGGGCGAGCGTCAGGGCGATACCGGGGCCCATCATTCCGCTTCCGATTACCGCGGCGGGGGCGAATGGAAGTTGAGACATGCTGACACTATATGCTATTGGCTCTTGCCAGAACCGCCCTTGCCTGGAACAATAGGGGTCTGAAGTTATGCACATCCGCGTGTTGGGCATCGTGCTGGCGGGGGGAAAGGGCACCCGCCTGTACCCGCTTACCAAAGAGCGGGCGAAGCCGGCCGTCCCGTTTGGCGGCAAGTATCGCATCATCGACTTCGTCCTGAGTAATTTCATCAACTCCGGCATTTATTCCATTTACGTGCTGACGCAGTTCCGGAGCCAGTCGCTGCTGCAGCACCTCAGCGAGGGCTGGCAGTTTGGCAGCCTGCTCAAGTCGCAGTTCGTGATTCCCGTGCCGGCGCAGATGCGCTCGGCGGGCGAAACCTGGTATCAGGGCACGGCCGACGCCATCTACCAGAACATCAACCTGGTGGAGCAGTCGGATCCCCACGTGGTGGCGATCTTCGGCGGCGATCACATTTACCGCATGAACATCACCAGCATGATCGAGTTTCACGTGCGCAAGAACGCGGAGGTCACCGTGGCGGCGATTCCCGCGCCACGGGACCAGGCCGTGGAATTCGGCGTGGTGGAGACGTCGGAAGACGGGCACATTCTGGCCTTCCACGAGAAGAATCCCAACGCGCCCACCATGCCCGGGGATCCCGAGCGCGTTTTCGCGTCGATGGGCAACTATGTCTTCTCCACGCGCACTCTGCTGCGGCTGTTGCACGACGATGCCGCCGATGAAAACAGCCGCCACGATTTTGGCCACGACATTCTCCCCAAGCTGGCCGGCAACTCCGAAATCTACGCTTACGATTTCCAGACCAACCGCATTCCCGGCGAGCCCGCCGACGCGGGGCCGTATTGGCGGGACGTGGGAACCATCGACGCCTATTACGAAGCCAATATGGACTTGCGCCGCGTCAGCCCGGCGCTCAATCTTTACAACCGCGACTGGCCCCTGCGCACCACCAGCTACCCGGACCCGCCGGCGAAGTTCACCTTTGACGACGAAAACCGCCGCGGACAGGCGATCGACACGATCGTTTCCGGCGGCTGCATTCTTTCGGGCGGCGTGGTGCGGAACTCGGTGCTGGGGCGCGGGGTGCGCGTGCATGCGGCCGCCATGTTGGAGGACTGCATCATTCTGGACAACTGCGACATCGGCCGGCGGGCCAAGCTGCGCCGCACCATCCTCGACAAGAATGTGCGCGTGCCGGAAGACGCCATCATCGGCTACGATCTGGAGCGCGACCGCGTGAATCATTATGTGACCGACAGCGGAATCGTGGTGGTGAGCGGCGAGCGGTCTCCGGTCGACATTACGGGCCTGGTGGTGTGAGGGGGGGAGGCCACAACTTGACGCGGAGACGCAGAGACGCGGAGGAATTCGCGGAGAACACAATTTGACTCAGGGACCTCGGCTTGCTCCGCGACCGATCTACGGTTTCCACGACCGTTCGCCGAGAGGCCCGCGGCTGGGGCGCGGTGGTTGCGCAGTTCGCGGCGGAATCATTGCAGTTCGGCACTCTCCGCGTCTCCGCGCCTCCGCGTCGAGCACTGCTCGCCGGTGTGAGAGAAAGCCTCGTTAGCTCCCATGGAACAACAGATCCTGGCGTGGATCACGCAATATGGGTACCTGGCGATTTTCCTGCTGCTGGTGTTCGGCATCGTCGGATTGCCTATCCCCGATGAAACGCTCCTCACGTTCACCGGTTACCTGGTGTTCAAAGGCCATCTCTCTCTGCCCCTGGCGTACGCCACCGCGCTGGCCGGCAGTGCCTGCGGCGTCAGCCTGAGCTACTTCCTGGGGCGCACGTTCGGCATCGCGCTCATCCACCGCTACGGCCGGTACGTGCGCATCACCGAAGACCACATCCGCAAAGCCCACGCCTGGTTTGAGCGCGTGGGCCACTGGGGCCTCACCTTCGGCTACTTTATCCCCGGCGTGCGCCACCTCACGGCGTACGCGGCGGGCATGAGCGATGTGGAGCCGCACATGTTCGCGCTGTTCGCTTACAGCGGCGCCTGCCTGTGGGCGGCGACCTTCATCGGACTCGGTTATTTCCTGGGCGAGCGCTGGAAGACGGTCGAACAGAACGTCCACCACTACCTGGTTGTCCTCACCCTGCTGGCGGTCAGCCTGGTGGCTGCGTACGTGGTGTGGCGAAAGTGGCGCGCGGTGCGAGGTAAGTAATCGCCAGCGCCGTTCCCACCACCACCACGCAGCCGATCACGTTATACCAGAGATACGAAATGTTCCTGAAGAAGAAAATCCAGAAGACCACCGCCTCCCCGGCCAGCATGCCGAGAAAGGCCGCCGTTCCCCGCACCCGGCGAAAGCCGAACGCCAGCACGAAGCACCCCAACAGGGAGCCATAGAACAGCGAGCCCACCACGTTCACCGCCACGATCAGCGAACCGAGCTTCTTGCCCCAGCCGGCGAAGGCCACGGCGTAGGCGCCCCAGAACAGAGTGGCCCAGCGGGATGCCAGCAGATAATGACGATCGCTCGCTCCCCGCCGGAAGTAGCGTTTGTAAAGGTCGATCACCGAGACCGTGGCGAGGGAATTAATTTCTCCCGAGCTGGCCGACATGGTGGCGGCCAGGACCACGGCGATCACCAGTCCGACGAGCCCGGCCGGCAGATAGCGGGTTACGAACGAGAGGAAGATATAGTTGGTGTCGCTGAAGCCCTTTTCGCCTCCGGTTTGCTCCACCAGCTCCGCGGCGCGGGTGCGCGCCTGGTCGATTCCCTCTTGCGCCATCCGGTATTCGCCGGCGCGGCGGGCCGCCGCCGCCCGATCGCCCGCACGGTGCGCTTCCACCAGTGCCAGCGCCGCCTTCTGGCGGTCGTCGAACGCCCGGCTGTACTGCTGCGCCACCGGCTGGAACGCTTCCATACGCTCAATCCGCGCCAGCTCGGCGTGCTGGAACAGGACCGGCGGCTGCACGAAGACGTGAAACACAAATACCATGGCCCCGATAAACAAGATGAAAAATTGCATCGGGATCTTGGCCACGGCATTGAAGAGCAGGCTCAGACGGCTCTCGGAGATCGAGCGGCCGGTGAGATAGCGCTGCACCTGCGACTGGTCGCAACCGAAGTAAGAGAGGAACAGGAACGTGCTGCCGATCAAGCCGCTCCAGATATTGAAGCGGTCGTTCCAGTCGAAATTCGTGGTCACCGCGTTCAGCCGGCCCGCCGCGCCGGCCAGGAAGACGGCATCGCCGAAGGAGACCGAAGAGGGCAGCAGCACCACCACGGTCACCAGCGCGGCCACCAGCCCGAGGCAGATGATGCCCATCTGCTGCACATCGGACCAGGTTACGGCCTTAATGCCGCCGATCACGGTGTAGGTGACCACCGTCGCACCCACCAGCATGGTGGTGGCGCGCTCCGGCCAGCCCAGGATGATGGAGAGCACGATGGCCGGGGCGTAGATGGTGATGCCCGCCGAGAGGCCGCGCTGGCACAGGAAAATCACGCTCGCCAGGGCGCGCGTTTTAGTATCGAACCGCTGCTCCAGATACTCGTATGCCGTGTAGACTCTGGCGCGGGCGAAGGCCGGGACCACGGTCGCGCAAATGACCACCATGGCGATGGGCAGCCCGAAGTAAGCCTGCACGAAGCGCATGCCATCGACATAAGACTGCCCGGTGGTGGAGATGAACGTGACGGCGCTGGCCTGCGTAGCCATGATGGAGAGCGCCATGGCGTACCACGGCATGGTTCTGCCGGCCAGCAGGTAGCGGTCCACCGTGTTGCTGCCGCGGGCGCGGTACAGGCCGTACAGTACGATGGAGACGAGCGATGTGACCAGGACAATCCAGTCCAGCGCCCTCATCGATAGGCTCGCGTAAACAGATAGAACACCACGATGAGCACGCAGAGATAGATGAGGACCGCCACGTAGATGCGCCGCCACGTCCCCAGGAACGGCGGCGGATCATCAGGAACCTGTGGGAGTCCCGGCATGAGGGGAGTTTATCATGGGCTTGTAGGGCTGGTGCCACTGGCGTACGCACCGGCGTCGGCCGTGTCAGCCGCTTTCCGGGATGTTGACGCGCCTTCGGCGCGAGGACAGGCGGCCCAGAGGGCGCCCCGGCCTATCCTACTTCTCCGGCACGAAGCGAAGCGCGGCGGAGTTGATGCAATAGCGCAGGCCGGTGGGCGCCGGGCCGTCCTCAAAAAGGTGGCCGAGATGGGCGTCGCACTTGGTGCACAGGACCTCGACGCGCTCCATAAAGAGGCTGGAGTCCTTTTCGGTGCGTACGTTTGCTTCCGCCGCGGGCGCCCAATAGCTGGGCCAGCCGGTGCCCGACTCGAACTTCTCCTGGGACCGGAACAGCGTGTTGCCGCAACAGACGCAGCGGTACTGGCCGGCGTCGTGGTTGTTCCAATAGAGGCCGGTGAACGCGCGTTCCGTGCCCTTCTTGCGCGCTACCGCGAATTCCTCCGGCGTGAGCTCTTTCTGCCATTCGGCATCGGTCTTTTCGATTCTTTGCACGTGGACAGTCTCCCTGCTCCCATTATCGTGGAAGACGACTATGTCAATGCCCGCCCCGGAGCCGCTCAACCGCGCGTCAGGCAGGGTATGCTCCCGGCGTCTGGAAAGCGCGACCAGGCCGGCGAAGGCGAACGGCATGAATAGGACGGCGCGGCGCGAAGGCATATGGTCTATCCGGCGGATTCGATGGACTGCGCGACGTCTTCCCATTCGGCCAGCAGCGCTTGCAGATCCGCGCGGCGGGCGTCCAAAAGGCCGGTCAGACGCAGGGTCTCCTCGACGCTGACGAAACTGCCGAGGGCCGCTTCATAGTCGGCAATCTCCGCCTCCAGCTTGGTCACTTCTTCTTCAATTGCCTGGCGGCGCTCCTTCATCTGGCGCAGCTTGATGGGATTCAGGCGTGCGGTGCGGCCTTCCGCGATGGCCTCGCCGGCGGCCGGTACAGGCTCCGGGACCGGCTCGCTGTCCTCCTCCGGCGCGTGGCTGAGGTGGCCGCCGGCCTTCCGCCAGAGGTAATCTTCGTAATTCCCGGGGAAGATGTGCACCTTGCCGTCCTCCACCTCGAAGACCCGGGTGGCCAGCTTGTCGATGAAGTAGCGGTCGTGGGAAACGAATACCACCGTACCGCTGAAATCTTCGAGCGCCGTGAGCAGCACGTCCTTGGCGCGCAGATCCAGGTGGTTGGTGGGCTCATCGAGCAGCAGGAAATTGGAAGGCATCATGAGCATGCGCGCCAGGGCGTAGCGATTCCGCTCGCCGCCGGAAAGCACGCCGATGGTCTTGAAGACATCGTCTTCGGAGAACAGGAAGGAGCCCAGAATGCTGCGCAGCTCGGTGTTGGTGGCCCGGGTGGCCACCGTGGACAGGTCGTCGATCATGCGCGCGTTGGTGTCCAGTTCCTTGTACTGGTCCTGCGCGAAATAGTCCGGCTGCGCGTTATGGCCGAGGATGTATTCGCCGGCTGAGACCGGCTCCGCCCCCGCCAGAATCTTGATGAGGGTGGATTTGCCGGCGCCGTTCACCCCCACCAGAGCCACCCGGTCGCCGCGTTCGATCATGAAGTCCACTTCGGAAAAGACCGGGTGATCGCCATAGCTCTTGGCGACTTTCTGGAATTCGGCCACCACGCGTCCGCTCGCCTTGGGCTGGGGAAAGCGGAAGTGGATGGTCTTTTCCTCGGGCGGGATTTCAATCCGCTCGATGCGGGCGAGCTCCTTGATGCGGCTCTGCACCTGCTTGGCCTTGGTGGCCTGGTAGCGGAAGCGGTTGATGAACGCTTCGAGCTGGCGGATGCGGTCCTGCTGATTCTCGTAGGCCGCCTGGAGCTGGGCGCGCCGCTCCGTTTTCTGCTGCTCGTAGCGCGTGAAGCCGCCGGTGTAATAGTGTAGTCCCTTGTTCCACAGCTCGACGATCTTGCGCACCGTGACATCCAGGAAATAGCGGTCGTGCGACACCAGCACGAAGGCGCCCGGATAGGCGGCGAGATACTCCTCGAGCCAGTTGCGGGCCTCCAGGTCCAGATGGTTGGTGGGCTCGTCCAGCAACAGCAGGTTGGGCTTCTCGAGCAGCAGCTTGGCGAGCGCGATGCGCATCTGCCAGCCGCCGGAGAACTCCTCGGTGCGCCGATGCCAATCGGGCTCGGAGAATCCCAGGCCGGAGAGTACGGCGCCGGCCTGAGCCTCGATGGCATATCCATCCCGCGCGCGAAATTCGCTCTCGGAGCGATGGAAGCGTTCCGCCACCTGGGCGTATTCCGGGCCGGCGGGGTCGAGTTCGGCCATGCGCCGGGTGAGATGCTCCTGCTCGTCTTCGAGCGCATGCACATCGGCGAACACGGTCATGCATTCGGCGAAGACCGTGCGTCCGGAAAGGGAAAGCCCCTCCTGCGGCAGATAGCCTGTGGTGACCCCCTTCTGCGTGGTGACGGCGCCCGAATCCAGCCCTTCGATACCCGCCAGCACTTTGAGCATGGAGGACTTTCCCGTACCATTCGCGCCCACGATGCCGGCGCGCTCGCGGGAGGTGACCAGCCAGTCCACGTTTTCAAACAGGGTTTTGGGGCCATAGCGTTTCGCCGCCCCCGTGAGTTGGATCATGGATGCTGCCGGAGTCTCAAGGAATATTCTAGCGAAGACAAATGCGTCAGGTTATGCAGGCGCCTGCACGAAACTCATTCGGACATCGTCCTCTTTTATATATGAACGTCAAATTGGTAGTTCTAACGGCCCTGTTCGTTAGCGCCATCGCGCACGGGCAAGGTCCTGCCGTGATCGGCGGCGGGTACCGCATTCCAAGCATACTCGCCGTTGCACCGGGTCAGGTGATTACTCTGTTCGTCACCGGAGCCGGCAAACACCTGAGCAGCACGCCGCTACGGTTCAGCGACGGATCGGGCTCGCTTCCCTTGACCCTCGGGGGCATTTCCGCCGTCCTTCATCAGAGCGACACGCCAACCTCGGTCGCGGCGCCAATTCTCGGCGCCGTGCTGAGCGATACGTGCCAGTCGTTGCGAAATACGCCGTGCGACGGCCTGACTTTCGCGGCCATCACCGTACAGATTCCGTTCGAACTGGCGGTTGCATCGAATATCTCCGATCCGAGCCAAAGGAGCGAAGCGCTTCTGACGGTACAAGAGGATGGCGTGACCAGCGCCGACTTCCTCGTCGCGGCAGTCGGGAGCAATATCCACTTTGTAACCGGCGCCGGCCCTCTGGCGTTGGATTACATACACTTCCCATACATCCACGGAGCAGCCGTCGTGCATGCGGATGGTTCGCCCGTGGCACCCGGCCTGCCCGCACGGGTGGGCGAGACTGTAGTGGTGTTTGGATACGGATTTGGACGGCCCTCTAAGCCGGTGAAGACGGGGGCATTTGCCGAGGAAGCCAATCCTGTGCCGTTGTTGGGCGATGTGAAGTTCTCGTCCCTTCTGTCGGAGAGTCCGGGAGCGGACCCCGGCAGCGGGCGGGACCTTTTTGGCTACATCGATTATGTCGGGCTTAGTCCGAATTCGGTCGGGTTGTACCAATTGAATTTTCGGGTGCCCCCGGTTCCGGCCACGATTCAGCCTTGCATCGGAACGGTGGATTGGAATTTTGTGGTGAGCGCCACCAGCGCGGTCTCGACGGAGAGCTTCGCGTTTTGCGTCCAGCCTTGAGCGCGGTGAGGCGGTTTTGGCTGCTCCGGATCGCGGGGCCCGACGTACCGCGTATCCGGAGCCGCGACAGGGAGAAGGAAATGCTTCTGGACACCTGTCATATAGTGAGACGCACGCTCGCGCCATCCGGTTATAGCCAGTATTGCCACTGGCCGGTGATGAGGACGTAGGCCGACAGCAGGCCGTTGGTAACCGCATGGGCGATCATACAATCCGCCAGATTGCGGGTACGGACGATCCACCAGTTGTAAACAATGCCGGCGGCCAGCCCGACCTCCCAAAAGGGACCGTGTTCGGAGGCGAACAGCAGTGCCGCCACCCAGAAGGCGAACGGCGCATAGGTGCCGAGCGGCACCTTCAGAAAGCGCGTGTCGACCAGCCAGCGCATCAGCCAGCCGCGCCAGAAAAGCTCTTCCACCACGGGGACCAGGAGGGTGCAGCCGGCGGTCCGCAGGATGCGGAATGCCAGGCTGCTCTGCAAACCTGAGGGGGCGGTACTCACTGCGGCGCCGGTTAGGGCGTTCTCGAACAGCCAGTGGTGCCGATAGCCGAACAGGATGTCGGGCGCGACCCAGACGACAAAAACGCCCACGCCAATGGCGATGCTAGCCAGCGGGAAGGAGGCGCGGAGCGGCAGGTAGCGGCGGGAAAACAGAATCAAGGCCAGCGAGACCGCCACCAGCCGAAGAGGATAAAGCCATTGAGGCGGCAACCCGGCGGCGTGTTCCACCCCCATCAGGCCGACGAAAACCACAAAGGGAGCGACGTAGCCAAGGGTGGCCTCGCGAAGATCCGTCGTTTCCAAGGAAGCGTTCAAGTTACATATGGTAGCGCGTGGCGGCGGATGGCGCGCCTTCGGTGCGGGTGACCTAACGGCGGCGGGTGGCGCGCCTTCGGTGCGGGTGACCTAACGGCGGCGGTGCGTGGATCGG
>JADGNR010000149.1 GCA_017883415.1 Bryobacteraceae bacterium | reverse complement strand
GACGCGGCGGCGCGGGGGCGCGGAGGCGCGGAGGCGCGGGGACGCAGAGGCGCGGGGACGAGGAGGCGCGGAGGCGCGGGGACGAGGAGGCGCGGGGACGCGGGGGCGCGGGGACGCGGAGAAAAGCGCGGAGAAGTACAAAGGAAGGGGAAAACCCTGAGGGCACGGAGGATTCGGAGGTCAGGAGGAGGCGGAGGGCCGTCAAATTCTAATGATAGAAATTCCGGTCCCAGGCGTGGCGCTGGAGTGTGGCGAGCGTCTCGGCGGGGAGCGGGCCGCGATCCGAGAGAGCGCTATTGGCTTCGGCGTGGCGCCGGGTGCGCATACCGGGAATCACCGAGGAAACAGCCGGGTGCGCGAGGCAAAAACGCAGCGCGAGGGCGGGCAGGTCCGCGCCCTCCGGGCCCAAATCCCGGCGCAGGGCGTCCACGTGCTCCACCACCTGCTTCTTGCGGTCGCCGCGGAAATAGAATTCGCGGAAGTCGCCCGCCGGAAACGTCGTGTGCTCGTCGATTTGGCCGGTGAGCCCGCCTTCGTCGAGCGGCACGCGCGCCAGCACGCCGACATGGTGCTCGAGCGCCAGGGGAAAGAGGCTGGTTGCCGGGGCCTGGTCGAAAATGTTGTAGATCACCTGGAGGGCGTCGATGAGGCCGGTCTGGACGACCTCGAGCACGCTGTCCGGTTCGTGCTCGGTGACGGAGATGCCCACGGCGCGGACTTTGCCGGAGCGCTTCAGGTCTTCAAACGCGCGGCGCCAATCGTCGGCGGCGATCCACTCGGGGTTCCAGACGTGGAGTTGCAGCAGGTCGATGGCATCGATGCCGAGATGGCGCAGGCTCTGCTCCGCCGAGCGCAGGATGTAGTCATAGGGGAAGACTTCGGAGATGGGGACGCCCGGCGCCGCCGGCCAGGCGCGGTTCTTGGGCGGCACTTTGGTGGCGACGTAGACCTTGTGCTTCGTCTCGCGCACGACCTGTCCCACCAGCTTTTCGCTGTGGCCGTCGCCGTAAGCGAGAGCGGTATCGATCAGGTTGACGCCCAATTCGATGGCGCGGCGCAGGGCCGCGACGGACTCATCGTCGGTGCCGCCGAGCCATTGCTTGCCGCCGATGCCCCAGGCGCCGAAGCCGATTTCACCGACTTCGAAGCCCGTCCTGCCCAGTTTGCGGTAGCGCATGTTTAGCCGCTCCTCAGTGGCCGGATACTACGATGGTCACGCCGGCCTGCGTGGCGACGCCGCCAACTTTTACCACCACCGGGACCGGGCCGGCGGGAAGGCCGTTTGGAATGGGCACGTTGATCTGCGTGACGCCGGCGACGATGCCTGGCGCGTTGCCGGCAAACGACTGGGTGACGCTCTGGCCGCCTATCGTGACCGTCACGGGAAGAGCCACCAGGGGAAAGGGCACCGTCGTCAGTTCCCCGTCCGTGCCCGGAGGGTTGGTCTGGCCCGTGCCGGTGGCATACAGTTGCACCACGTCGCCGGCGCTGGCAGGGTGGGATGGTCCGTTGACGGACCCGTCCCTATTGTTGATGGCGGCGGCCTGTCCCTTGCCGGAGGAATCCAGCGTGAACAACGCCGGCGTTGCGGGAGCTACCGCCACCGCGACTGGGGCCGAGGGCTGGCCCTGAAACTGCACGATCACCTGCGCGCTCGAGCCCGAAATCGCGTACGGCACGATGGCCGCCACTTGGTTCGCGGAAGCATAGAGCACCGGCCCAGGCGAACCACTAAAGAAGACGCTGGTGCCGCCGGCAGTGGTGCTCACCAGGCCATTGGCGCCACTCTGAAAGAACGCGGGTTGCGCGGGGCCGAGCCCGGAGCCATAGATCACGACGATCTCGCCGGGCGAGATGGCGCCGGGCAGATTGGTGGCGCCGTTGGTCACCGCGCCAATGGTCAATCCGAAGCCGGCGAACCGCAGCAGGCGCACCGCATTGTTGCCGGTATCGGCCAGGTAGACATTGGCGGCATTCAGGGCGATGGCGGAAGGGGCGCTGAGCGATGCACTGGTGGCCGCGCCGCCATCGCCCGAGTAGCCGAGCGCGCCGTTGCCGGCAATGGTGACGATGGTGCCGGTGGAGAAGACCTTGCGGACGCGCGCGCTGCCGTCGGCGATGTAGACATTGGCGCCGGCATCGACGGCCACCGCGGCGGGATTGCCTACCTGCGCGGCCGTGGCGGAGCCGCCATCGCCGGAGAAGCCCGGAGCGCCGTTGCCGGCCAGGGTGAAGATGGCGCCGCCGGCCGTGACCCGGCGCACGAGGTTGTTGCCCGTATCGGCGATGTAAATGGTGTTGGACGCATCCACGGCGACGCCTCGCGGCGTGTTGAGCTGCGCGCTGGTGGCCTGTCCGCCGTCGCCCGAAAAGCCCGCGTTTCCGTTGCCGGCGATGGTGGTGATCGTGGCGCCGGAGACTTTGCGGATGCGGTTGTTGCTGAAGTCCGCGATGTACAGATTGCCCGCGGCATCCACGGCAACGGCGCTCGGAAAGTTCAGTTGCGCGCCGGTGGCCGAGCCGCCGTCACCGGAAAAACCCGCCGTACCACTGCCCGCCACGGTGGTGATGGTGCCGCCGGAAACCTCGCGTATGCGGGCGTTCCCGGCGTCGGCGATATAGAGATTGCCGGACGCGTCCACGGCCAGCCCCTGCGGCCCGTTCAACTGCGCGCTGGTGGCCGCGCCGCCGTCGCCCCCAAAGCCCGCCGTGCCGTTGCCGGCAAAGTTGGTGATGACGCCGCCCGGAGCGATTTTCCGCACCACGTTGTTGCCGGTGTCGGCGACGTACAGGTTGCCACTGGAATCCACGGCCACGCCCAGGGGCGAATTCAGTTGCGCGGCGGTGGCCGCGCCGCCATCGCCCGAGTCACTGAGGAGGCCGTTGCCGGCCACCGTGGAGATGTTGCTTCCGGCGATCTTGCGAATGCGCAGGTTCAGCGAATCGGCGATGAAGAGACTGCCGGAGGAATCGACCGCGATCCCGCTGGGCGAATTGAACTGCGCCGGCAGGGCCGCCGAGCCGTCGCCGCCAAAACCGGCCGTACCGGTGCCGGCGATGGTGTTGATGTTGCCCTTGGTGTCGATCTGGCGAATGCGGGAATCGCCGTTCTCCACGATGAAGACGTTACCCGATGAATCCACAGCCACGGACATGGGCGCAATCAACCCCGCCTTGACGGCAAACCCGGCGTCGCCGGAGAAGCCGATGGTGCCGTTGCCCGCGATGCTGTTGATGAGGCCATCGGTGGTGACCTTGCGGATGGCGGCGTTGGCGGTGTCCGCGATGTAGAGGTTGCCGGAGGAATCGACGGCCACGTCCGACGGGTGCTGCAACTCCGCGCTCGCGGCGTTGCCGCCATCGCCGAAGAAACTGGCGAGACTGTCGCCTGCGACGCTGGTGATGGTGCCGTCGGGGGTGACTTTGCAGATGCGGTTATCGCCCGTGTCGGCGATAAAGACGTTGCCGGACTTGTCGACGGCCACACCCTGGGGGAGATGCAGCAGCGCGTTGGCGGCCGGGCCGCCATCGTTGAACGTGCCCGGTCCGCCGGGGCTCGTGCCGCCGGATCCCGCAAACGTAGTGATGATGCCGGTGGGGTCGACCAGGCGCACGCGATTGTTCCCCGCGTCGGCGATGTAGAGGTTGCCCGTAGAATCCACCGCGAGGCCCTGCGGGCCGTTCAATTGCGCCGTCACCGCGGCTCCGCCATCGCCCGAAAATCCAGCCCGCGAATTCCCCGCGACGAGCGTGAGCACGCCGCTGCCGCTGAGCTTGAATACCGAATTGGCGCTGCTGAAATACACGTTGCCCGAGGAGTCGACGGTCACGCGGCGCGGTTGTCCGATCGAAATGGCCGCGGCGGTTGCGGGCGTGGCCGGCGGCGCGCCTCCGGCGACCGTGGTTATGGTGTATTGCTGCGCGAACGCAGCCGAGGCGCCCAGATACGGCAAAATCCAAGACAGTTTTCCAACCGGTATCGACATCTGTAAGTCCAGTCCTGACGGGGTCTATGAACGGTGAATAACCATAGTAAGCCGTTTTGCTGCGCGGAAAGTAGTGCGATTAGGGCCACACTGTTTCCGGTTTCTCCCACTGGCCGGTTTCGGCGGAGCGGAAGACGGCATCGATTACCGCCATGTTTCGCAGCGCGTCTTCCAGGGGCACGGGCGGCGCGCCGCCTTCCCGGATGGCGCGGGAAAACAGATCGCCCTGGATGGTGTATTGGTCGCACGGGGGGAATTCCTCGATGACGGCGCCCGAACCGAACACGTCGCGGCCGTCATCGATGCGGATGCGCGAGGGCCGGTCCGCCGCCGCGTTGAAGGGAACCTCCGGCTCGATGCGCCCCGTGGTCCCGTAGAAACGCATGCTCTGGTTGAGCGCCACCTGGGTGCTGCTGGTGAAGATCGCGTGGCCGGAAGGGAAATCGAGAACGGCCGAAGTCAGCATGTCGATGCCGCCGAATTGCGGATCGCGGACGATGGCCGCCGAGACGCGCACCGGCTCTTCGCCGAACACCAGGCGCGCGCACTTGATGGGATAGCATCCGATATCCATCAGGGCGCCGCCGCCATACTCCCGAATGTTGCGGATATTGCCGGGCTCGAGCTTGAAGTAGCTGAACGTGCCCACCGCGGAGCGAAGCCGGCCGATGCGCCCCGCGCGCACCAGTTCCACGATGCGGGTCCACTGCGGGTGCGTCTGGATCATGAAGGCTTCGCCGATGACGACGCGCGCGCGGTCGCGCGCGGCGATGAGCGAGCGAGCCTCCGCCGCGTTCATGCCGATGGGCTTTTCGCAGAGCACATGCTTGCCGGCCTCGGCCGCGCGAACGGACCAGGGCACATGCAGATGGTTGGGCAGGGGATTGTAGACGGCTTCGATTTCGCCATCGGCCAGCAGTTCTTCGTAGGAGCCATACGCGCGGGCGATGCCTAAGCGGCGCGCGGCTTCTTCGGCCTTGCCGCGGTCGCGCGAGGCGATGCCCGCGATCTCGCTCCAGAGGCCCGCCTGCATGGCGGGAATCACCTTGGTGGTGGCGATCCGGGAGACCCCCAGGACCCCCCAACGAACTTTCCGCATGGCCTTCGCATTTTACCGTTATATTGAGAGTTCATGCGGCGGTTCGTGGCGGGCTTCCTGGTGGCGTGCGCGCTGTGGGCGGCGGGACGCCAGACCGTGATCTTCGACACCGATTCGGGCCTCTTCGGCGACGATGGAGCGGCGCTGGTGATGCTGCTCCGCAGCCCCGCCGAAGTCACTATCCCGGCCATTACCGTGGTGCCAGGCAACGTGTGGCCGGCACAGGGCGCGGAGTACATGTTTCATATCCTCGATCTGCTGAAACGACCGCAGGTCCCGGTGTATACCGGAGCGGAGGCGCCCCTGGTGCACAGCGCCGCCATGGCCCGCGAGGCAGAACGGCGCTGGGGAAAGCTGGAGTACATCGGGGCCTTCGCGCAGGATCCCGCAGCGGTGATCCCGGCGCCCGGAGCGCGGCTCACCATGCGCAAGCCGCATCGCGAAGGCGCCGTGCAGTTTCTGATTTCCGAGATCGAGCGGCGCCCGGGCGAGATCACCATTCTCGAGATCGGGCCCATGACCAACCTCGCGCTGGCGCTGCGCCTGAAACCGGAGATCGAAACCAAGATCAAGCAGATTGTTTTTATGGGCGGCAACATCCGCGTGCCCGGCAACGCTTCGCCGGCGGCCGAGTTCAACTTCTGGTTCGACCCGGAAGCGGCGCGCATGGTGCTGCGTTCGCGCATCCCGAAAAAGGTGATGTTCGCGCTGGATATCTGCAACACCGCGCCCCTCCGCAAGGCCGAATTCGACCAGATCGTGGCCGCGCGCACGCCCATCACGGATTTATTCCGCGAGGACATGGGCAACCGCTATCCCGGGTTTCTACGGCATCCGGAAGGGACCGCTTATATGTGGGACTCGCTGGCGGCGGCCTACCTGCTGGACCCGGGATTCGTCACCCGGCACGAACAGCGCTACCTGGATGTGACCGCGGTGTGGGGCAGGTTTTACGGCGCCACGGTGCCGCTCGACCGCCGCGTGGCGCCCGATGCGACGCCGGTGGATGTGGCCCTGGAGTTGAACTTCGAGCGCGTCTTCGGGCTGTATAAGAACCGGCTGACGCGCGCGGAATAGGCACTTTGAGTTCCCTGGCAAAGCCCCTCGCAAAGCACGGGTGGTGGCCCGAGTCGCGGCCAAGAATCTCACGGTGGGTACGCGGAAGAAAGTCGCCGCGATTCTGGGCGCCAACGACGCTGGGTTGGAGGAGGCCGTGGCGGCCGCGGCCACCTGGCCGGATGAAATGAACAAGTGGAAGACCAAAACGGCCGACTGGCACTTTGTCGATGTGCCGGTGGACGCTCCGTTCGCCTTGGGGACGTTGTGCGCGGCGCACGACTGCATGATCGACCGGATACAGGAGATGTCGGACCGCCTGCGCACGAACCAGTCCGGCTTCAAGCTGGCCTCGCCGCCCAGCCCCTCGCGTTCCATGACATCGCAGGAAATGGCGTTTCTGATCCACTTCGTGGGTGACATCCATCAGCCCCTGCACTCGGCTAACGACGGGGACCGCGGAGGGAACTGCGAGACACTGGTAAAGGCTCTCAGCGGGTCCACGGAGCTCCACGCGGTGTGGGACACCAACGAAGTGCTGGCCGTGTTCACGGTACTGGGCAATGAAGACGCCACCTCCGCCGCGCTGTTCCAGCGGTTCAAAGACGGTGCGCCGGTGGACCAGGCGACGATTACGGACTGGGCGCACGAAGCGAACGATCTGGCCCGGCAGGACGTGTATCAGAAGCTCAGCCTTCCCAATCACACGGCCCCGGCCGGACAGTGCGCCACGGGCATCGCCAAGGTGAGCGTGGACCAGACGTATGTCGATAGCAATGAGAAAGACGTGGAGCAACAGCTCATGCGCGCCGGCATCCGGCTGTCGAACGTCCTGAACCAGATTTGCGCGGGGACCGGCTGCCAGGCGAGCCCGGGCGGGAGCGGCAAGAAGAAGTAGAACCATCGCCGACTCCGATATACTTCAGGCAGAAAGGAGCCGCTATGCGCACCATTGCACTGGTCCTCACCCTGGCTGCCATGACGTCACTCTTCGCGCAGCCGTCCTCGTCGTACCGCGTGACCCACACCTACACCCTGGGCGGAGAGGGGAGCTGGGACTACATCGTGCCCGATCCACCCCATCACCGTCTGTTTATCGCCCGGCAGAATCGCGTGATGGTGGTGGATGAAGACAGCGGGACGCTGCTGGGCGAAGTCACCGGCATCCAGGGCGCGCACGGAACCGCGCTGGCGGAAGCCACGGGGCATGGGTTCGCCACCTCGGGCAACGACCAGTCCGTGGTCATGTTCGATTTGCAGACCTTCAAGGTGCTGGGCCGGATTCCGGCCGCCGAGGATGCCGACGCCATCCTCTACGACAGCGCGTCGAACCGCGTCTTCACATTGAATGGCGACGCGCACTCCTCAACGGTGATCGACCCGCGGGCGGGTAAGCCGATCGCGAACATTCCGCTCGGGGGCAAGCCGGAATACGGCGTGTCGGCCAGCGACGGCAAGGTGTACGCGAATCTCACCGACACCAGCGAGGTGGTGGAGATCGACGCGAAGACCGCGACCGTGGCCCGGCGCTGGTCCACCGCGCCGTGCAAGCAGCCGGTCGCCATGGCCATCGACACGGCCCACCATCGGCTGTTCAGCGGATGCCGCAGCGGGATGCTGGCGGTCTCCGATTATCTGGCCGGCAAGGTGGTGGCAACGGTCGCGATCGGCGCCGGCGTCGACGGCGCCGGGTTCGACGCGGCCTCGGGCGACGCGTTTGCCTCCAATGCGGACGGCACGCTCACCGTGATTCATCAGGACGCTCCGGACCAATATCACGTCGTCGAAAACGTGCCGACGCCACAGGGGTCGCGCAATATGGGGCTCGACCCCACCAATCACCGCGTGTTCCTGGTCTCCGCGAAGTTTGGGCCGGTACCCGCGGGGGCCAGGAGAGGACCGGTGCTGCCCGGATCGTTCACCTTGATGACCATCGAGCGCGACGCGGCAGGGCGCTGACCGTGGAAGTCGACCTGCAACCTCACCTCACGGGCGAACTTCTGGAGCTTCGGCCTCTCCGGCCCGAAGATTGGGAAGGTTTATTCGCAGCCGCTTCGGACCCGATGATCTGGGAGCTGCATCCCGCCCACGATCGCTACCAGGAAGACGTTTTCATGGAGTTCTTTCGAGAAGCTCTGGCGTCGGGGGGAGCTTTCGTGGCGGTAGACAGGAAGACGCAAGAAATTATCGGTTCGTCGCGGTACTTCGGATACGACCCCGAGAAGCGGGAAATCGAGATCGGCTGGACGTTTCTGGCCCGCTCCCATTGGGGCGGAAGCTACAACGGAGAGATGAAGCGCCTGATGTTGGACCACGCTTTTCAATTTGTCGAGAGCGTTATCTTCCGCGTGGGGCCCGGTAACTTTCGGTCGCGGAGAGCCCTGGAAAAAATTGGCGGTGTCCTGACCGGGCGGCGGGACCAGACAGATCTTGGCGGACAAATCGTGGAACACGTCGTGTACCGGATGAAGAAGCCAGCAGCTGCAAGGTGAGAGGCTTCTCAACCTCCGCGCCAGTCAGCGCGCGGGCGGAATCGCCCGGGCGAAATCCAGCAATTGGGGCGGCGCGGCCGGGTCGGCCTGCACCGGGAGCGTGAAGGATCGCGTGGCCACGTTGCCGTCGTAGCCTTCCGCCAGGATCATGTAATGCGTTGTGTGCTCGGGCACAATCTCCAGGCAGCGGCTGGTGGCCGGGAAAACGCCGGGCAGCATGGGGGAAATGCGCACGCTCTTGGCATTTTCCACCCCGTAACACAATTGCGCCTTTTCTCCCGCTGTCAGAGTTCCCACGCTGGCGTAGAACCGTAGGATGCGCACCGGCCCCGGCGCATTGACCCGAGCTTGGACCCAGGCGTGCCGGCCGGATCGCGGCAAGCCGCCCACCACCCACAGCACCACCAGCAGGCCCACCGCGACGGACAGTTTGTGGAGGTGCGACACAATGCGACTCTCCTCTTAGACTCTGCTATTCCAGAAAAGGTTGCAAGTGCGATAAAGTGCGGTACCCTGCTAAATCATGGCCATACGGATCGTGCAAGTGGATGCCTTCACCAACCGGCCGTTCGCCGGCAACCCGGCGGCCGTCTGCGTCCTGCCGGAGCCCGCGCCGGAGGACTGGATGCGCAGCGTGGCGCGGGAGATGAATCTTTCGGAAACCGCGTTTCTAACCCCTCGCGACGGCGGCTACGATCTGCGCTGGTTCACCCCCGCGGTGGAGGTGGATCTGTGTGGGCACGCCACCGTCGCGAGCGCGCACGTGCTGTGGGAAGACGGCCATTTGCCGGCGGGGCGGCAGGCGCGCTTCCACACGCGCAGCGGCCCGCTGGCGGCCGACCGCCGCGGCGACTGGATCGAGCTCGATTTCCCGGTGAAGAGTGCCGCGCCGGCCGATGCGCCGCCGGACCTGCTTCCCGCCCTGGGACTTTCCGAAGCCCGATTCGTGGGCCTGAACGCCTTCGATTACCTGGTGGAAACGGACTCCGAAGAGACCCTGCGCCGGCTGACGCCGGATCACACGGCGCTGCGCCGGGTGTCGGTGCGCGGCGTGATCGTGACCGCGCGATCGCAGAACCCGGAGTTCGATTTCGTTTCGCGGTTCTTCGCGCCGGGCTCCGGCATCGACGAAGACCCGGTCACCGGCTCGGCGCACTGCGCGCTGGGACCCTACTGGGCGGGCCGCCTGGGGAAGAGCGAGTTCACCGCCTACCAGGCCTCCGCCCGCGGCGGCGTGGTGCGCGTCCGGCTGAACGGCGACCGCGTGATCCTGGGCGGCCAGGCGGTCACCGTGATGACCGGGGAACTGGTGGCGTAGGGACCGCCGGGTGCGGGATGCTCGGGCGCGCGACAGCCATCTGGTGTGTCCTGCTTGCGATCGCCGTGGCCAATGGGGCGGCCCGCGAGACCGCGATTACGCCCCGCGGGGGAGAACGGGCTGGCCGCGCGATCGGCACCATCACTCTGTGTGTTGCGATTCTGCTGGTCTCGTGGACCACCATCGGCTGGCTGCGGCCGGCGGACCGCGCGGATGCGCTCGCCATCGGCGGCCTGTGGCTGGTGCTCACCCTGGCGTTTGAGCTGCTGGCTCTATACGGCCGGCGGTTGTGAGATCACGGGCGCTGGGCCCAGGCCAGCACGGTTTCGAGCAGGACGTTGGCGCCGTTGGTGCAGTCGGTCCACCGGCTGAGCTCGTCGGGGGAGTGGCTGATGCCGGCCACGCTGGGCACGAAGATCATGCCCATGGGGCCTAGTTGCGCCATCATTTGCGCGTCGTGGCCGGCGCCGGAGGGCAGACGGCGCGAGCGTAGCCCCAGTTTCTCGCAGGCGGCTTCGATCGATTCCTGGACCTCGGGAGCGGCCAGCGCTTCGCCGTGATGCGCGGCCGGGCGGATGGAGATCGCGGTCTTCGTTTGCGCGGCGATTTCCGCGGCGCGGGAACGAATCTCTTCTGCCAGGCGGGCGATGGTGGCCGAACGCAAGTCGCGCAGCTCGATGGTGAGTCGCACCAGGCCGGGGACGATGTTGGGCGCGTTGGGGCTCACCGTAAGCTGGCCCACCGTCCCCACCTGCCGCCCCGCGTCGCGGCGCACGATTTCATTCACCGCCACGGTGAGGTACGACGCCGCCAGCAAGGCATCCCGCCGCTCCGGCATGGGCGTGGTGCCGGCGTGATTGGCGAAGCCGCGGATCTCCACGTCGTAGCGGTCGATGGCCACGATGCCCTCCACCACGCCGATGGGGATGCCCGCCTGGTCGAGCGTACCGCCCTGCTCGATGTGCAGTTCCAGATAGCAGCGGAACGAGCCGGGCTGGCGCCGCGCGTCGGCGATGCGGCCGGGATCGCCGCCTATTTTGCGGATGGCGTCGCCCTGTTTCACGCCGTTCCAGACCTGGTCGAGCTCGCCCGGTTCCAGATGCCCCGCGGCGGCGCGGCTGCCGGCGAGGCCGTTGTTGTAGGCGAAACCTTCTTCGTTGGCCCAGATCGCCACCTCCAGGGGACGGCGCGTGGCGACGCCTGATTCCTGGAGCGTGTGCACCACTTCGATGGCCGCCAGCGAGCCGAGGTCGCCATCGAAATTGCCGCCAGTGGGCACCGAGTCGATGTGCGAGCCGAACAGCACGGGGGCGAGCGCCGGGTCGGTACCGGCGCGGCGCGCGAGGATGTTCCCGGCGGCGTCGACGCGCGGATCCAGGCCGGCCGCGGCCATCAGTTGCATGACATACTTTCGGCCGGCCACGTCGGCGTCGGAGTAGGCGATGCGGCTCACGCCATTGGCGAACGACCCCCCGGCGGGCCGTCCGAACACGCTCAGACCTTCCAGATGTTCGCGCAGACGCCCGCCGTTGACGGCTCGTGGCGCCGGTTTGGCGAAAGCGGTGAGCGCCAAGGCTCCCAGGAAGGATCGTCGATTCATGGCCCTGTTTCCTCGCCGCAAGTGTACAACGTTGGCAGGCGAAAGCGCCTGCCCCACGACGCAACGTGGGACAGACGCTTCCGTATGTCAACCCGGAGAACGCCATCAAGAATCGCCCGTCAAGGGCTCGGCAGGCGGCACCGCCTGCCCACCCCCGCAATCACCGCATTTGTTCAGGTGGCTGTTCTGGTGGCGCAGGCGGTGCCGCGTGCGATCGGCCGATGCCCTCCGCTATTGTTCGTCGGCGGAGGGGCCGTAGATGGCCGGCACGGGGATATCGTTGAGGCGCAGATAGACCGTCAGTTGGGCGCGGTGGTGAATCGTGTGGTTCATGACGAAGCTCCGTATGCAGGCGATGCGCGGCATGGTGAACAGAGTTTGCCCGCCCGCCAGCAGGGACCACGGCTGCATGAACGTTTCGTCGCTCGCTCCGGCGATGGCGGCGCGCGCGGCGGCGGCATTCTTGTCGAAGCGTTCCAGCAGCTCTTTTTGCGACTTCGCCGGCTCTTCCTTATAAGGGGGAGCGCCCACCGGGGCGATGTCGAAGGAATCTTTCGCAATCGTGTCCACGGTCCAGCCGAGCATGTTCACAATATGGGTCGAGAGCGCACCCATGGTGAACGACTTCGGGTGGGGCTTCCAATCGAATTTGCCGTCGGGTACTCGCGCCAGGACCTTGCGGGTGTTGGCGGCTTCCTGGTCGAACTCGGGTAAAAGGGCGTCGCTGATCTTCATATTTCCTCCACCTTGTGATGTTCGCTTTTTATTCGCCTTCAGTCAATCGCGGATTTGTAAATTATGGCCGGT
>JADGNR010000446.1 GCA_017883415.1 Bryobacteraceae bacterium | reverse complement strand
AGTCCGTACCGCCAGCAATACCAAATGTCCGGCGATGTGGCGACCGACCCGCTCTATTGGCGCGATACGGCCCGCTATCTCACCACGTCCGGCGTGGTGGGCTACGAACAGGATTGGCTTTCCAACCAGGCGCAGACGTCTTTCAACCTGGCCGATCCGGACGCCTTTCTCGATAATATGGCTGCCGCCATGGCGCAGGAGCACATCGCCATGCAATACTGCATGCCCACCACGCGCCACGTAATGCAGGGGTCCAAATACGGCAACCTGACCAGTGTGCGCGTGAGCCAGGATCGCTTCGACCGCGCGCGGTGGAGCAAGTTCCTCTATGCCTCGCGGCTGGCCGGCGCGCTGGGCATCTGGCCCTTCAGCGACGTCTTGATGAGCACGGAGACCGACAATCTGCTGGTGGCCACGCTCTCGGCGGGCCCGGTTGGGATCGGCGATGCGGCCGGCAAGATCGACGGCGCCAACCTGCTGCGCGCGGTGCGTCCGGACGGCGTCATTGTGAAGCCGGACGTGGCGCTGACTCCGCTGGACAGCAGTTTCCTGAGCGATTCCCAAGCGTTGAACGCGCCCGTGATCGCCTCCACCTACAGCGATTTCGGGGGACTGCGCGCGTACTACGTCTTCGCGTATACCCAGGGGGACAACGTACAGGCCAGCTTCCAGCTATCCGACCTGGGCTTGAGCCAACCGGCCTACGTATACGATTATTTCGGCGACCGCGGCCAAGTCGTGAATCCGGGCGATGTGGTCAGCGAGACCATTGCCGGGGGCCGGATCTACCTGCTGGTCTCGCCCATCGGCAAATCCGGAATGGCCCTGCTGGGCGATACCGGCCAGTTCGTCTCGCTGGGCAAGAAGCGGGTGAGCGCGCTCGCCGACGACGGCACGGTTTCCCTTACCGTGGCCTTTGCCAACGGCGAAGCATGGCGCGCGATCCGGGGCTGGTCGCCCACCAAGCCGGGTGCGACGGCGGTAACCGGCGCCGTGGGCCACGTCAGTTACAGTGCGGCGACCGGACGGTTCAGCATTCCCGTCATGCCCGGCGCCGAGGGCACGGCCGCCATCCGGATTTCGCGCGGGCAGGCCGATGCGCTGCCGGCGAGGAACGCACACCGCCATCCCTGGTCCGGCCTCGTCCCCTAAAGCGCCTGCGCCGGGACCGCAGTGTGCGTTTTCGTACGTGCCGTCCCAGCGGCGCCCTGAAACATTATAGTGTTCTTTTGTTTTGTGTGATAGCGTTGGGACTGTTTCGTACGCGCCCCGCGAGGAGGTTGTCTGTGCCTGAAGCCGAACGAAGGGTGGTTCGCAATTCCACGGATTCCCTCTGCGTGGTGGGGGCGGAAGCTCTGTTCATTGTGCTGCCGTTCGTGGTGATTGCCATCGTGCTTCTGCAAAAGGGCGAGCTGGCGAAGTTCGCTTACATGCCGGAGTGGGCCATCGCCGCCTCGATTCTGACGGGGTTGTCGCTGGTGCGGTTCACCACGGGATTGCTGCACGCCAACGCGGAGGTGGAGACCTTTGCCTGGGAACGAGTGATGTTGGTCTTTTCCCTGATCGTGATCTTCGCCCTGGTGCCGTCCCTGCTGATCCTGGCGCTGGTGCTGGTGTCCGGCGTCAATTCCGGATACATCGCCGTCATCCAGATCTTTCTGTTCCTCCTCGGCCTGTTCCTGTTTATGACCCTGGGCTGGACCGGGCAATCCATTCTCGCTCAAGTTAAAGCCGTGGAGCCGTCGCAGCCCCGGGAAATCGCGGTCATCAACTCCCGCGCCGCCGGCGATTAGG
Source organism: Bryobacteraceae bacterium (assembly GCA_017883415.1). Taxonomy (GTDB): domain Bacteria; phylum Acidobacteriota; class Terriglobia; order Bryobacterales; family Bryobacteraceae; genus JADGNR01. Next base: position 2,860 of record JADGNR010000446.1, on the reverse strand, counting down.
GGGGGCCGCGCCTACGGGCCGCGCCTAGGGACCGCGCCTACGGGTTGCGCGGACAGGGAGCCGGGGCGGAATCTGGTAGGCCCGGCTGGACTCGAACCAGCGACCCTCAGCTTAGAAGGCTGATGCTCTATCCACCTGAGCTACGGGCCCGTGCATACACGAGTCTACCGCAGACGGATGGAAGGGCAATCCGCCGCTTTCCGATGGGCCGCGTGGAGGATCGCAGCATCGGGCCTGTTCATCCAAAATAAATATTGCCGGCATGACCATTTCGGATACGCGTTTGACGCTATCTACATTGAAGGCGAGAGGCAGCGAGGATGGCGGCGAGGGACTGAAGGGCCAGCGTTCCATATGGTTCGATAGGCCTAGTACCCTTTGGTTCGGCCAGTACCCGGTTTGAGAAAAAAGCTCCGCGAGGCCATGAAACCGATTGAAGTTTGGGAGGGGAAGGAGTATCCTTTCAGATTATCCGACAGCCTCGGGCGGTTTGGTGCGACCTTGGATTTCTCATTCCAGTGGAGGAGGCAATTTCCGTGCGAACAATCCTGCTGACTGCGATCCTGCTGGCCAGTTCCCTTGCGAGACCCATGCCGGCGGCGCCGCAGAGCGGCAACCTGGTGCAGCAGTTGCAAACGACTTACATACCGAATGTGATGGACCCAAGCGGCATCAAGGTGGCCCAGGCTGGATCGGTGCTGGCAGTTCAAGTCGAGACCGTGCAGGCAAACTCCCGCGGTAAGATGTCAGCGCCATTTTGTAACGATTTCGAGAATGGCCAGATCAAGCCGTGCGGCAGCCTCTTTAGTGTAAAGAACAGAATCCCAGGAATCAGCAAGGACGCCCCGCGGACCTTTACCGTGGGAGAGAAGATGTATCTGTTGAAGACCGAGGTGCAGACCAACGCCATCGTCTTCCTGGTGCAGTCGTGCGGAACCTGCAATCCGAAATCGGTGGATCCCGCTCACCAACCCTATCGGGCCGAGGTAAGGTTCAAGTTCATCAAGAATGCCCTGGCCGCGACCGATTTCAAGTCGGTACAGGGGGTGATCGAGCAAGTGTTCAAGTTCCCGGAGGCGGAGGCGGACAACACGGATGCGGGCGCGGGCGGCGAGGGCACGCAACCGGCGCCGGGGCCTCCTCGGGGCAAGATGCCCCGGCCGGCCCAAGCCCAGCCCGAGCAGGCCCCGCAGCAGCCGGCCGAGGCGCCTCAGAAGTTCGACCCGATCGCGCCGCCGCCCCCGCCTCCCGCGGCTCCCGCAGCTCCGCCAGCGCCGAAGAAGATTGCGATGGGGCAGAGCGTGGATGAAGTGAAGGCCAACTTCGGAGAACCCGAACAGATCTACGATCTGGGCGCGAAAACGATTTATAAGTACAAAGATTTCAAAGTAACTTTCGTCAAGGGTAAGGTTGCCGATATCGAGTGACCCGAAGCAGGGGTCCCCGCTCGGTCCTAGGTCTAAACAACATTTGGAGCACATATGAGAACCAAGACAATGCACGCTACACCTGTATCCATTCTGCTTCCGGCGGCGATGGGCGCACTCTTGTGGGTGTCTTCCGCGCCGGCGGCAGACAAGCCGAAGCCGGCTGCGCCGGCAAAGCCAGCGGCCGCAGCCAAACCAGCCGCGGCGCCGGCCGGCAGGGGCGCCGGGCCGGCGGGCAGAGGCGCCGCTCCGGGCGGGGCTGCGGCCGGCAGAGGCGGGGCCGCGGGAGCTGGCGGTAGAGGCGCTACCGGGGCGGCAGGAGCAGGCGGCAGGGGCGCCACCGGGGCGGCGGGAGCAGGCGGCAGGGGCGCCACCGGGGCGGCAGGAGCAGGCGGCAGGGGCGCCACCGGGGCCACGGGAGCAGGCGGTAGAGGCGTTGGGGCAGGCGCCCGGAACCCCGGCGGCGGGGCCGGGGGCGCAGGCGGCCGAGGCGCCGGCGGAGGAATGGGCAGAGGTGGCGCGGGCGGGGCCGGAGGCGGCAGAGGCGTTGGGACTGCGGCCGGCAACAGAGGAGGCGGTTCCCGTGTTCCCACGGGCGGACGAGAAGTGCACGGGGCCAACGGCAGCCGGGCGACCTTCGACCGCGGCGGTCATGCGCGAGATGTGCATGCGCGCAACGGTATGGACATCCATCACGGACCGGGCGGCAGGCGAACCATCGTTCACGAGCGGGCGGGCGGCGTGCGGGTGGTGAGTAATCACTATGGGCACGGCTACATCGGGCACCCGTACCGGTACGGTGGCAGGGAATATGTGCATCGGACGTATTACTACAACGGCGTGGCATACGACCGGTTCTACCGGCCTTACAGTTGGGGCGGAGTTCCTCTGAACGTATACGCGCCGGCCCTCTATTATGCTCCGGCCTACTACGGCTGGGCTTATAACCCGTGGGCGGCGCCGATCGCTTATAACTGGGGATGGGCGGCGAACCCCTGGTATGGCTACTACGGCGGGTGGTACAACCCGTATCCTACCTATGCCGGCCCCGCTTACTGGCTGACGGACTATCTGGTTTCTCAGACCCTGGCTGCGGCCTATGCGGAGCGGGCAGCCCAGGCGCAGGCAGCCAACAATTATGCAGCCACGGCGATGTCGCGGGAGGTGCAGGACCTGGTTGCCGTGGAGGTAAAGGCGCAACTGGCGCTGGCGAATCAGGAAGCCAGTGCGCCGGCCGGAGGCGGCGACGCCGGTTCGAGCAGCGTCGCCCGGATACTGGCCGATAACCATCCCCACGTGTTCATCGTGTCCGACGGTTTGGATGTAACTTCGAACAGTGGGGAATGCTTCGTCACCGAGGGCGACGTGTTGCAACTGCGCGGCGCGGTTCCGGCCGGCTCGACTACGGCGAACCTGGTCGTGATGGCGACCAA
>JADGNR010000003.1 GCA_017883415.1 Bryobacteraceae bacterium | reverse complement strand
CCCTCCGGATTCAGCGCGCCCTGAAAGGCGCTTTGAGCGATTTTGAGTCCAAACTCCACCTTCTGGCCGGTCTGTTTCACGTTGTTGAGCGGCATAGCCATGGCGTTCCTGCCGGGACTGTCCATGGTCGCCGCTACCGTCTTGTCCGGTCGGTTTTTGAAGTGGAATGTCAGCGGGGCCGACGCACCGTTGGGCCCCTGGAGCGAGCCTTCCCAATCTCCTTCCAGTTCCTTCGACACCGCTGGGCTCGCTGGGATCAGTTCCACCTTTGCCTCACCCGTGCGCTTGAGTTCGACCGGCATCGGGCCCTGCGTGGACATCGGGCCCTGCGGGGCGGACATCGTCCCCTTCATTCTCCCGTCCGGGCCCAGGGTCAGGTCGAACGTAGCCATCTGGAATTCGACGGCAACAAACTTCACGGACTTGCCGTTTACCGCCACATCCATCACGACAAGGCTGGTCACGTTTTGGGAGGGAAGGCCCATACTTGCGATCCACTCCGATTTCGCGTTCTTCGCGAGGTCAAGCGAGATCCCGATCTCGCGATTGTTTACCGTAAAGGAACCTTCCCAGTGACCGTCGGGGCCTGCTTGCGCGCACACAAGCGACGCAAAGAGAACAGCCGCGCCCGCGCCACCAAGAAGTCGAGTAGACATCATGTGCATCGATCCACGTTTCATTTGAAAACTCCTCTTGTGCCGAATCGGCCAGAACCTCCGTTTCAGCATCCCGGTCGCTGTTCGGAGGCGCCTGGCCGCGGCCTCACGCTTTCTCACAAGCCGAGTTTGCCATGGGAACGGTGCGAATGTCCTTCGCAAAATCTTACAAATCTCTGATGAAACTCTGCTATGGGGTCCTTCACGCCTGATTACCTGTGACAGCGAGTCCCCAGGCCGAGGCGATGGAACGCCTCCAGGCTACGGCCGCGCCAATCTGGGAGATCAATCCATAGCGGACCCGACGCTACGGTGCTGACCTGTTCGGCGCGGAGGCTCCCGACAACCCGTAAAAGAACCGGACCGGTTGCTCCTGTTTCCAACGGCTTTGCCCAGGATGAAATGAGGAGTGGACTCCCAACGAAGCGGCGTCGAAAACCGCGACAGTTCCCGCCCGAAAGGCTCAGATGAGTGGAAGACCGTTCCGTCCGCGTTGGGTCCTCAGTCGGCCGCCATCCACGCACACGGAGTTGTGGTCACCAACGGAGTCCACAAAACGAGCGGTCAAGGGAAAGGAACCGCACTTTTTAGCCGCTATGCCTCCGCGCCCGTCGCTGAAGGCATGACCCCGCGATTACAGCACTGGTGTGTTTTCCGTTATAGTGCAACTTTTGGCGTTCGGCGACAAGCCTGCCTGCGCTACACCGTTTCAGCATCGACTGAGGTCGTGTTACCGATTTCTGAGCGCAGGGTTCATCGGACTCTTGGTTCGGCGGATCACCTTAGAACTGCGGTCCGGGTTGAAAAACCGGAATCTCGGAAGCTGGTCCTTGAAGGTGCGTACGGTGTCCCCCCAAAGTCCCCCCAATTTCCGGGGAAACTCATTTTTGGAACTTCTAAGCCTTGTGTTTGCAATGCGAGGCGGCCATAAGCCATTCGGCTGTTAACCGAAGGGTTGTAGGTTCGAGTCCTACCTGAGGAGCCAATTTGTTTTCAGTAGTTTACGTTCTATTCTCCGATTCCATCCTGGCTTCACTCCTACCGAAATAAGGTCCGTAAGTGGTTGATTCTTCGTGCAATGTGGGTGTTTCTGCAAACAACCGAAGGGGTTATATCCTCCAAATTCCTAAACTCTATCAACAATAAGGACTTATCCGATCACGTGCGGAACCCAGCCGAGCCACTGTGGGGACTCTTGTGGGTACTGGGTCCGTAGGTTTGGTGGGCAGTTTTGGCGTGTTGAGCAGGCGGCCGATTTGGGGCCTGCGCGAAATGTACAAAGGCTCTTGAGGCCTCTTTATCCTTAATTGGCGACGCCGGCGTGCGGATCCGGCGAAGGCGAACAGCATTCCGGAGGGAAGCCGAACAGGATTCCGGGATGATTCCGAACACCAACCGGAGCGTAAGCGACGCTGGCTTTCTGATTGTGCGGAAAGTGTTCGGCTTGATCAAGGAAAACGAGGCAGGGTGACCGGCCCGGAGCGAAGCGGAGGCAGGCGGACACAAGCTGGGAAAGGGGTGCGGGGAAAGGGACAGCAGTCCCGTTCCCCGCTCGGCACTGGAGAGACCCGGCGAGCGTCAGCCACCGGCCCTATGCACCTCCTCCGCGCTTCTTGCGCATCGAGTCGCCCTTCATCTCAATGCGGTGGGCGTTGTGGACCAGGCGGTCGGGGATGCCGTCGGCGACGGTGGGATCGCCGATCTGCTCGTGCCAGCGAGCCACGGGCAGTTGCGAGGTCAGGATCATCGACCGGGTCTGGCAGCGGTCTTCGCAGATCTCCCAGAAGTCGCGCCGCTCAGTTTCCGTGAGCGGCGCCATGGCCGGAATTTTCCACAAGTAGTGACGCTGGCCATCCACGCCGGGTAAGAGACCCTGCCCTTGTAGGGAGAATCTTTTGCCCGCAATGAGAAAGTCCACGCGCAAGATCAAAGAAGTTCTACGACTAAGAAACGAACTGGAGCTTGAACAGCGGCAGATCGCACGGAGTTGCTCACTCTCCGTCAGTACGGTGCATGAGTATTTGAAACGGGCCGCGGCCGCCAATATCGGTTGGCCGCTGCCTGACGGTTGGGATGACGCCCGTTTGGCGGCAGCGCTGTTTCCGCCTACGGATGCGCCACCACGCCCCACAACCCGGAAGTTCCCGCCGGACTTCGCCGCCGTCCACGAGCAACTGCAGCGTCACCGCCATGTGACGTTGCAGTTGGTCTGGGAAGAGTATCGTGACAGCAATCGAGAGACTATTTAGATGTCACAAGAACCGATGACGGAGAAACTACTGGCCATGCGGCTGAACGGCATCGCCGACGCCTTGAAGGCCCAGCAACAGGACCCCGCCGCTCGCGAGCTGAGCTTTCTCGATCGCCTGGCGATGCTAATCGATCACCAGTGGAACTGGCGCCAGAATCAGGCCCTGGCGCGACGCCTGCACTCCGCCAAACTTCGCGGCAACGCCTGCGTCGAGGATGTCGACTACCGCGCGGCGCGCGGCTTGGACAAGAGCGTGATCCGCGCCCTGGCGCAGGAGTCGGCGTGGGTATGCAATCACGAGCACCTGTTCATTCTCGGCCACACCGGCGTGGGTAAGAGCTTCCTTGCCTGTGCCCTGGCGCAGAAGGCCTGAGGCGATGGCTACTCCGCACTCTACACGGGCACCGCGGCGCTATTCCGCGATCTGGCCATCGCTCGTGCTGACGGGAGCCTACGCCTGCTGCTGGCCAAGCTCAGTCGGATCGATGTGCTCGTGATCGACGACTGGCACGCCGAACAGCATTCCGGGGTCGACCAAAAAGTGTTCGGCTTCAGCCCGGAATGCTGTTCGCCTTCAGCCCGGAATCGTGTTCGGGTTGCCCGGAATACGCAGCCGGCGGTCGTGAGCCAACACCAGGGATACGTCCAATACCTGAAAGCGAATGGTGGGCACCCTGAAGAAGTCAATAGACGCCGTGGTTTTCACATTGGTTTCCAAGAACTTATCAATCAGATCGGGATTTACGGGGAGGAGCGTCGATGCGAACAGAAAAAACGCGACAGCGTATTTGCGGCTTCAGAGCGCGACCGCGAAGCTCTGAAACAGGTTGCGCTGTTCGGGATCGCTCGAAACTTGATTCTCGGGGTGCCACTGGACCGCCAGAACGTACCGCCGCGCGGGGAGTTCGATGGCTTCGACAGTTCCGTCTTCCGGGTCACTGGCGCAGACCTTGAACCCGCCTGCAAGTCGCGCTACCGCCTGGTGGTGCCGTGAGTTCACCTCCCACATCTCCCGGTGAGCGATGCTCGCCAGCATGCTGCCGGGCTCGATCACCACGCGGTGGGCCGGCAAGCCCCGGTCGGAGGTGCGCCTGACATGGCGCCCGGCGGTTGGCAGGTGCTGTACGAGGCTGCCCCCCAGATGCACATTCAGGAGTTGCATTCCACGGCAAATCCCAAGCAGCGGCAGGTCGCGAGCCAACGCTTCATCGATGAGGGCGGCTTCGACGGCATCTCGCTCCGGATCGGGCACTTCGGTTTCCGGGGAACCAATTTCGCCGTAGAGCGCCGGGTCCACGTCGCCGCCGCCGGTCAGCAAGAGTCCGCAACACGGGCCGATCCTGAGGCCGGTCCGGACTTCCTCCAGCACCGGCTCCGCGCCGACGGATTCAATCGCGCGAGCATACGGCTGGACCTCCGCACTTTCCCGATATACGACGAGGACTCTTTCGCTCATAGTCGTGGTCCTACCAATTGTACCCGTCGCGCGATCGCATCCGTCCAGTAGGGCGCTGTCGAACGAAAACCCTTTCTGAAATACGTGCTAAGCTCAGAGGCACGTGAGAGCCGCTAGTTGTGAACCCTGATCTTCTTCAGATGCTGTTGCCCGACCGGTCGACTTATAATGAGTTCGCGCCGGACGGAGTCACCCCCCGGCCGTACTGGTCCGCGGTTATCGATTCGCTCCAGGACATGGGCCCCGACGAATTGGCGCGCCGCTGGAAGCGCGCGGAACGTCGCATCCGGGAGAACGGCGTCACCTACAACGTCTACACCGACCCGCAAGGTATAAACCGGCCACTGGCCATCGATCCCATTCCGCTGCTTATCCCGCCGGACGAATGGCGTGTCATCGAGGCAGGCATCACGCAGCGGGCGCACCTGCTTAATCTGCTCCTGGGTGACATCTACGGACCTCGCCAACTCGTTCAGAACGGGGACATCCCGGCGGCCTTGCTATTTGCAAATCCGGCTTTTCTGCGGCCTTTGACCGGGGTGGCACCACTCCAGCGTGGCCATCTCCATTTAATCGGAGTGGACCTGGCGCGCTCGCCAGACGGCCGCTGGTGGGTGCTCGCCGACCGCACGCAATCGCCTTCGGGAACGGGATATGCGCTGCAAAATCGCACGATCGTGGCGGACGTTCTGCCGGAGGCTTTTAGCGCTGCAAACGTCATGCGTCTGGCTTCCTTCTTCCGCACCTGGCGTGAGGTGCTGCTCGGCCTGGCGCATTGCGATCATCCACGCGCGGTTCTGCTGACACCCGGACCCTATAACGAGACCTACTTCGAGCACTCCTACCTGGCAAGGTATCTCGGACTTACGCTGGCTGAGGGATCCGATCTGACCGTTCGCGACCGGCGGGTCTATCTGAAAACGGTGGAGGGCCTGCAGCCGATCCACATAATTCTGCGCCGAGTTGACGATGGTTTCTGCGATCCCATGGAACTCCGCCACGATTCCTTCCTGGGAGTGGCAGGCCTGGTGGACGCGGTACATGCCGGCAACGTCGTAGTGGTGAACGCACTGGGGAGCGGCGTGATAGAGACCGCAGCCATCATGCCGTTTCTTCCCGGCCTGGCTGAGAAATTGTTGGGAGAACCCCTCAATCTGCCGTGTGTGGCGACATGGTGGTGTGGGCAGGATTACGCGCTGGATTGGGTGCTGAACCATCTGGATCGCGTGGTGGTCAAACCTGCGTTCCCGTTGCGTGGAATGGAACCCGTCTTCGGCGCAGGCCTCTCCCAGGCGGAAAAGCGGATGGTCGGAGAACAGATACGTTCGCGCCCCTACGAGTACGTGGCGCAGGAACAGGTGGATCTCTCAACCGCGCCGGTTTGGGACCAGGGACGCCTATACCCATGCAGCCTGGTGCTGCGGACGTATGTTCTAAACACCGGTTCCGGTTGGATCGCAATGCCCGGTGGCCTGGTGCGCGTGTCGGAAGCCGACGGCCAGGTGGTATCCATGCAGCGCGGGGGCCGCAGCAAAGACGCCTGGGTTCTGTGGGATGGACCGGTCGACACCTTCAGCATGCTGCGTCCAAGGAACCAGCCGGTCCAACTGGAACGCGCGCCCGCGGACCTGCCAAGCCGCGCCGCGGACAACCTTTTCTGGCTGGGCCGTTACGCCGAACGGTCGGAGTCCATTGCACGCCTGCTGCGATGCCTGATGACCCGCGTCCGGCGAGCCAATCATACCGAACTTGCCTGCCTGTTTCGGCTGCACGGTTGTTTGGGTTCACCGCACAGCACACTGCCCAAAGATCGCCCGGCCAGTGCGCGCGATCTGGAAGATGAGTTGGTCTCGTTAATGTCGGGCGTCGAGCGGCCGGACAGCCTGGCGTCCAATCTGGCGGAGGCCCATCGCGTCGGTGGAAACGTTCGCGAACGGCTCTCCTCGGATATGTCGCGACTGGTGGTTGCCCTGGCGGAATCCGCCCGCACGGAGAACTACATGCTCTTTGTCGAGTACTCGGCCGTACTCAACGGGTGTCTGGAGCTGCTCTCCGCATTCTCCGGCATGGAACGTGAAAACATTACCAGGGGATCCGGCTGGCTTTTCCTGAGTTTGGGACGCAGATTGGAACGGGCGATGTACTCGGTGAGGCAACTCAGGGAATTGACCTCAGGGCTGGATGAACAAAGCTGGCCTCTGCTGGAATATGTATTGGAGGTGGCCGATAGTTCCATGACTTATCGCTCCCGCTACTTCACCACCTTGCAGCCCATCGCGGTGCTGGACGTATTGATGGCGGATGAGAACAACCCCCGGTCGTTAAACTTCCAGATGGCTCATTTGGCCGATTTACATAGGAGGCTGCCACGGCACGATCCCGCCGATCAGCAGGCAATACAACAGGCAGTGACATTGCTGCGCGGTCTGGACCTGGAGAAGCTGGAATTTCCGCTGCCCGGAGGCGGCCTGCCCGAGGGTTATTCCGATGGACAATCGCAGATCGACCGTGCTCTCGGCTCCATCCAGAAACTCCTCCCTTCCTGGGCGGATAATATCTCGCTCACGTACTTCGACCATGCGCTCACGTACCCGATCAGTATAGGTGGATGACTTACCGAATCGTTCATAAGACTACTTATAAGTACAAGGTTCCCGTCTCCGTCGGGAATCACATAGCCTACCTGACTCCCCGGACTCTGGCTCACCACACTTGCACGTCGCATGAGTTGCTGGTGACACCGTCTCCCTCCGGAGTAAGCGAGCGGTTGGACTACTTTGGGAATCCTGTCACGTATTTCACCATTCGTGAGCCGCATGACGCGCTGCGCGTGGAAGCTCGCAGCCGGGTCGTCATCGACGATTGTCCGGCAATTTGGCCGGAGCACTCACAACCTTGGGAAGAAGTGGGGCGATCTCTGCCAGCCGATCGCAGTCCGGAAGGGCTAGAAGCTTATCAGTTCGTGTTTGAGTCGCCTCGTGTCAAGCCGGGCGCCGAGTTTGCGGAATACGCATTGCCCTCCTTTTCGCCGGCCAGGCCGCTTACCGAAGCGCTGCTCGACCTTACTGGACGGATCTACAAGGATTTCCGCTTCGATTCCAAGGCAACCAACGTACGGACGCCGCCGGAAGAGGTGCTTCGTCACGGTCGCGGCGTCTGTCAGGACTTCGCTCACTTGCAGGTGGCATGCTTGCGATCACTAGGCCTGCCCGCCAGGTATGTGAGCGGGTACCTGCGGACCTACCCTCCGCCTGGGCGCGCCCGGCTGGTGGGAGCGGATGCTTCGCACGCCTGGGTGTCCGTGTATTGCCCCGGCGCCGGCTGGCTGGACGTGGATCCGACCAACAATCTGGTCCCGTTCCAGAGTCACGTCACGCTCTCTTGGGGCCGGGATTACGGTGACGTTAGTCCGGTGCGCGGCGTAATCCAGGGTGGGCGCGAGCACAAAGTCGAAGTGGGTGTAGATATGGAACCGGACTAACGCTCTGACGCACGCAGGATTCCACCTGCCTCACACGTCGATATCACCCGTCCACCTCGGTGACGTCCACATTGACGTCCATCCCCACGAACGCCTCCGGGGGACCCTCGTAGGTGCCACATAAGGGCAGCACCTGCTCGGGACTCCAGGCGACGGCGACGCGAATCAGATTGCGGTTGCCAATGATGCTGTTGGTAGGGTCGAAATCGATCCACCCGGCGCCGGGCAGATAGGCCTGCACCCATGCATGAGTCGATCCGCCCCCCGCCAACCCGGAACTGTTGGGAATGAAGATATAGCCGCTGACAAACCGCGCGGCGATGCCCAGTGAACGCGTAGCTTCCATCATCAGGACCGCGAAATCCCGGCAACTGCCGGTGCGGGTGCGCAACGTTTCCTCCGGAGGCTGCACGCCCTTCTCGACGCGACGGGAATAGGTGAAGTCCCGGCGGATGCCAGACGTCATGGCGCGCAGTATTTTCATGGTGTTGGAGGTATCCGCCGGATCGAGAAACTGCAATCCCCATGTCGTCACGCTCTCGGCCGCGTAGCGCTTCGCCAGAGCGTTGGAGAGGCTGGGGAAGTCCTCATCGGAATATCGAAACGGATACGTTCGCGCGTACTCTTCAAGAGGATACTCCGGCATGGAGTTTTCGAAATGCTCCAGCGTCACCGTGCTTTCGAAACGCAGTTCCGACGTGGTTCCTTCAAAAGTGGCGACGGCGACGGAGTTATCGAACGGGTCGTGCAGCCAGCGCAACCGGGCGGGTTGCGGCGTAATGAGCAGGTTGGTTCGAATCAACCGGAGGTCGTGACTGTCGCGCGGGCGGAACATCATCCGGTGTTCCCCCAGGCCGACGGGCTCCCGGTAGCGGTAGACGGTGGAGTGGTGGACGGTGAGAAGCGACATCAGTCATTCACTCCGGGATCTCGTCAGTCCAGACCTTGAAACGTTCCAGGTAATTGGGCCCGAAGGTGGTGGCGATCGCGACATCGGATGCGTCGCGGCCTCTGGCCATCAGGACGCGGCTCATGCGGGGCACATTGTTGCGCGGGTCGAAAATGTGCCAGCGGCCGCCGATCCAGGCCTCGAACCACGCGGCGAAATCGCCCGGTGGGAAAGGCGGCGGGGTTCCGACATCGCCAAGGTAGCCGGCGCAATATCGCGCCGGAATGTTCATGCAGCGGCAGAACGTGATGGCCAGATGCGCGTAGTCGCGGCAAACGCCGGCCTGCTCCTGGAGAGTTTCCGAGGCGCTACGGGTGGGCCGGGCATTCTGGTAGTTGAAAACGATACGGTTATGAACGTAATCGCAGATGGCCTGCACGCGCGGATACCCTGGAGCGGTGCCTCCAAAGAGTTGCCAGGCCGTTTGAGACAGCAGGTCGGTCTCGCAATAACGGCTGCCCAGGAGGAACAGCAGAGTATCTTCCGGCAGATCCTCCACCGAGTCCTGCCAGGCCTCGGGCATAACCTCGTCCGGTTTGCCGTTATCTCGAATCACGCCGTCGGCCGTAAGGCGGAGGCGGCCCGCGGGCGCGAGCACGCGGTGGCACTGGTTGCCAAAGCTGTCGCGATAGCCGGTGACCGGAATGGATGGCTCGGTGGTCAGGCTGTCGGGAACGATGATGTCAGACGCGCGTGAATCGTGGACATTCAGGACAAGGATGATCGGCGTGGATCGTGGAAAGCTGTAAATCAGTTCATAACCGATCCGGAGTTGCATTGACGAATACCCTAATCTGCGGGGCGAGATCCGCGAAGTGAGATTGCATCGGGTCGTTTAGCGGCACCCGGGGGCCCATCGTATGCGCTCGTCCATCCCGGAGTGCGGCATCGCTGTCTTCCATGATATCAGGACGAACAATCGAGTGCTCATTCGCAAATGCATCCCGGTGCTCGCAACTGCGCTGGTGTCGCGGTATACTCGTGCTGTACCCTTAAATTGGTCGCCGGCACTGTTCCATGTTGAATGGCCCTGGTTCAGTGGACCTGGAAAGGCATGTCCACGCCAGTGCAATCCGCTAAACTCCAGATGCCCGCGCCGTTCAGCGATTACGCGATGGGTCCGGCTTATGACGAAATGTTCCGTGCCAATGGACGGCCCCGAACGCATTACCGGCATCTCTTTACCCAGCTTTTGAATCTTCCTTCCGAAGAACTGTATCGCTTCAAGAAGCAAGCCGATCTCTCGTTCTTCAACCAGGGCATCACGTTTACCGTGTACGGGCGTGCCGAGGGAACGGAGCAGATTTTCCCTCATGATCTGCTGCCGCGGATCGTCACCAGTTCGGAGTGGGCGACCATCGAACGCGGTCTCACGCAGCGCATTACGGCTCTCAACCTCTTTCTCGCCGACGTTTATCACGAACGGCGCATCGTAAAGGACCGCGTCATTCCCGGCGAAATCATCTACACCTGCAAACACTTCCGCCGGCAAATGCTGGGGGTAAAGGTTCCACGCGGTGTATATGTCAGCGTGGCTGGGACGGACTTGATCCGCATGCCCGACGGCAGGTTTGTGGTCCTCGAGGACAATCTGCGCGTCCCCAGCGGAGTCTCCTATATGCTGACCAGCCGCAAGGTGATGAAGCAGATCTTTCCGGCGCTGTTTCGAAAATGCGCCGTGCGGCCCATCGAGCAGTACAGCCAGGCGCTCCTCTCCACACTTCGTTCTCTGGCGCCGGACGGCCAGTCCACCATCGTCCTGCTCACCCCGGGAAACTGTAATTCAGCGTATTTCGAGCACGCATTCCTCGCCCGCCAAATGGGAATCGAGCTGGTGGAGGGACGCGATCTGGTAGTGCACGATAATACGGTCTACATGCGGACGACTTCCGGTCTGCAGCGCGTCGACATTATATACCGCCGGGTGGACGACGATTTCGTCGATCCGCTTGCCTTTCGCGCCGATTCTACCCTGGGGGTAGCGGGACTTTTCAACGCCTACCGTGCGGGGAACGTGGTGCTCGCCAATGCTCTCGGCTCGGGAGTGGCTGACGATAAGGCGATCTACTCTTACGTTCCCAAGATCATTCGTTATTATCTGGACGAAGACCCAATCGTGGACAACGTGGAGACTTTTCTGATGACGGACCGCGCGCAGCGCGACGAGGTGTGCGGAAACCTGGAAAAATACGTGGTCAAAGCCGTAGGCGAGTCCGGAGGTTACGGCATGCTCATCGGTCCGCACAGCAGCCGCGAGCAACGTGCCGAGTTCCGCGAGAAGATTTTGGCCGATCCCAGAAACTACATCGCACAGCCCACCATCACGCTGTCGGCTGCCCCCTGTTTTATGAATGGGCGAATTGAGCCGCGGCACGTGGATCTGAGGCCGTACGTTCTATTTGGCGAGAAAGTCACAATCGTGCCCGGCGGGCTTACCAGAGTCGCGTTGCGCAAGGGTTCCCTGGTGGTAAATTCTTCCCAGGGAGGAGGTTCGAAGGACACGTGGGTTTTAGAGAACTGAACATCAAGGTGGTTCCATGCTTTCCCGCGTAGCCGATAGCCTCTATTGGATGAGCCGGTATTTCGAGCGTGCCAACCACTGCGCTCGCGTACTGGAAGCCAACCACAATCTCATGCTGAATCCTTCGAAGCTCCCCACCGAGGAGAGATGGCAGCGCATCATGACGTCACTTGGTATCGCGCCGGCTGCCGGCGGCATCGACCCGCAGAGTGCCATGGTCAACCTGACCAGCGACGCAGGCTTCGAATCGTCTATCGCATTCTGCATCGCGGCAAGCCGCGAGAATGCGGGCCAGGTTCGAGAGCAGATCAGTTCCGAGATGTGGGAAGGCTTGAACAGTTTGTATCATAAGGTTACAAAGGCCAGCGCCAACCTGGAGGCGGACACCGACCCGATGCGGCTGGTAGCCGCCGTTCGGGAAGGCTCCTACCAGTTTCACGGTATAACCGGCGCCACCATGAACCATGGCGAGGGGTGGCAATTCATTCAACTGGGAAAGTACATGGAACGTTCCTGTGCATTGCCGGTTCTGCTGGATGCCTATTTCTCGCGGGCCGGGGAAGCGGATACCTTGGATTGGGTGGGATTGCTGGCGAGTTGCGCGGCTTTTGAATCCTACTGCAAGGTGTATACCGCGGAACTGAAGCCCGATTCGATGGCCGAGTTTCTGTTGCTGAATCCGGAGTTTCCATATTCCGTGCGTTATGCGGTGGAGCGGATGGGCGCGGCGATTGCCGCGATTTCCAAGACGTCCTTCACCAAAGCGTCCGGCCGGATCGAGCGTATTGCGGGACGGCTGCGCGCCAACCTGGCTTATGCCCAGATCGCGGAAATCATGATGGGCGGGGTGCACCGTTACCTCGACGATGTCATTGAGCAGTGCAACAGCCTGCATGCGGCGGTTCACATGGTGTATATCGATTACCCGATCCAATCGGCTCTGGAGGCCTAATGTTCTACGCCGTGCGGCATTTCACTCGTTTTCGATACAGCCTTCCCGTCTGGCAGAGCGCCATGGAATTGCGCATGCAGCCGCGGAGCGAGAACATGCAACGCTGCTTCAGTTTTCGGTTGGCCATAAGTCCGCAGGCCCGGGTTTTTTCCTACCAGGATTACCTGGGCAATCTGGTTCACCATTTCGACGTTCCCGGGCAACACAAGCAATTGACGATTACCGCCGACGCCCTGGTGGAGGTGGAAAACCCCGCACCGCTGCCGCAGACGTTGGGCCCAGGCGCCTGGGACGAACTCGATGCCATGATCGACCGGGAGGATTACTGGGATATGCTGATGCCGAGCCGTTTCGCCTGCACCTCGCCTGAGGTCGAAGAGCTCGCAAAAGCTCTGGAAGTAGTGGAACGCGGCAGGCGGGGACCTTTGGAACTGCTGACCACCCTGAACTCCAGGATCAACCAGTATTTCTCTTACGTAAAGCGCAGCACGGGGGTCAATTCTCCCGTGGAGGAAGCCATCCGGTCGCGCCAAGGCGTTTGTCAGGATTTTGCGCACACCATGATTGCCATCGTGCGAAACCTGCGAATTCCGTGCCGGTATGTGAGCGGCTACCTCCATCGCGATGCCGGGGAGTCCAATCGCTCCGATGAGGGAGCTACTCATGCATGGGTGGAGGCACTTCTGCCGCGTATTGGTTGGGTTGGCTTTGACCCGACGAATAGCTTAATTGTGGGAGGAAGACACATACGAACGGCGATCGGGCGTGACTACGCGGACGTGTCCCCAACCGTAGGCACGATGAAAGGTTCCGCGGAAACCGAGCTGCAGGTGCGCGTGCGCGTGACTCCCTCCGATGCCCTGCTGCCTCCCGACAAGGAGTTTGCGGCGGACGAGGGATGGTCCCGTTTTCTGGAAAACGACCTGCAAGCCGAGAAGTTGCAGGCGCAGCAGCAACTCCAGCAACAATAGCTGCCTCGAACTAGCCATGGCCATTCACGTTGCGCTTCATCATCAAACCGTGTACCGGTACGACCGGCGGGTGTCGCTCGGTCCTCAAGTGATCAGGCTGCGCCCCGCCCCGCACTGCCGCACGCCGATCCTGTCCTATTCGCTCAGAGTTCTTCCCAAGAACCAGTTCATTAACTGGCAGCAGGACCCGCAGGGCAACTATCTGGCGCGGCTGGTCTTCCCGGAACCGACCACGGAGCTATGCGTGGAAGTGGATCTGGTCGCCGAAATGGCGGTATACAATCCGTTCGACTTCTTCCTGGAGCCGCACGCGGAACAGTACCCTTTTTCGTACGACGCATCGGCCGCCCGCGAGTTGCGCCCATTTCTCGAAACCGAGCCGGATAGTCCCGGACTCTCCGCTTTTCTCGCTAAAGTACCGCGCGAACCACGGCGCACCATGGATTTTTTGGTCGCCCTGAATCAAAGGGTGCAGAGCGAAATCGGCTACATCATCCGCATGGAGCCGGGTGTGCAGACGTGCGAGGAGACGCTCACGCTACGTACCGGATCCTGCCGCGATTCGGCATGGCTGCTGGTGCAGACCATGCGCCGCCTCGGGCTGGCGGCGCGCTTCGTGTCCGGTTACCTGATTCAGTTGGTTGCGGATGTGAAGCCGTTGGAAGGGCCCTCCGGCCCCACCGCCGATTTCACGGACTTGCACGCGTGGGCCGAAGCCTATCTTCCGGGCGCCGGCTGGGTGGGCTTCGATCCCACGTCCGGCTTGCTCGCCGGCGAGGGGCACATCCCGCTGGCCTGCACTCCGGACGCCAGCAGTGCGGCGCCCATCTCCGGCCTGCTCGATCCCTGCAACACGGAATTCCGGCACGAGATGACGGTGCAGCGAATTTACGAAACGCCACGCGTCACCAAGCCATATAGCCAGCAACAGTGGCAAGCAATCGAAAAACTAGGCCATCAGGTGGATGCCGACCTGCGTTCCGGGGACGTGCGGCTCACCATGGGCGGCGAACCGACTTTCGTTTCTCTCGACGACGTCGATGGGCCCGAATGGACTACCGCTGCGCTGGGGCCGGTAAAGCGCCAACGCGCGGTGGAACTGCTGGGCAGGCTGCGCCAACACTTCGCGCCCCAGGGCTTGCTGCATTTCGGCCAGGGCAAGTGGTATCCCGGCGAGCCCCTGCCTCGCTGGGCCTTCGGTTGCTACTGGCGCACGGACAAAGTCCCCATTTGGGAGGATGCGAGCCTCATCGCGGAGGACGGCCATAACTACGGTTACGCGGCGGAGCATGCACGCCGGTTTATGGAGTCCCTCACCCGCCGCCTCCAGGTAGACCCTGCATTCATCATTACCGCGTACGAAGACGTTTTTTATTACCTGTGGAAGGAACGCAAGCTGCCGGTCAACGTCGATCCGCTGGATCCCAAGATCGAAGACCCGCTCGAGCGCGGCCGCTTGGCGCAGGTTTTCGAACAAGGCCTGGGACAGCCGATAGGATACGTCCTTCCGTTGCGGCCAATCACGACCCGTTCGGGTGAGCCGGGCTGGACCAGTCAGCCTTGGTTTCTCGCCTCGAAGCAGATGTTTCTGGTTCCGGGCGATTCCTCGATGGGTTACCGATTGCCGCTGGAATCTCTTCCCTGGACCAAACCGGAAGATGTTCTCTATTCCTACGAACCGGATCCCTTTGCGAAGCGTACCCGCCTTCCGGCAAGGCCGGAGCGCAAAAGATACCTGTTCGACGCGCCCTATGCCCCCGACGCGCCTCACGCCACCCAGGTCGAACCTCCGGAGAAGGGCCAATCGGCGGCCTGGATTACCCGTCCAGCCATCTGCGTGGAATCCCGACAGGGCAAGCTGTTCGTCTTCATGCCGCCGGTCGAGCATATCCGCGATTATCTGGATCTGGTGGCCGCAATCGAAGATACGGCCGTTTACCTTAAGATGCCGGTTCTTCTGGAAGGGTATACGCCTCCCAGCGATGTCCGGATCAGCGTGTTGAAAGTGACGCCCGATCCCGGCGTCATCGAAGTCAACATTCATCCGGCGGCAACCTGGGACGAGCTTACTACCAACACCACGACGCTCTACGAACTCGCGCGTCAAAGCCGTTTGGGTACCGAGAAATTCATGTTGGATGGACAACACTCCGGGACCGGCGGCGGAAACCACGTGGTGATGGGCGGACCTACTGCGGAAGACAGTCCGTTCCTGCGGCGTCCCGATCTGTTGCGAAGCTTGATCGGATATTGGCACAATCACCCGTCCCTGTCCTATCTGCTCTCCGGATTATTCATCGGTCCGACCAGTCAACATCCGCGCGTGGACGAGGCGCGCACGGATGCCATCTACGAGCTGGAAATCGCCTTCGACCAGATCCCCGACAAGGATTCTCGCGGAAGTCCGCTATGGCTGGCCGATCGCGTGTTTCGGCATCTTCTCACTGATCTGGCAGGCAACACGCACCGCGCTGAGTTCTGCATCGACAAGCTCTACTCACCAGACTCTTCCGGGTCACGCCTCGGACTTGTGGAGTTGCGCGCTTTTGAGATGCCTCCGCACGCGCGGATGAGCCTCACGCAACAATTGCTAGTGCGGGCGCTGACGGCATATTTCTGGGAAACGCCGTACCGCCGGAAACTCGTTTGGTGGGGGACCGCGCTGCACGACCGCTTCATGCTGCCGCACTTTGTGCAAGTCGACTGGGAGAACGTGATGGCGGATCTTCGTGAGGCGGGGTTCGAGTTCGAGGTAGAGTGGTTTGCCCCACACCTCGAGTTTCGCTTTCCGCAGATCGGTTCGGTAACCCGGCAGGGTGTGCGGCTGGAATTAAGGCACGCACTGGAGCCGTGGCACGTGCTCGGTGAGGAGGTCTCCGGGAGCGCGACCGTCCGCAACGTGGACTCATCGGTGGAGCGGCTCCAGGTGAAAGTGAGTGGCATGGCGGACCAGCGCTTCGTGGTGGCGTGCAACGGCCGCCGCGTGCCGCTCCATCCCACGGGAGAGAGCGGCGAATTTGTGGCTGGGGTGCGTTATCGCGCCTGGCAGCCGCCATCCTGCCTGCACCCAAACATCCCGGTACATACGCCCCTGGTGTTCGATATCGTCGACACCTGGTCCGGACGCGCCATCGGCGGCTGCACGTATCATGTCACGCATCCAGGCGGACGGGCGAATAAGCAGTTCCCTGTCAACGCACAAGAGGCAGAGAGTCGTCGTCTGGCCCGGTTTCAGGATACCGGCTACACCGCGGGCATGATGGTCGTGCCGCCGAAGGAGGACAATCCCGAATTTCCGTTTACGCTGGATTTGCGACGTACCCGGTGAAGATCCGCGCAGGCGTCGCCTTGTCGTTCCCGCAGTGGGCGATTCACCGCCACTCCGCGGTCGCGGGGTCTCGGGGCTTGACAAGCCGGATTGCCGAGAATGTTTGCCTCCCCACATGAAAGTTGAATCGCTAAATTCGAATTCTCCTTATAAATTCGCCCGGCAGACGGAGCACTCCGGCTTCAATCAATCTGTTCGCGCCCCGTCGAAATTCCGAGGATCGTCGGCACCGGAGCAGGCAAAATCGTATTGCGTGATTTCTTTGAAGGGTCGGGATGTTATCTGGCGTCGGACTCGGACGCCAATCCAGATTTTGCGTCGAGCGTGGCATGCGCGCAGGTATCCGCCGTTGCAGTCAAATGCAGCAGAAATTCCGAGAATCTCTACCCTCCCTCCCAGCCGGAACGCAAGCTAAACGAAGCCTCTTGCTACTTACGGAGGGACGCGGTCACCGCAAACTTTGTCAAGTGGCAATTCCAGGCGAGAATGCTATTGGCGTCCGGTCAGGGGAAGGAGTCTTCAGTGCGGAGTGTTCCGGCGGCCAACACCGAGAGCGGCATGAGGGGTGCGCCCCAACGCGGGGCATGGGAATGGCGCGATGTACACGCGACCGGCAACGGATCGGACGGGCGGGCTGTGGGGACTTTTGTGGGTAGTATGCATCAAAATGGCGGCAAATGGCGAGCAATCCTGCAATCGGCACATATTCGGGATCCGCCTGCAAAAGCTTGATAACGAGCAACTAAGCTTACTGCCGAGCAATCCTGCAAAGGACTTGATTTCTAGCTGTTAACCGAAGGGTTGTAGGTTCGAGTCCTACCTGAGGAGCCAAAACAACATATTGAAAACATTGGACTGCAAGGAAGCATCAAGGGTTAAAGTCCTTTGTTTTCAATTTCGAGTCCTGACTGGGGGCATGGAACCTCACGACTTCACGTCCAAGTTCATAAACTCCGAGTACCATTCCGGAGCTGGCGCCTTTGCTCTCTACTGCGCCGTCACAGAGGATCGCACGCCCCGACCTACATCGTAGTCGCCAAGCTGACCAAGGGGGTGAAGCGGGCCGCACAACTAATGAGCCTGGACCGTGCTGGACCAACACTATGGTTTCTTGTGTACCACCTTTTCGGCCTCGTACAGCGGCGGCCCAACCGGCAGCACGCCGCCCACGATTGCACCGCCAGCCATCCCGAGTAATGCGCCGAGCACCGCCGCCTCATCCTTCTGGGTCTTCTCCGGGATCGCCATCGCCAGGGCACCAACCACCGCCCCAACTGCCAAGCCCCACAGCGCGCGCTTCTTCCGGATGCCCGCATATCGCACCTGGTACACGTCAACCCGTTGCACCGTCTGCGGCGCTGCCTTGCCCTGCATCGTGATCGAGTCCCCCGTTATCCCGGTCAGCTTGCCTTCCACCTCAGATGAGTTCATCCGCGTCACCGTCACTTTCTTGCCTTCGACGAGGATCCGGACCAACTCTTCCCAAGACCGGTTCACCTCGCTCGCCGCGGAACAAAATGACGAAGCACTAATCCACACGAGGATGAACGGAATCACACGCATACGTTTCATCGGCACACCACCGCCCTGCCCAAAGGAGTAGGTATCTACTTCGATTTCGTGGCGCCGCAGCAGGCGAATCTCGCCTCGCTGCCCGGACTGCATGGCAGCGCCTTGTGAATGGGGGCCCTGTCCAGGAAATATACCATAATTAGACCTGTTTGTCTTTTGTCATCGACCATCGACTGACCATCGACCGGCTCCTTGCGTAAGGATGCTGTTAACTCCCCGAAAGTCGCGAAGGGTAGAGCTATCCGCGCGGATTGCGGCCATCTGAAATTACGGGGTCCCTTGGCGAGTTCGAGACTTATCCAGGGTGGGTGCCCACCCTGGACAAGCGTCGGCGGCGCGATCGAATCGTTCTGAAAACAATGGACGTCTGCGGGTTCGATCAGAGGGCTAACGGAGCCGCGAAAGTTCGAAACGCGTCCAGTGTGGGGAGCCATACACTCGGTTGCGAACTCAAAGGCCAGTTTTGTTGACAGCATCGGACTGCCTCGAAAGCGCCCCGCTATCCCAAACATTCCGGACATGCTGCGGTCTGGAGACTCTCCGTCCTGAATGGCGGCGTGCGCGGCGCAACCACCCGTGAGCGTCCCGCCGCGGTGGATTCGGCGCAGAATTCTCCGTTTTCTCCAGTTGACAGGTCCTGTTTCTTGACAGGGGGGTCCAGAGCGGGGTCCCACAAATGTTCGTTCCAAACAGGGCCCCCACGAAAGGGCACTTAACGCACAATTCATCGTGCTTTGTACAGGGCACCGCGACCAATATTGCGCCCGGTGAGGCGGGCGCGCCCAAAGTCAAACCGTCCCGTGCGGACGCTGTTCGCGCAGACCGCTACCGATATGAGGGATCGGGACGATTCTGCGGTGTGCATGGTTGGATGACTCGAGAGGTTGGGGACCTAGCGACGGGGCGAAAGATAGGGGCAATGGAAGGACAAGCGAGACAACGATGAATCCGGTCTCCGCTTGCGCGTCTAGTGGGCTGGCTCGCATCAGGGCTTAAGAATCAGCCGCGGTTTCATTCGGACAACCACGGGAACGATCGAGGGTTACGCTCTTGGATGGCGGTTCAACGGAGCATGCGCCCGATGTGGAATAATGGTGGCGCCATCCCGATGAGCACGCCCCAGGACCGGACTGTCATTCTGATTCCCCTGTTCAACGATTGGGAGGCGGGCGATTTGCTGCTCCGGGACCTGGATCTGGCGATGGGAGAATGCGGGATGCCCGCCGAGGTCCTGTTCATCGACGACGGTTCGTCGCTGCCGGCGCCCGAGGGATTTGCGGAGCGGCAGTTCACCGCGCTGCGGGCCATCGACATTCTCAGCCTTCGAAGGAACCTGGGCCATCAGCGCGCCATTGCCGTAGGGCTGGTGCACGTGTATCAGAATGTCTCCTGCCGGTCCGTAGTTGTGATGGACGCCGATGGCGAAGACCGTCCCGCGGACATCCGCATGCTGGCGGAGAAGTTCCAGCAGGACGGTGGGCGCTCCATCATATTCGCGGCGCGCGCAAAACGGTTGGAACGGGTCATGTTACGCTTTCTTTACCATGTCTACCGGCTGCTGCATTGGTTGCTGACGGGTGACTCGGTGCGGGTAGGGAATTTCAGCATCATCCCTTTTGAAAGCCTGGGCCGCCTGGTGGTTGTGCCCGAGATATGGAATCATTACGCGGCTGCCGTGATCCGCTCGCGTTTACGATTCGAGTCGATTCCCATTGCTCGCGGGAAGCGTCTGTCCGGCAAGTCCAGCATGAATTTCATCGCACTGCTACTGCACGGACTCAGCGCGTTCTTCGTATATGGCGACATCGTGGGCGCGCGGCTGCTGGTTGTGATTGCGTTGGCTCTGCTGCTGGAAGTGGTGGTGGTGGCGGCCGGACTGAGCGTACGTTTCACTAGCAGTCCAGGCATCCTGAACCTGTGCGTCTACCTCGCAGCGATTCTGGGAATCATTCTATTGCAGGCCATCCCGATCACCCTGATCCTGGTGTTCACGGTGATCGGCGCCCGCAACAGCGTCGGCTTTCTTCCGATCCGCGACTGCCCCTATTTCGTCGGCAGCGTCCGCAGAGTTTTTCCCAGGCAGGACGAGCGGTTCGGAGGACAAGCCGCGCAATGATGTTTCTCAACGCTCGTGGTAGCAGAAGACGGCGGTCGCGCCGCGTTCCTTTGCCTCCGCTTCGCTCCAGACAAGCCCGGAAGGTGGACGTCCGGCAGCCAAACGGACCGCTTCGATAGCGATCAGATCTATCCGCGGATAGCACTGTACCCAGATCGGGCCGCTGGTTTCACGCGCCAGCCGGATCAGTTGTTCGGTGGGCTCGGCGCGCCGCAGGAATTGGCCGCGCTTCTTGATCCAGATCCAGCCGACGTTATGGATGAGCATCAACGCAACCACGCATGGCACAACGATGTGCGCGCGCGGCGCGTTGCCGGACAACTGCGCGAGGGACAGGCCAAAGAGAAGCGCCACACCGGCGCTGGCCAGATAGGTTTGCCGGCTGGGAATCTGGGTGGAGTAGGGAAACGTGAGGAAGCTATAGGGCGCCAGTCCGATGCCGATCCAGACGAGGGCGAGCATCCCTGCCTTCTTCAAATCGCGATCCCGCCACTGCCAGGCGATGACTGCCAGAGCAAACCAACCCCACGGCCACAATAGTCGCGAAAAACTGCGCGGCCAGGTGATCCAAAAAGGGGCGTGGAGTGAAATACTAGTGAAACGGAACGAGTACGATCTTGTTGCCACTATGGCCGCCACCCCCAAAGCAGTCAGTACCAGCAATGGGATCCAGCGCGGGACGGACGATCGCCAGGCCGACCGGGGCGTAGTGAGCAGAAAGAACGGAAGCAGGATTATCGCCGACTCTTTCGAAAGGAGCGCGAAAACAAAGAGAACCAGGCCAGCCGTTCGCCACAACCAGGCGGTTCGCCGCCCTTCCGCCTGCAACCAGCACAGCACGGCCCCAATCCCGAAGAAGAACTGGAATGGTTCGGTCATGCCCGACAACCACATGACGGCTTCCTGAGGACGTTCGTTAACCGCGAAGAGCGCAGCGGCAAACATGGCGGCGGAGCGCATGGGCGGCCACTTCAATGCGAGCCAATACAACAACAGTGTATTCGCAATGTGGAGCAAGAGGCCGGCGACACGATACGGAAGCGGCGCCAATTGAAAGCTCCGCCACAGCGCGAACATGGTCCACCAACTGGTGGCTCTGGGGCGCAGCACGGGATTATGAAGCAGACGCGCCAAAGCTGAAAAAGAGCCCCAGTCCTGTGCCATGCCGATATTGGGGTAGTCGTCTTCGAGTAGGGGGATGGAAAGCGTCGGAGCATATGCGATTATGCAGAGCAGCGCCAATAGCAGGCATATCATTGGTCTGAAGGAGCGAACTTCCATTATCCGGGCCATTCTAGCATGCGCGCGCAGGCCGCTTCCCGTAATTGCGACCGGCGATGGAAGTGAATAGGATCAAGCACCGAGGGGCCTCGTCCTTTACGCTCAATGGCTCGCGCCGCGGAGGGGCGGTTGGAAACCA
The DNA here is from genome assembly GCA_017883415.1 of Bryobacteraceae bacterium. GTDB lineage: Bacteria > Acidobacteriota > Terriglobia > Bryobacterales > Bryobacteraceae > JADGNR01. Next base: position 24,235 of record JADGNR010000003.1, on the reverse strand, counting down.
TGGTTTGTGGGGAGCCAAATTAAGTCCTTCCTTTTCAACGCATCCCCTACTGAACACGCCGGTTGCGGCCTCGCGGCCGAGCGCCGGCTGAAATTTGGAATTACCCATCCTTGCTCGAATTTACCCATCCGTGGACGCCGGAGTCCCCCCAGAATCCCCCCAGTGCTTCGCGAAGGCTCCGTCGCAACAGTCGCGCGCCTTGCGCCGGGCGACCTGGTAGGACGGGCCGCCTCGCCGCGCCGGGGTGCAACGTGGGCGAACTGTGCGCGAACGGTGGCGCAGCCAGGCTGCCGCAAGCTGGGCCTGCCCAAAGGCGCCTCTCTCCACGTCCTGCGGCACAGCCATGCGAGCCTGCTGCTGGCCGAGGGCGTGGACCTCGCGACCATCGCCGCGCGTCTCGGCCACTCCTCGGTACGCACAACCGCCGACATCTACGCGCACGCCATCCGCGGCAAGGACCATGCCGCCGCCCAATCTTGGGACGCCATCATGCAGCGAGCGCGCAGCGAGAAATCCGCGGGCGTAAACTGAAGAGCGTTATGGCCAGAAAGGCAAACCCTGACAGGGACTCCGACCGAGACCTGGATCACGAACTGCAGGTCGCACGCTACCTGGCGGTGGCGTTCATCGCGCAATCCCACGGTATCGGGATGGATTACGCCCGCAAGAAGTATGCCCACATGCCGGTCGGTTCGTTTTGGGTCGACATCGCCCGTCAGGTGATTGCGCATATGGCGCAGCGCGGTGGGGAGCCAGACTTCAGCGCCACGATCCAGTGAGCCGGGCAGGGACGCAAGGCGAGGCGGTCGCTGCTTAAAGCTCGCTTGCCCCGGCACGAGGAAAGCGAGCCGTCAAGGAACCAAGCGCACACAAGTGGGATTCCCAAAGGGTCTGGAGGACTCCCGTAGGAATCGGGTTGCCGACAAGGGCCGCCACAAAAGTGCGGAGAACAAGAAATCCGAACGGCGGGCACGCTGAATTGGTGCCAGCGCACCTCAGTCGGGTCGTCAAGAATCGTCGCGGGCTTGAGTATTATCGCGACGCTGTCAGATCACAGCGCATGACGCCGCGGCCCTCCACCGCGATGTAGAGAGTCCGCTCATTTGGATTGGTCAGATTGTCGAAGAAAGCAGCGCGGGGACGGCCGGGTAGCGCACGAGTATCGAGCAGGCGCGTCCAGTGGTTGCCGCGGCCTTCGGAATAGAAAACGCCCGCGAGTCCCATCGCGAACCGTATCTTCGGCGAGGCGTGGTCGAAGATCATGTCGTTCAGAATGCAGACGGTACTGAAACACTCATGCCGGAAAGCGCCGTGATCCGAGAGTGCAGTCTCCAGGTTCGGATCGGCCGGCCATGTCAAGCCTCCGTTCGTGGAGTGGCGGATCGTGCCCTCGTCCAGCAGGTAGATTTCGCGGCTGTCGTAGGGGTTCACGAAGAAGCGTGTTGCCCGGGTAGCGCCACCGCCGGGGACGATTTGCTGCCAGTTCTTGCTTTTCAGGTTGCCGCTCAGGGGCGGCCATCGCCAGAGGCCGGTTTCGTTGCCCGCATAAAACACGGTATCGGTATGGCCACCGGACGCCTGGGCGAAGAACACGGACGGCGGAAGGTCAGGCCCGACCTTCTGCCAAGGCAAGTAGCTATTCAGGCTGTCTCGTGCGCGAAGCAGAATCCGGCGCGGGGTGGCCGGCGCGGGGGTGTCGATTTGCTGGATGGTAATGTAGTCGCCGTTTGGCAGAGCACTCTCGGTCGCGAGCGTCCGGACGATCGGCCTGCCGCCGCGGTTATGCACGGTATCTCCCGGCAGGACGGCATCCGTGATCCGCTCCATCTTGCTGCCGTCCGGCGGCGGAGGATAATTCACCACCTGCATGAGAATGCCCGACGTAGGGTCAGGCGCTCCGGAACTCACGAACAACCGGAACGCCTCGCTCCCTCCGCCCGGGTGACGCCAGAGGCGGCCGGGCTGCGCCGGGTCGGTATACCAGACGTCGCAGTCTCCGCAGTCATTGGAGGCGGTGCGCCAGGTTTTACCTCCATCCAGGCTGAAGAAATCGGCATTGTCGCCGCCTCCGAAATACAGCGCCGGGGGAACGCTCTGGCCAAACGGAAGCTGCTTACCCGGGATTACCGCGATGTTGTGAATCGCCAGGGTGTGCGGTCCCGTCTGTGGCAGGATCCAGGTCCGGCCACAGTCCTCGCTGCGGTACACGCCACCATCATTGGTCATCCAGACCCTACCGTGGCAATTGGTTTTCACGGGGATGTCCGCGGTAGTGGGAGGGAGGATGCGGGGAAGCTCGGAATTCTCGTTGTAAGGCGCGGGCTGGTCCGAGGGCAGGAGCGAGAGCTCAAAATCCGGGGACACGGCGAGGCCATGAGGGTCGACGTGGAGCTCGAAAACGTTCTTGAGGTCGTTGAGGCGCTTGCTTTCGGAGGCATCGCGACCGCCCAGACGATGCCAGCTTCCGGCAGCGGGTTTGCCGACGCTTACGTGGACCGAGTCCCGGTTCGAGAAGAAGACCAGGAATGTATCTTTCACCTGGTGCGTGAATACATAGGACCGTCCGCTAGGGGTCGATCCTCCCCCCCAGTAGAGCGGCGGCCCCGGAAGATTCTCCCAGTTGACCTTGCCCGCGGCGGGCTTATCGGGATTAAAGCCGGAGAAATCTCCGAACCACAGCGACCCTTCCCCTGCGCCGCGCGGCGCCAAGAGCCCACCCGTGTCCAGAAATTTCAAATTCGGGTCGCCGGAAAGCGTGTCGCCAACCGCGGGCGCGCCGCCGAGGAGCACTTGTTCGTTGAGATCAGCGGAGATGGCGCTGAACTGCTGGTCGTCATTCAAGTCATATACGAGCGTCTCGCCGGGGTCCCAATGGCCGTTGTAAGGAGGCTTGTCGACGAAACGGACCTTGGCGTCGTGAGTGAGCTTGGTGTTCACGGCAGGGTGTGGGGAAACGAGGTCGGGAGGCCAGATTACGGGGTCGCCCGGAGCATATGCCGCGTTGGCGGTATATATGATCCTGATGTTCGCGTGCACGCCTTGCGGTCCGCCATCCACGGGGTGGAAATAACTCGGCCCGTTCGCGTGGTTCAGCACGGCAAGGTACACATGGTCGGGGTTGCCCGGTTCGAGAGCCAACAGTTGGGCCGCCAGGCCGTTTTCATGCGTGGTGAGGTTGCAGAAATTCTCCGGTAACCGGGTCGCGGTGGTCTCGTCGAGAACCCACTGCCAGTGAGCGCCGGCGGTGGAATGCGAGAAGTACCAGAGGGCCGAATCTCCGCAGGCGTAACCGCTCCGCTTTTCGCCGGCAAGCTCCGGAGTAACGGCGAAATGCCAGATCCGGCGACCGACAGCGACCTCCGTAGGGGCGAACTCACTCCAACTACCGGGCTCGCCGCGATTGTCGCTCATCGCGACGGCACAGCCGCCCGCCGCGTAGATCATTTTCGGATTGCCGGGTGCAAACATAATCTGCGAAACAGGCTGGACCGCCTTGCCGGTTGGGCTGCTGTCATCCGGGCAGAAGAACTGATGGACCAGGGTCCACGACTCGCCGGCATCGGTCGAGCGATAGATGCCGGCCAGGGATGGGTTGCGGTGATCGAGGCCGGTCGCAGCCAAGACGAGGTTCGGGTCGGAAGGCGACACCGCGAGGTCGAGCGCTATGGGCGCGTCGAGCCCACCGGTGGTGGTTCCCGTGGGCGCAGGCTGCGGGCGAACCATCTGCTGCCAGTTGTCGCCGTAATCGCGCGAGCGCCATACGCCTGCCATTTCAGACGCCGCGTACACCGTGCTCCCATAGGACTTGAGCGAGACATCCGCTACTCTCCAATCCGAATCGAAGGTGAAGACGCGCATGTGGCCGTCCCAACCGGGCGCGGCGACGTTCTCGCCGGCGTAGGAGCCTTTCGACGTCATCCAGGAGGATGGCGCCTGTGCGATGGAGCCGCCCGTCACGGCCGTAACGTCGGTGACATCCCATTCGCCGCCGGTGGGCTTGAAGAACACATACAGACGGTCATCCGGTCCACGGCCGGCGAGATGCTCCCACCAGGATTCTCCCGTGCCCGTGTTCCAGTTGGTAACCGGCCCGTTGACGCGCTGGTGCGTGTGCGCGGAGATGTCGTACACCTGCCAGGTGTTCTCGATGGGCTCTTTGGAAAACAGCAACAGGTCGCCATCGGGCGCGGGTGCCGCCAGGTAATCGAGGGCGGCGCCGGTGGGTGCCCGCCAATGCACGGGCGGCCCGGCGATCTTCTTCAGGCCGATGTTTGTTGCACGCCAGTCGGTGCTTGGGCGGAATTCGAAGACGACAAGGTCGTTGTTCATGGCCGGCATAGCCACCGATTCGACCCATTCCGGTCCCAAGTTCAGCGCCCAACTGGCGCCGCTGCCGCCGACTAACTGGTTGGTGATAGCGGTGACGTCGACTACTGCCCAGTCGCTGCCGCCGGCAATGCGCCAGAACACCAGAAAGTGGTTGTCGATGCCACGCGCGCCGATATGCTCGACCATCTTGCCGTCAAGCGGCGTTTGCCAGGCGGTCACGGAGCCCACGATTTTCCTGTTGCCGGGCGTTGCCGCCGTGAGATTCGTGACGGCCCAGTCACTACCGGTATGCCAGGTGAACAGCAGCAGGTCGCCGGTTGGGGACGGCGCTGCCAGGCGCTCCAGAACAATCTGCCCATCCGGAAATACCCAGCTCTCCGGACGCACAATAGCGACGGTGGCATTGGTCTTCTCGCGGATGTTCACGGCCTTCCAGTCGCTGCCGGGGTAGGAGTAGAACAGCACGAGGCGGCCGTCCTTATCCGCGGCGGCGATATGATCAACGATGACTCCCTGGTTCGGCGTGCTCCAACTTGTGGGTGGCCCAACGGCACCCTCCAATCCGGTGGCGCTGATGGTGAGCATCCTCCCGGAGACCGAGTTGCCCTGGTTAACCTTGCTGCCGGGCCCGGGACTGACGTCCGTCAGCCTACAAACAGGGTCGGAAGGGGGCTCATACGCACGCGATGTGACGAGCAATGTGCATGAAACGGTGGCCAGCGACAGCATCGAGCAGAGTCTCCGACGCATTGGATCCTCCTTTCGGATTCAGGCTTTCGTCTTGTGGCAGACCGGGGTGACACCGGTCGAAGGTCGGGCAAACCTGGTTGCGCCGGCGGGAAGCGAAACCGTCAACCTGCGCAGCCAGGGTGCCGTTTCGGTCTTCCGGATTGGATTATACCGCTTCCTGCGGCCTGGTTCTCCTCATCCCCGTCACCAAGCAAAGCTGTTGAGGATCACGGTCAAATCGCGTTCCCGCGCGGGAGGCCCGTCCTACTTCGGGGCCGCGACGCACGTTGGAGTCGGTTGATAACGCGGAGGTGCGCAGACGGCCTGCAGCAAAGGTTGGACCCGGTGCGAAACTGGCGCCCCAGTTCTTCGGCGCCTGCTTTTGGCCTGTCTAGGAGGCTCCGAGTGACAACCGAGTGACAACGTCGGCGATCCGTGGCGGTGTTTCGGACCATCCGTGAATACCAACTGTACTGAAAACACAACTACTTAAACCCAACTGAACTGGACTGAACTGGCGCCATTTCGGTTCGATTCCCGTTAGCGCTACCATGTTTTCATAGATTTCCGGGGAACAGGGCAGGACGGGGCAGGACGCGCAACGCTCCAGCAGGAAGATTCCCTCAAAACAGCCATACAAAACGCAACGGGCTGCGTCCGTTTGCCGCGCTGCCGGTTAGACGCCGGTGCGTCGGCGACAAGGTAATCATGAGCTTCGCGGCCACGTCTCCCGCGCCATGCTCTCGCGGTACTCCCACGTGCGGATGGAAGCGAAACGGCGTGCGCTGGACGGGATCGGCGAAAGGCAACGCGCGGCCGACGCGAAGCGCCACCCAATCCGCCCGCCTGCCCCGACGGGTCATCTCCCAGATGACTTTCGGCCGCGTGAGGCGGTCTGCTGGAGCCGCGCGACCCGAGCGCCGTCCCCTCTCCCGTGCCGCGACCACGGAAGGGTCCGGCGTTCGGGACGGGAATTGGTGGAGCTAGCTGAGCGGTTGGCACAGAGTGTAATGTAAGATTGGTGGAAGCTCAACGCCATGTCCGCGCAGTTGCAGGCTCGCGTCTATCGTTTCGGGCCGTTCCGGTTTGACCCCGCCGAGCGATCCTTGTCGCGCGACGGCGAGCCTGTGCTCCTGATGCCCAAGGCGATCGACACGCTCGCGGTACTGCTGGAGCGGCGCGGCCAAGTGGTCGAGAAGGCCGAGTTGATGAAGTTGGTGTGGCCGGACTGCGTGGTGGAAGAGATCGGCCTGGCGCGGAATATCTCGCTGCTGCGCAAAGCGCTGGGGGAAAACGCGGAGAACTACATCGAGACCGTCCCACGGCGGGGGTACCGGTTTACGGCGGGTGAGGACGAGGTCGCCGGACAGCTGCCGGCAGCGAAGCGGAGACCGATTCTGCCGCTGGTGGCCGGCGTGGGGGCTCTCCTCCTTGCGGCTTTCGTGTACTGGCAGTTCTACCAGTCTTCACAATTCGTTCCCGCCCAGGGGCAGCGGGCTTTTCTGGCGGTAGCGACCATCGAGATCATCGGTCCCGAACTGGAGCGGACAGGTTTCCCGCGGGCGTTCACGGAGACACTGGCCGCCGAACTCGCGAAGCACGACTCGGTCCGGTTGATCTCGCCGAGCACCGTGCGGCGCTACGAGCGCTGGGGCATTCCGGTCGCTCTGATGGCGCGCATGTTGGGCTTGCACGTCATCGTCGAGGGGACCGCCCGGCAATCCGGGACCCTGGTGCGGATCGCGATACGCCTCAGCGACGTCCACTCTGGACGGCTGATCTGGGCGGAGAACTACGAGATTCCGGCTGCCGAGCTGGAAAGCGCCGAATCCGGCGTGGCGCGAACCGTGGCGGCCCAGATCAGCCAGCGCCTAAGTCATTGATTCCTAAGATGCGAAAGACCTTTCGCGCAGTCCGAAACAAATGCGAAGGCACATTCGCGGCGCTTGGGAGTCATCCTGGCAGCCGAAAGGAAGGTGCCCGAATGACCGAGGTTTCAAAGAAGGTACTGTATTGGGCGCCGCGCTGCCTTGGCCTCGCGTTCGCCCTGTACCTGAGTATGTTTGCGATGGACGTCTTTGGAGAGGGACTGGGCTTCTGGCGGACCTTGTTCGCCCTATTCATGCACTTGATCCCCGTGTTCGTCCTGTTGCTGGTCCTGGCGCTGGCCTGGCGTTGGGAATGGATCGGCGCGGCCGCTCTTGCGGGCGCAGCACTGGTGTTCCTCTTCAACATGCCCAGGCATCTGTCGCCGCACCTCAGGCGGAGCGCGGCGCTCCTTATCGCCGGGCCCGCCTTCGTCATCGCCGCGCTGTTCCTGGTGAACTGGCTGAAGAGGGCGGAACTGCACGCCCGGAGGTAGTGCGTACGATACGGAGGAAGGGGACGGAACGGGAGCAGCGTGCGTCCGTTCCACCGACGCTTCCGACCGCTTCGATCACCACCAACTCGCAGGCCTTCCGCGAGACGGCAGACGGCAGGCCGAGAGCCTGCGCCGCGGGAGCGGGCCCGGCGGTACAGCAGGATCTGTGAGCGGCCAGATGTCCGTGAAGCGCGTTCTTCGGAAACGCGCCCGGCAAAATGGGAGCACAATTGGTTTGCGAGGCAAAGGAGGATCGGCGGGCGCGGACACTCCTTTGCCGTCGCGATTTGGGAAGGAGAGGAAAAGATGTCGAAAGTAGTGATTGCCTTTTTCCTGGGAGTTATCGGATTCTTTATAGGGTTTGGGGTTGGCGAAGGTTCCGGCTTAGTTGCGGGGTTCGTTACGCTGGGCGTCTATTGTTTCCTTTGTCAGTTCTTACTGTCGCGCAAGAACGTGAACGCCTACCGTAAGGATTGGCCCGTTATGTTGGCGCTGGATGCAGTCTGGCTCTTCATACTCTGTGTCATGTTCTTGAAGGAGAAGCAGAATGTCATTCACTCCCAAGGCCCAGCAATACTACTCGCCACCTGCGGGGCCACGTACCTTGGCGCCGTCGTGGCATCTCTAACCGCAGGACGAACGGTGGCGCGGTCATAGAGCTGGCGTATGCAAATCCCTTTATGAACAGAACACCGAGGCACATCTTCTTGCCGGCCCTATTGGCCGCGACTCTCGCGGCCACCGCGGCGGCCCAACAAGCCAAGCCCATTGCGAATTGGGCCAACCTCAACCAACTTGTCACGGGAGCGGAGATCCGGGTCACGCTTGCCAACGGGAATACCCTACGTGGGTTCATGCAGCGCGTGACGCCCGAGTCACTGGCGATCAACGCGACGACCAGCCAGGAAACGCTCTCCCGGCCGGACATTCGGCGCGTCGAACTGAAGCGCCCTGGGCATCGCGGACGCAACACGCTCATCGGATTGGCGATTGGTACGGGCGCTGGCCTGGCCGTAGGTGCTGGCGCGGATGCAAAGTCGAGGCCCGGCAGGATGTTTCCGGATTCAGGCAAGGTGGTGTTGTCGGCGCTGGGAGCGCTTGTAGGCACGGTGATCGGCGTGGCACTGCCCACCGGTGGATGGCGCGACGTGTATCGCGCGCCATAAGGCCAGCGGCGGGCTGAATTTCTGCAGGCACAGTTCGCGACCAAGTTCGGTTTCCACTAGTGTGGTGTCCACGAATTGGCTGGACAGGTCGAGTCAGTGGGGCGGACCCCCTGGTCCGCGACCTAGTCCGCGCGGGTCCCCCTGGACCCGCTTCTGCATCTGCTAAATGAAGCTGATCTCGCCATCGTGGCAGGCCGACCAGGGGGTCGGCCGCGGACCTGGGGTCCGCCCCACTGCTCCGCGCGGAATGTCTCTTGTTATTTCGTGGACACTACACTAGCCACGCTCAGAAACTGGAATCAGGGCCGGAAGTGCACCTCTGCACGCGGCTGCGCTGTGACGTCGGCGGTTCGTAGCGGCGTTGTGGACCATTCCGGAATACCAACTGTACTGAAACCACACCCTCTTAGACCCAACTGGACTGAGCTGAACTGGCAGCCCTCGGGTTCGATTCCCGTTAGCGCTACCAACTACCGCATTGAATCCAAATCGCTTCAGCCGGCTTCGCCACCGGCACGGCAAACCTGGACCCAAACCCCTAACCGCCAACAGCGGTTGCTTGTCCAGCCAGGATTGTCGACTTAGCGAGGAGGCAGATAATCCGCCGAGGGCCTCCCGCGCGGCCACCGAGTTTTCACTCATGACGAAGTGGTTCTCAGTTCCATCACGACGTCCGGCCCGGAACGAGCCGCTCCAGCATCCGGTTCGCCCTCGCTCACGCAACGGTTCCGAACAGCGCCCCGATGCCCGCGGTCACCGCCATGGCCAGTGCACCCCAGAACGTCACGCGCAACGCGCCCGCCGTCACGCCCGCGCCGCCCGCGCGTGCCGCTAACGCCCCTAGAAGCGTCAGGAACGCCAAAGAAGTTCCAGCGACCAGGGGGATTAGACCCGCCACCGGAGCTATGGCAGTGACCAAGAGGGGCATGGCTGCGCCCACGGCGAAGCTTCCCGCCGAGGCCAACGCAGCCTGAATGGGCCGGGCACGGAGAGTCTTGGAGATGCCCAGCTCATCGCGGGCATGCGCGCCCAGCGCGTCATGGGCCATCAGTTGCTGCGCTACCTGTTTCGCGAGCGGCGGATCGAGTCCGCGCGCGACGTAGATCGCCGCCAGTTCCTGGTGCTCGCCCTTGTCGTCTACTTTGAGTTCCTTGCGCTCGCGCGCGAGATCCGCCTGTTCGGTGTCTGCCTGCGAGTGGACGGATACGTACTCACCGGCAGCCATCGACATCGCTCCGGCGACCAGGCCGGCGACTCCCGCGACCAATACGTTGCTGTGAGTCCCGCGCGCAGCGGCGACACCAAGCACCAGACTCGCGGTGGAAAGGATACCGTCGTTCGCGCCCAATACCGTCGCGCGCAGCCAGCCGATTCGTCCTATGCGGTGTCGTTCCTGGTGGCGTACTGGCATTCAACCCTCCTGGTCTCGCTCCGGGCCTCGGATTCCATCGGCGATAGGCCGCGCAGCCGGGTGCTTCCAGATTTTCGATCCACGCCGACGATACCAGTGTAGCCGCCCATCATCGTCCGAACTGCCGTAGGGCCGCTGCAGCTACAATTCCACTACCCGCCGCAGGTAGGCACGGCTTCGCGCGGCGCTCTCCTTCGGGCTGACCCCCGGCAGGGCCGGGTCCACATCCTGTTCGAAAACGGCCCAACCGTCGAATCCGGCGTTCCGCAGCGCCCCGATCACGCCCGGGAAATCGACACAGCCGGCCCCGAGCTCGCAGAAGACGCCGCGGCGGATCGCATCCAAGTAAGGGATCTTGTCGCGCCGCACCTCGGCCAGCACCGCGGGCTGAACGTCCTTCAGATGAAGGTGCCGGATACGGCTGGCGTGCGTGCGCGCAAACGTAACCGGATCGCCGCCGCCATATGCATAGTGGCCCGTATCCAGGCAAACGCCCAGAAGCCGCGGATCGGTGATCTCCAGAAGATGGGCCACCTCGCGCGGCGTCTCGACGAACGTGCCCGCGTGATGGTGAAAGACGCTGCGCAGTCCCAGCGCGCGCGCCTCGCCGGCAATGACCGCGAGCAGGCGCGCGGCCGCGTCCCACTGCGGCTGGCGGAATTCGTCGCCGCTGCCGGCGCTCCCGGCAATCGCCATGCGGCGCGGATCCATTTCGCCGGCCAGCACCAGGTACGGCGCCCCCGCGGCGGCCAGCAGGCGCGCGACTTCCATGGCCGACCGCAGACCTTCGTCATGCCGCTCCGGGCGCCCCAGCGGCAGCGGAACAAATGCGCCGAGCAGGGTGAGGCGCCGCTTCTCCAGTTCGCGTTTGAGCTCGTGCGGGGCCGTGGGCAGGAAGCCGTAGGGGCCCAGTTCCGTGCCCGCATACCCGGCTTCCACCATTTCATCGAGCACCTCGCCGTAGCTCTTCTGCCCCGTGAACCCCTCGATTTCCATGATTCCCCAGCTCACCGGGGCGGTGGCAACTTGTATCGGCATTATCGTCTCCCCCGGGCCGCGGCCCGCTGGCGGAGCACATCCACCCAAACCGCAATCACGATGACCGCTCCGATCACCACCGTTTGCCAGTAGGCCGAGACATCCAGCAGATTGAGTCCGTTGCGCAGCACGCCGATGATGAGCGCGCCCACCAGCGTGCCGCCCACACCGCCGACGCCGCCAAAAAAGCTGGCGCCGCCGATGATCACCGCCGCGATGGAATCGAGCTCCGCGCCCATGCCGGCCAGCGGAAACCCGGAATTCATGCGTCCGGCGAGCACGATGGCCGCCACCGCGGACATGAATCCGCTCATGCCGTAGACCATGTCCAGCCGCCGGTCCACCGGCACGCCCGACAGCAGGGCCGCCTGTTTGTTGCCGCCGATGGCGTAGATGTCGCGGCCCGGCGTGGTGCGCGTCAGAAACAGGTGGAACAGCACGCAAAAGAACACCACCACCAGGATCGGGACCGGGGCGTAGGCGATGGTGCCGGCGCCCCAGAACCGGAACGGCGCCGGTAATTCCGAGATCGCGAACCCGCCCGACATCACCAGCGCAAGGCCGCGGGCGACATTCATCATTCCCAGAGTCGGTATGAAGGGATGCGGCAGCCGCAATTTGGTCAGCAGCAGACCGTTGACCAGGCCCAGGGCCGTGCCCGCCGCCAGCGCCGCCGGGATGGCGAGCCACGGCGGCGCGCCCGCTTTCAACATCAGGGCCACCAGCACGCAGCAGAAGCCGAGAATGGAGCCGACCGAGAGATCGATGCCCGCGGTGATGATCACCGCCAGTTGCCCCAGCCCGAGCAGCGCGTTCACCGCCGATTGCCGGAACACATTGGTCAGGTTGTCGACGGTGAGAAAATGCTCGGAGCTCAGGCCCAGTGCGAGGCACATGACCGCCAGTCCGAGCAAGGGGCTGAAGCGCCGCAGGGTCGCGGCCACGCTGCCCTTGGGAATCATGCGGCTTCTCCTCCGGTGGCTAATTGCATGATGCGTTCGTCGCTGGCCTGGGCGCGGGAAAGTTCCCCGGCGATGCGGCCGCGGTGCATGACCAGAATGCGATCCGCCAGGCGCAGCACCTCTTCCATCTCCGAAGAGGCGAACAGGATGGCCGCGCCGCGGCGGGCCAGCGCGCGTATGAGCGCGTAGATCTCGCTCTTGGCTCCCACGTCCACGCCGCGCGTCGGTTCGTCCAGCAAAAATACGCCGGCATCGGCGAGCAGCCACTTGGCGAGCACCACCTTCTGCTGATTGCCGCCGCTCAATTCGCTCACCGGCCGCTCCGCGCCGCGCGTGCGCACGCGCAACTCGCCGATCATGCGGGCGGCGGATTCGGCTTCCCGGCGGCGGCGGATGACGAACCGGCGCTCGCACGCCAGCACCATGTTCATTCGCACGGAAGCGCCCAGCATGAGCCCCTTGGCCTTGCGGTCGTCCGGGACCAGAGCCATGCCGGCGCGAATCGCGTCCGCCGGCGTGCGGATTTCCACTTCCCGGCCGGCCACCTGGATGCGCCCGTGGTCGGCGGGCGATACCCCAAACAGCGACTCCAGCACCTCGGTGCGGCCCGCGCCCACCAGGCCCGCCAGAGCCACGATTTCGCCGCGGCGCACGGCAAAGCCGATGTCGCGGAAGTCGCGTCCGCGCGCGAGACCGTCCACGCGCAGCATGACCTCCCTCTGGGCGGATTCGTGCGGCGCCGCGGTTTCCTCGCTCAACTCGCGCCCCACCATGTGACGCACCAGCAGGTCCTGCGGCATTTCCGAGACCGGCGCGGTGGCGATCAGGCGCCCGTCGCGCAGCACGGTCACACGGTCCGCCCCGCTGTAAACCTCCTTCAGCCGGTGGGTGATATAGATGATGCTGACGCCGCGGCCGCGCAGACGCCCAATCACTTCGAACAGGCGCTCGGTCTCGCGCTCGGAAAGCGGCGCCGTGGGTTCATCCATGATGATCAGCCGCGAAACACAGGCCAGGGCGCGGGCGATCTCGACCAACTGCTGCTCGCCGATGCTCAACCGCTCCACCAGCCGGCGCGGGTCCACGTCGTGTCCGAGTTCCGCCAGCAAGGCCCGGGCGCGCTCGCGCAGTTCCCCCCATTTCACCACCGGCAATCCGATGCGGCGCGATGGGTGCCGGCCCAGGAAGACGTTCTCGGCGATGCTCAACTGCGGGACCAGGGCGAGTTCCTGATGGACGAAACTGATGCCCAGGTCTTGCGCCGCGCGCGGAGTATGCACCGCCATCGGCCTGCCGGCCCACTCCATCCGGCCCGCGTCGGGCTCGAGCACGCCGCTCACGATATTCATGAGCGTCGATTTCCCGGCGCCGTTTTCTCCCACCAGCGCGTGCACTTCCCCCGTCAGCACTTCCCAGGCGACGCCGGTGAGCACGGGAGCGCCGCCGAAGCTCTTGGAGATGCCTTCCAGGCGCAGCAGCGGCGGTCGGTTCTGGGCGGTCAACGGACGCGATCCCGGAACTCGGTCATGGCCGCTACCGGCTCCTGCGAACCCTGGGACGCGATCTCGTGGCGCCGCTCTTTCTTCACCGCCTCTTCGTATACCGCGCGGGCGTGCCGGATGCTCTCGATCTCCGAGACCTCGGAAACCGGCACGTCCCACCAGGATTCGTAGCCCGGCACGCGCATCTCCTTGTCCACCTCCACCACCACCACGCTGGTGCGGTCGTGGTGCCGCATGTCGGCGAGCGCCCGTTCCACGTCCTCCCGCGTGGTGGCGCGCACCGCACGCGCTCCCAACCCTTCCGCCAGTTTCACGAAGTCCACCGGAAGATGCTCGCCGCTCAATTGCCCGTCGCGCGCCGCGCGGTAGCGGTAATCGGTGCCGAAACCCCCGGAGCCGATCGCTTGCGACAGGCCGCCGATGCTGCTGTAGCCATGATTGTCCACCAGCACGATGTTGAGCTTGTATCCTTCCTGGATGGAAGTCGCAATTTCCGACGACATCATCAGGAACGAGCCGTCTCCCACCATCACGTAGACCTCGCGCGCCGGATCGGCCATCTTCACGCCCAGGCCGCCGGCGATCTCATACCCCATGCACGAGTATCCATATTCCAGGTGGTACGTATTGGGCCGCCGGGTGCGCCACAGCTTGTGCAGGTCGCCGGGCAGACTGCCGGCCGCCGACACCACCACGTCTTCGGCGCGCGCCGCCCGGTTCACCGCGCCGATCACCTCGCCCTGGCTGATCGGCGGACCGTGGCGCAGGCCGAAGATGCGATCCGTCTCCTTCTCCCAAGCGTCTTTCCACGCGGCCACGCGGCTGGCATACGGCGGTTCCACGCGGTATCCGGCCAGCGCGGTAGCGAGGTGTTCGAGCGCGGCCCGCGCGTCTGAGACCAGCGGCAGCGCGGCATGTTTATACGCGTCGATTTCCGCGGCGTTGATGTTGATGAAGCGGACCGCGGGGTTCTGGAACGCCGTCTTCGAAGCCGTGGTGAAATCGCCCAGGCGCGTGCCGATGGCGATTACCAGGTCCGCCTCCCGGGCGGCAAGGTTCGCGCCGGGAGTGCCGGTGACGCCGAGGGCGCCGAGGTTCTGGGCGTGATCGAACGGAAGCGACCCCTTGCCCGCCTGCGTCTCCCCGGCGGGAATGCCGGTTTGGGATGCCAACCGAGCCAGTGCCGCGGCCGCTTCGCTGAAGAGCACTCCCCCTCCAGCGACGATCAGCGGCTTCCGCGCCGCGCGAATCCACTCGGCCGCGCGCGCCAGCAAAACCCGATCCGCTTCTGGACGCGCAATCAGCCAGACACGCTTTTCGAACATCTCTTCCGGGTAGTCGAAGGCTTCCGCCTGAACGTCCTGCGGAAGCGCCAGCGTGGCCGCGCCCGTTTGGGCCGGCGACGTCAGCACGCGCATGACCTCCGGCAACGAGCAGATCAGTTGGTCCGGCCGGTAGATACGGTCCCAATAGCGCGACACCGGCTTGAAAGCGTCGTTGACGGAAATATCCTGCGTGTGTTCCGATTCGAGTTGTTGCAGTACGGGGGCCACGTTGCGCCGCGCGAAGATATCTCCCGGCAGCAGCAGCACCGGGAGGCGATTCACCGTGGCGGTGGCGGCTCCGGTAATCATATTCGTCGCGCCGGGGCCAATCGAAGAGGTGCAGGCAAACGCCGCTTTCCGATTGCGTGCCTTGGCGAATGCCGTGGCGATGTGCACCGCGCCCTGCTCGTTGCGGCATAGGTAGTAACGGAAATCCGGATTCTGCTGCAGCGCCTGCCCCAGGCCGGCGATGATGCCGTGGCCGAAGATGCCCCATACGCCGACAAAGAAGCGCGTCTCCTCGCCGTCGCGCTCGACGTACTGATTCTTGAGAAAGCCAACCAGGGCCTGCGCCATGGTCAGACGACGTGTTCGCATCCGCACCCCGCCCTCGGTTCTAAGATTCTATCGTGACCAGGGGCAGCCGCGAGGGTGGGGCAGGCGCTTTCGCCTGCCACGCCGGCCAACTCAAAACTTCAAACGCAGCGCGAACTGCATCAGCCGCGGATCTCCCGCCAGCGCGGTGATCACGCCCGGGGTCCCGCCGCTGATGTTGTTATTGGGCAGCGCAAACTGCACGGTATTCGTCAGATTGAAAACCTCCCAGCGGAACTGCAGTTGCGCGCGCTCGGTAATGGCGAAATTGCGCGCCAGCGAAAAGTCGAACACTTTCGTGTCGGGCCCGCGCAGGGTGTTGCGGCCGGCGTTGCCGAACACGCCCGCGGGCGGGGTGGCGAACGCGTCGGTCCCAGTGATGCCGGCGCATCCCGGATTCTTCGAAGCGTAGAACCAGCAAGTCACGGTCTGGGGCATCACAGGGGTTCCAATCACATTGGCCAGCGCCTGCTGGAGGCCGATATCGATCGAGCTGTTGTTGGAAGCCGCGAAGACCGTGAAGGGGCGGCCGCTTGCCAGGGTCATGGCGCCGCTGGTCTGGAATCCGCCCACGATGTAGGAGAGGATGCCGCTCGATGCCAGGGGCTTGCCCTTGCCGAAGGGCAGCTCGTACACATAGCTGAACACCAGCCGCTGCGGCACGTCGAAGTCGCTCAGCCCGCGCCACGACTTGAAATCGCGCCCGTTCTGGCCGAAGCTGTTCGAACCGTAAGCGCTCAGGTGCTCCGCCGTGTTGTCGATCGACTTGGAGTTGGTATAGGCCGCGCGGAATGCCAATCCGGCTTTGAACCGGCGCTCCACCGTAAGGTCGAGCCCGTGATATACGGCGTTGCCCAACGGGTCGCGATATTCGATCTGGCCGAAGTTCGCATAGGGCACCACCCCGTTGATGGGCTGATTGAAATCGCGCAGCGTGTTCAGGTGCGTGCTCTTGGTGCCCACGTAGTCCGCTTCCAGGAACATGCCGAGGGGCAGCTCGCGCTGGATCCCGGCGCTCCACTGCTGCACATAGGTGCTGGGGGCGTCCGGGTTGGCCGCGCGGATTTTCACGCGCCGCAGATCCAGTTGCGCGGGATCCAGGAAGTTCGAGGGAAACCCGTTCTGTAGCAGGAACAACGGCGCTGCCGCGGTGGATGGCAGAGAAATGTTGTTGTTGATGAAACTCGGAGGATTCAAGGCCAGCTGATCCTCGCTTCCGATGCGCTCAAACGGCACGTAGAAGATGCCGTACCCGGCGCGCACCACCGATTTCGGATTGAGCTGATACGCCAGGCCGAGGCGGGGAGCGAAGTTGTGGGTATTCGGCTCCACCTGGGTCCGGTTGAACAGCGATCCGTCGCTGGCGAAGATCAGCGATCCGGCGCCCGCCGGATCGAAATTGGCCAGGTGGTTCTTGGCATCGTAAACCGGCGTCGCAAAATCGTACCGCATGCCGAGGTTCAACGTGAGTTTCGGCGAGATCTTGAAATCGTCCTGCGCGAACCCGGAGATCATGTGCATTCTCTGGTCCACCTGGAAGGGGTTGGACAACTGCGCGGTCTGCACCGAGCCGATTAGGAAATCGGCGTACGACAAGCCGGTATTCGGGGCGCACTGATTGTTCGCCTGGCGCAGGCAGGTGAAGATCTTGTCGAAATTGAGCGCGCCGCGGGTGGCGGGAACGTCCTGGAAATTGTTGCGCAGCGGAAAGCGCACATCCGCGCCCAACTTGATCTGGTGTTTTCCCCGCGTCCACGACAGCGTGTCGGTGAACTCGTATTGTTGGGTGATCTGGTGCTTGGGCAGAAAATTCGGCGATCCGATAAACGTGTTCACGTTGGCGAAGGTGATCATGGGCACGCCGCCGTCGAAGCTGGGATCGCGAGGCACGCCGGGAACGAAGTCGCCCGTGTGGTTCAACCCGAACGGATCCTGCTCCGCCTGGGAATTGTCCCGTCCGAAACCGACGCGCAGTTCATTCACCAGGCGCGCGCCAATGGGCCGCGTCCAGCCCGAAGAGGCTTGGTAGGCGGTGAGCTGCTGGCGTCCTTGCGAAGAGGAGGAGGTGCCATCGGCGATCCCGCCGAAGTTCCCGGGGATGAAGCGATTCCGGTTGGTGAAGGTGATGCGCGTGAACACCGTGTCCCTCGCGTCGGGCTGCCAGTCGATGCGGCCCGAAAAACGGCCGCCGTCATCCAGCAATCCGGCGTTGCGGAAGAAATTGTTGAGCGCGATGCCGGGGACCGTCGGATTCGGGAACAGCGCCATGATCTTCGCCGCCAGCGGATCGATCTTCCCTTGGGGGACCTGGTTCAGCGCGAACGGCAGACCGGTGCTCTGATCGTAAATGGTGGGATAGGTGGTGTGCACCAGCGCGGCCGCGGCCGGGCTGAAATCGCCGATCCGCTCGTTGGCGGTGGGCACCGAGGTGCTGCGCAGCGCCCCGCGGCGAATCTTGGTGCCCTCGTAATCGAAGAACATGAACAGCTTGTTCTTCGCGATGGGACCGCCTGCGTCGCCGCCGTACTGGTTCTGAATGTTCTGCGGCTTGGCCAGCCCCTGCCGGTTCGAGAAGAAATCGTTGGCGTCGAACACGCGATTGCGCAGGTACTCATACGCCAGCCCATGAATCTGGTTGGTGCCGCCTTTGGTCACCACGCTGATGGCCGCACCGGGATTGCGGCCATACTCCGCGGAGTAGGCGTTGGTGATGATCTTGAATTCCTGGATGGTGTCGACCGACGGACGAATCACCTGCGTCGTCAACTCCTGGACATTCTCGGAAATCGAGTTGTTGTCCAGACCATCGAGAATGAAATTGTTCTGCAGCTGGCGTATGCCGTGGACGTTGAATCCGCCCGTACGGCCCGCGCTGGTGCTTCCGCCCTGGTCGGTGTAGCGTTGACCCTGCACCCCCGCCACCAGGTTCACCAGGTCGTCCCAGCTCCGCAGGAGAAGCGGGAATTGCGTGACATATTGATTCTCCACCACGGCGCCCAGCGAGGCATCCTGGGTGGACAGTTGCGGCGTCGTGGCCTCCACCGTCGTAATGGTGGTCACGGTGCCCACGGCGAGCGCGAAGTCCTGCCGGCCCTTCTCCGCGGCATCGAGGTTCACCGTGGCCACGGCCTTCTGGAAGCCGGGCCTTTCGATGGCAATGGTATAGGCGCCGACAGGAAGGTTGGCCAGGAAATAGTAACCGGCGGCATCGGTGAGCGTGCTGCGCTCCACCCCCGTGGCGGTGTTCGTGGCGGTGACCTTCGCTTCGGCGACCACGCCTTCAGACGAATCTTTCACCAGCCCGGTAAGACTGGCGGTGTTTACCTGGGCGAACAAGACGGCGCCCAGCAAGAGCAAAGCGGCAAACGCAACGGTTGGCTTGTGCATGGAAAAGATTCTATACGAAGTCAACTGAATCGCAGCAACAAAACTGCTGGTTCACGAAAGCTTCTTGCGGCCGAAACCGATTGTTCACAAATCCCCCCCCGACCTTGACTCCCTTGCGAGGTTAAGAGTATGATCGAGTCCTTCGCGCGTGCTTGTTAACGTAACGAATGTGCCCCGCTGCCGGGTTACGGTGAGCAGGAGAAGACGGTGACGCCAGCCAGCTCGCCCGCGGTGTTCAAGAGCCCGTTGCACCGGATGACGCAGACTACGCCCACCTGCCTGTGGAACGATTCTGCCTCCATCGAAGAGCTCACCTATTCGATCGCCCATGGCGCCGTGGGCGCCACCTGCAACCCGGTGATCGTCCTCGGGGTTTTGAAGAAAGAAATGCCGCTGTGGCGTAGCCGCATCGAAGCTCTGGTCCAGGACATGCCGGCGGCCACCGAAAGCGAAATCGGCTGGAAGCTGGTGGCGGAAATATCCGCTCGGGGCGCGGCGCTGCTCGATCCCATCTTCGATGCGCACCAGGGGCGCAACGGACGCCTCTCTATTCAGACGGACCCGCGATTCTACCGGAACACGCAGGCCATTGTGGATCAGGCCCTCGAGTTCAGCCGGATCGCGCGCAACATGATCGTGAAGATCCCGGTAACCTGCGCGGGCATCCCGGCCATCGAGGAAGCCACGTATCGCGGAGTGAGCATCAACGCCACGGTGTGCTTCACTCTGCCGCAGTCGATCGCCGTGGCGGAAGCGGTGGAGCGCGGCCTGAAGCGGCGCGAGCGGGCCGGCAAGGACATCGCTTCCATGGGGCCGGTGTGCACCATCATGGTGGGGCGCCTCGACGACTGGCTGAAGGTGGTGGCGGAAAAAGAGGGCATCCTCGTCGAGCCCGGCTGCCTGGAGTGGGCCGGCGTGGCGGTCTTCAAGAAGACCTACCGCATTTTTCGCGAGCGGGGCTACCGGATTCGCCTGCTTTCAGCCGCCTTTCGCAATCACATGCACTGGAGCGAGCTCATCGGCGCCGATGCGGTGATTTCGCCGCCCTACTCCTGGCAGGTTCGCTTCAATGCCGGCGACATCGAGGTGGTGCCGCGGATCGATAAGCCGGTGGACCGCCGGATCGTCGATGCTTTGACGAAATTCGGCGATTTCCGCCGCGCCTATACCGAAGACGGTCTCGCCGTGGACGAGTTCGACGGTTTCGGCGCCACACGCAGGACGCTGCGGCAGTTCATCGCCGCATGTCACGACCTGGATGCGCTCATCCGGGACTTCATGCTGCCCAACCCGGACTAATTCGGCAAGCTAAAGCACCATGTCACTGAGTTGTCCCACAACCGGGAAGGCTGCACCAGTGGGGCAGCCAATCCTGGCTGCCGCCGGCTTTCAGCCGGCCGCCCGAAAGAGCCGCCTGAAGGGCGTCCCCAGAGGGGACCCCGGGCAGGATTGCCCGCCCCACGACCCCGGCGCGCTCTCCGTGCCGGGCCCGGAGGAGCTCACAATATGACGACACGCACGCTGCGATTCGCTGTCTTAGGCGCCGGCCGGATCGGCAGGATTCATGCCGGGAACCTGGCCCATCGCATTCCGGGCGCGCAACTGACCGCCCTGTGCGATGTAATCCCGGAGAATCTGGCCGCGGCGGCCGCCGGCCTCGCCGTCCCGAAAACGTTTTCCGATTACCGGGAGGTGCTCCGGGATCCGGAGGTGGACGCGGTCGTCATCTGCACTCCCACCAATACCCACTCCCAGGTGATTCTGGACGCCGCCGCCGCCGGCAAGCAGATCTTCTGTGAAAAGCCGATCGACCTTTCCATCGGGAAAATTCAGGCCATCAACGAAGAGGTGCGCCGGCGCGGCGTCCGGCTCATGGTGGGCTTCAACCGCCGCTTCGATCCCACCTTCGAAAAAGTCCGCGAGTTGGTGGCCGCGGGCAAAGTCGGCGAACCCCACATTTTGCGGATCACCAGCCGCGATCCGGGCCCGCCTCCGGAGGAATACATCCGCGCCTCGGGCGGGATCTTCCTCGACATGACCATCCACGATTTCGATATGGCTCGTTATCTGCTGGCAAGCGAGGTGACCGAGGTATACGCCCGGGCTGCGGTGCTGGTGGACCCGGCCATTGGAAAAGCCGGCGATTGGGACACGGCGGTGGTGACGCTGTCGTTCGCCAACGGCGCCCTGGGCGCCATCGACAACAGCCGCAAGGCCGCCTATGGCTACGATCAACGCGTCGAGGTGTTCGGCTCCGCGGGCATGGCGGCGGCGCGGAACCAAACGCCCGACACGCACGTGTACTGCGACGGCGCCGGTATCCATTCGGCCCAGCCGTTGCACTTTTTCCTGGAGCGGTACGCCGAATCGTACCTGCGGGAGATGCGCGCGTTCGTGGACGCGGTGACGCGCCAACGGCCGGTCCCCGTGGATGGAAACGACGGGCTGATGGCGGTGGCCATCGCGGTGGCGGCCGCCCAATCGGTCGCCGAGCGCCGGCCGGTGAAATTGACGGAAGTCTATCCACGGAGCGTTCCATGCCCGGCCGTCTGAACGTGGGAGTCATTGGCGTCGGCCGGATGGGGAGAGTGTATGCGGCGAATCTGGCGCAGCGCGTGCCCCATGCGCGCCTCGTGGCCGTGGCCGACCAGAAGCCCGGCCTGGCCGCATCGTTCGCCCGGGAATTCGGCATCGGCCGCTTCTATGAGAGCCACCATGGCCTGCTGGGCGACCCGGATATCGAGGCGGTCGTGGTGATCGCCTCCACCAGCACGCACAAAGAAATGATCGTCGATGCCGCCCGGGCCGGCAAAGCCGTGTTCTGCGAGAAGCCGATCTCGCTGTCACTCGAGGACGCCCATGAGATCCTGCGCGTAGTGGAAGAGACGGGCGCGTTCCTGCAGATGGGTTTCCAGCGGCGCTTCGATGCCGCCTACCTGGGCGCACGCCGGAAGGTGGAGGAGGGGGCGATCGGGACGCCGCTCGTCTTCACTTCCATTTCCCGCGATCCGTTTCGCCCGCCGCTGGAGTTCTGCGACCCGAAAGTCTCCGGCGGCCTGATCGCCGATATGGGCATTCACGATTTCGATGTGGCCCGGATGTACATGGGCGAGGTCCAGACCGTGCATGCCGTCGGCGGCGCCCTGGCGTACCCCGAGATGAAAGAGATAGGCGATATCGACAACGCCATCGTCGACATGGTCTTCGAGAGTGGGAGCTTGGGCGTGGTCCAGTTGAGCCGCAATGCGGTGTTCGGCTATGACATCCGCGGCGAGATATGGGGCACGAAGGGTTCCATCCAGATCGGCTATTTCCGCCAGACCCCCATTCTGATGATGACCCGGGAAGGGATTACCCACGATGCCGTGCCCTACTTCTTCGAGCGGTTTGAGAGCGCCTACCTCACCCAGATCCAGGATTTCGTGGACAAGGTGCGGAACCAGGCGCGGCCGTCGGTCACCGGCGCGGACGCCGTGGCCGCAATGAAAATCAGCCTGGCGGCCCAGGCTTCGTTTCAGGAGAAGCGCCCGGTCGGCGTGCACGAGATGGCGGTGGCGGCGAAACACTGACACGCGAGGAACCATGAACAGAAAACTACTGGTCGCGGCAATGGTGGTGGCGGTTGCGTTCTCGAACGCCTCCTGCGGGCGCGGCGGCAAGGCCAGGACCGTCGAGATCGCCTTCGTCACCAAGGCGCTCGACAGCGAATGGTGGCAGCGCGTGAAGGCGGGAGCCGAGGAGGCGGCGCGCGCCGATCCCGAAGTGCGATTGTCCGTTCTGGCGCCCGAGCGCGAGGTGAACATCGACCAGCAGGTGTCGATTCTGGAAAACCAGGTCACCAAGGGAGTCTCGGCGCTGGCGGTGGCGCCCGCGGGAGCGTCGGAAGTGCTGCCCGTCCTCGAGCATGCTAAGGCCGTTGGCATCCCCGTTTTGATCGTCGACACCGATATCGACTGGCCTTCCAAACTGAGCTACATTGGAGCCGACAACCAGCGGGCCGGCCGCCTGGCGGGTGAGTATATCGCCACGTTGCTCGGGGGCAAGGGCAAAGTCGCCGTCATTCGCGGAATCCTCGGGGTGGCCACCCACGAGGACCGCCTGGCCGGTTTTCGCGAGGCGATCGCGAAATCGCCCGGCCTCGTCTGCGTCGCCGTGCAGCCGGCCAACAGCGAGCGCGCCCTCGGCATGTCGGTGATGGAGAACATCCTCACTTCCCATCCGGACGTGCGCGCCGTGTTTGCCACCAACGATCAGATGGCGCTCGGCGCCGTGGAGGCCGTCGCCGCCCGCAATCTCACCGGCAAAGTGGCGGTCGTGGGAGTGGACGCCACCAGTGAGGCGGTGCGCGCGGTGCAAGCGGGCCGCCTGACGGCCGACGTGGCCATGCATCCCGAAGTGCTGGGCCGCGATGCCGTCGAGGCCGCCATCAAAGCGGCTCGCGGCCAGCCGGTGGCGAAACGGATCGACACGGGCGAGACCTTGGTCACCAAAGAGAACGCCGCCCAGTTCCTGCGATAATTGCCCCAGCCAGGCTTGCCCGGACCCGGCCCTCGGCGGTGCACCGGTTACAGGTATCCGTAAGCCAGCCAGCCGCCGTCCACCTCGGCGGGTTGGGCCAGCCGGCCCAGCGGGATGCGGGCCTTGATCCGCGCCGCCGCCGCTCGGCCCACTCGATGGCCAGCACCTTGGTGAGCATGGCCACGCCGGCTTTGGCCGAGCAATAGGCGACCCGGCGGGGGAAAGCGGCACGCTTGCGCGGCGTAAAAGACGCCGTTGAGTTGTACCTCCACCATCCGCGCCCATTCCGCCGGCGCCAGGGAGATGGAGTCGTGCGGTTCGCTGATACCGGCGCAGTTCACCACCCCATCGAGCCGGCCGAATCGATCGGCCGCCGCCTGCGCCGCGCACTCGCACAGCTCCGGATTCGTGATGTCGCACGCCACGCCAACGGCCTGTCCCCCCTCGGCCCCAATGCGCGCAGCCTTCGCCCGGGCTTGGGCCGCGTTCAGATCGGCGATCACCACCCGCGCGCCTCCCGAGGCAAGTCGCGCGCCCCACGACGATGCACCCGGCGCGGTACACGTTCCGGCTTCTACACGGTTGCGGCGGCAGGGTGCCGGCCAGATAGGTGGCGTCCCACTCGCCCTTCGGGCCCTTGCGCAGCGCGGCAGGCCCGAGATGGAGATCCACCGCGATCACCGGCAGGGCGATATGCTGGCCGCCCTCAGACTACGTCCGCGCCGCGCTCCGCTAGAAGTTCCCGCAACACGGACCTGTGGCAGCGGCTCTCGTCCCGGCAGTAGCAACCCAGCGACAGGTTGGCGTGGTGCGACAGCGCCGCCAGTACGTCCAGTCCGCGGCTCCGATCGGGCGCGCTCATCTCCCGCCGGAACTTCCGTCTGAATGCGGCCCCGGCCCGCGGCGCTGGGC
>JADGNR010000445.1 GCA_017883415.1 Bryobacteraceae bacterium | reverse complement strand
GCGGCTTTTTAGGGGAGTACGACATCGAAGTCAAATCCGGAGGCAAGACCAAAACCGCTCACACCTCGCTCTCCAAAGACGGCTCCCGCGTGGAGTGTGTGATCGACTAGTCCGGCACACCGGTGTGATCCGCGCGGTCGACAAACGGATCAACTCGAGATTAAAACAGATATGCAGAATATTTGCGAATTTCCAATTCACCAGTGCTCGCGGAAGCGGGCGCATGTGGCGCTGGTCCTTGCTTCGCTACTCCTGGCTGCCATCTCGTCCCCCTCACAAACCTCTTCCGTCGTGAAGGACGCCAACGTGTACAACCGGGCGGTGCTGCTGGTGGGCAACGACAAGCTGGAAGTCGCCATCGTGAAGCAGGGCGGCTCGATGCTCCGCATCCAGATTCAAGGCGATCCGCAGGGCATCAGCCCGTTCGGTAATCCCGAGCTCGTGCCAGGCGTTCCCGACAACCGCAAGCTCAACGGTCCGATGGTAGGACACTTCGTCTGCGTGGACGGCTTCGGGTCGCCGAGTAAGGAGGAGGCCGCGGCCGGCCTCGCGATGCACGGTGAAGCATACCTACAGCCCTGGAAGCTCGTGAGCGCTGAAAAGCAGGCCGGTGTCGCAACCGTAAAGTTCACCGTGGACCTACCCAAATTTCAGGAGACCTTCGCGCGCTCCCTTCAGATAGTGGATGGCGAGAACGTCATCTACATCGACAGTGAACTCACCAGTGACACCGCGTTCGATCGCACCGCCAACTGGGGCGAGCACCCCTTTCTGTTTCCACCCTTCGTGGAACGCGGGAATACCGTGGTAGACGTCTCCGGCGCGCGTTCCAAGACGCGTACCTATCCCGCGAATACGCGTCCGGGCACGCTCTTGCAACAATCGCAGGATTTCACCTGGCCTAACGCGCCGGCCGCCGGAGGAGCTGTCTACGACATGCGGGAAACGCCGGCAGGCTTGAACGGAACAGGGCACACGACTACCCTGATGGATCCGGCCCGCCCCCTGGCTTGGGTGACGATTCTGAACAAGGAGCGCCATTACCTGCTCGGATACGTCTTTCGCCGCGAAGAGTATCCGTGGGTGCAGAATTATATGCAATACACGGGCGGCTGGATCGGGCGCGGGGTGGAATTCGCCACGCAACCGTTCGATTTGCCGCACCGTGACATGGTGGAACTGAACCGCATGTTCGATTCCCCCGTGTATCGCTGGCTGCCTGCGAAATCCAAAATCGCCACACGCTTTCTCCTGTTTTATGCAAAGAGCCCGGAGGGTATGACGCGGGTGGACGACGTCCGCCTGGAAAACGGCATGCTGATTGTGGAAGACCGGGCGTCGGGAAAGACGATGACTTTAGCGACTTCGCGGCCCTTGTAACACCGCCGCACTTCACGCGCCACGCCCGGAAAATGCGCACCATGATTTCGGTCCGCGTGCCGTTTTGCAGCAGCCATTGCCCGTCGCAAGCGTTGATGGCGGTGCCTTCGGAGGCGTGTAACCGCGATCCATCACCGTTTGATAGACGGCCTGAATATCGAACCATGCGGCCGTAGCATCTCCATGATTCAGATAAACTGGCGTTACTCTATGACTATGTTTCGGCTTGCCCTGGCCCTTTGCCTTTGCTGCGCCGCGTTGCCGGCCCAGACGGCCATCCATACCTGGGAACTCAAGGAAATCGAACTCACTGCCTCCAGCAAGTACGCCAATCCTTATACCGACGTCGAGTGCTGGTTGGATTTGAAAGGTCCCGGCTTCAGCAAACGTATTTATGGTTTCTGGGATGGCGGACAGATGTTTCGCATGCGTGTAGTGGCCCCCGCTCCGGGCACCTGGACATGGACGAGCGGATCTAACCAGCCTGCCGACACCGGTCTAAACCGCAAATCCGGCAGCTTCGCGGCGCGAAACTGGACGGAGGCGGACAAGCAGGCGAACCCCAACCGGCGCGGGTTCCTGCGCTCCACGCCCAACGGCCACGCACTCCAGTATGCCGATGGCACCCCGTTCTTTCTGGTCGGCGACACGTGGATTGGAGCGGCCACCTGGCGCCTTCCCTTGACCGGCGCCCCCGTGGACCCCAATTGGGAACCTACACCCGGAGTGACGTTCGAAGCCGCGGTCCAGTATCGTAAGCGCCAGGGCTTCAACTCCGTGAGCATGATCGCGGCCTTTCCCACCTGGGCCTCCGATCAGTACGCCAATACGTACGCCGATCGCAATGGCATCTACCTGCGCAATGCCTGGGAAGCCTTCGGCGTTTTAGTAGATGGCAAAACGCCCACTGCCAAAGCCATGCACGACGAGCAGGGCTATCGCTCCTTCGAGATCCTTCCCAATCGCGACGGCTTGGCCGACTTCGACCGTGTCGTGCCCCACTACTTTCAGAGCCTCGACCGCAAGATGCAGTACTTGAGCGACCAGGGCTTCATTCCCATGCTCGAGACCATCCGTCGCGATGTAGCCCCGGCCTGGAAGGCGTACTTCAAATTCAATGAGTCTTTCTCGCGCTTTGTCCAATACATCGCGGCGCGCTATGGCGCCTACAATTTCATCTTCAGCAAGGTTCATTTCGATATCTACCTGAAAAACTACTCGATCACCGGCGCTGAGTTTAACGAAGCACTGAACTACCACTACAAAAAATACGGGCCAATGCCTTTCGGCCAGCCCGTGACGGCACTGATCGACCACTCGACAGCGGTCACTTTCGGTCATGGCGACGAGGCGCCGTGGATCACCATGCACGCCACCGGCAACAAGCCCCGCGACCACGGAATTTACGCGGC
This sequence comes from Bryobacteraceae bacterium, assembly GCA_017883415.1. Lineage (GTDB taxonomy): Bacteria > Acidobacteriota > Terriglobia > Bryobacterales > Bryobacteraceae > JADGNR01. Next base: position 1,877 of record JADGNR010000445.1, on the reverse strand, counting down.
CATCGAAGCGCTGTTCCGGCTCTCACCGCCATATCCGGCCCTCGATCTGGAGCCCTACTATACGGGCTGGATGCATCAGAACAACGTGGTGGCAGGCGAGCGACCCACTCCCGACTCCGACCGTGACAACTATTTCTCGCGCGCTCAAATGTACGGTTGCGTCTTATCCGGCGGGTTGGCCGGCCACGTGCACGGAACCGCGGCGTACGACGTCTCTGTCGATACCGAGCCGGCCGGTGCGCGGCCATATTTCTGGCAGGCCCTCCGCTACCGATCCGCGGCTTATATGAAATCGCTCGCGAGGTTCGTGATGTCTGAGGGCCCCAGATATCGCGAACTGGAGTTGACCTCCGACGCCCTGACCCCAGGAAGGGCGGACGAAAGCCGGGATGCTGGCCTCGACGGTTGGAGTTTCATGATGCGCACTGCGTCTAAGGATTTCGCCCTGCTGTACTTCGAAAATCAGACGCGCCGGGCACGTTCCACTGGCTGGAATCCGAACTCGCCCTATACCTTCGCATGGTTTAACACGCAGTCGGGCGAGTGGCAAGCCGGCGCCACTCTGCGCGCGGATGCCAACGGGGAGCTGCAACTCCCGGCGTTTCCAGGTGGGTTGGATGTTGCCGATACGGATTGGGCGGCCAAAATCACCGCACAGAAGGGAGCGAACTGATATGCGACATGCATGCTTCGTGCTGCTGGCGACGCTCGCCAGCGGCGCGGCGGATGTCAAGCCGGGCTATGTGGCTGTAGAGAAGGCCTCCGGCCACGTTGGCTTCTTCGATAGCGGCGGCAAGATCCTCAAGGAAGTCAAAATCGGTGGCCATCCCCACGAGATGACCTTTTCGCCCGACGGCCACTACCTCTTTACCACGGACAACGGAGTGTTGTGGATGACCGAGACGGGGCAGGGTGGCAACACGGTTTCGATCATCGATACCCGCACCCGATCCCTGGTGGGAACCATCGATCTCGGTAAGTATCGCCGGCCGCATGGCATCGATGTGGACCCCAAGACTGGAAAACTGCTGGTTACCACCGAACTGCCCAGCATGCTGCTGATGATTGACCCGCGCGCCCGCAAAATCGTGAAGGAGTACGACATCAAGGGCAAGGCCCCGCATCTCGTCAAACTCGCGAACGACCGTGTGTGGGCTTACACCAGCAATACCGATACGGGCACGGTGTCCGCCGTGAACCTCGAAACCGGGGAAGTTCAGGTGATCCCGATCGGCGAGCGTCCGCAGGGCATGGCCTTCTCTCCGGACAACCGCCGCCTCTACGTGACGAATCTGAACAGCGACTCGATCAGCGTCATCGACACGCAGTCGAAAACGCGCATCGGCGAGATTCCAACCGGCAAGGGCCCCGTGCGGATCAGGGTCACGCCCGACGGCAAGACGCTGGTTTATGCGCTGCAAACCGGTGAGGCCGTGGGGTTCGCCAATGCCGAGACCCGTAAGGAAGAGACGCAGGTGAAGCTGACCGGGTAACCCGTCTCGCTCACCTTTTCGAAAGACAACCAGTACGTGTTCTCAGCGGTGCAGTCGCAGGACAAAATCTTTGTGATCCCGTTGCGAACGCGCAAAATCGAAAGGATCATCTCCACGCCGCCAGGTTCGGGCCCAGATCCCTACTTGCCCCTCCGGTAGCGCCTCTGCGGAGGGCCCGCCCGCAGCGCCGATACGCGGAGCGAACGCCAGCGCCAAAACAGACAGAAGCGAGGTGACGTATCGATGTAAGGCGGGAAGGCTAGCGCTTAGACCTCCGATTCAGACGCCATCAGAAGGAACCTGCCCTTGTGACGCACGATGGTCGGGGCGTATCCGATATCGCGTATGTTGAGCGGATGGTGAGTTGGAGGCGCACCCGGAGCG
>JADGNR010000148.1 GCA_017883415.1 Bryobacteraceae bacterium | reverse complement strand
ACCGCTACTGAGGAGCCATCGGCCCCTGGCTGGGAGCGCCGAACGGCGCCGGCTTCTCGATGGCAGGAAGCCATTCTAAATAAAAAGGTCCGAAATTGGTGGATGAGGTGTAAAATCGATGCGGAAAATGGAAATTTTGGACCACACAATACAGAGTTCGCATTCCGTTTGTCAGAATCTGCGAGGCCTTGCTTTTACGCCGCCCCGCCCATATGGTGTGCGCGGCGTCCAAGAGGAGATACCGAAATGATGTCCCGCCTGGTGTTACTGGCGGCGGGGGCGTTGCTGAGTGCATCGCCGCCCGCCTTGGCGCAGGATGAGGTCGGGCGAACGTTCAAGTTCACCAAGGTGGACCTGGCGCTTCTCGACGAAGTAAAGGAAGTGGATCGGCAGTTGGAGAAGAAGGGTTCCGTATTCACCGATCCCGAACTGACCGCCTACCTGCAGAACGTTGTGGAACGGATGGTGGGCGACAACCCGGCGCCCGATAACGTCAAGTATCGCGTGCACGTCCTGCGGGACCCGTTGGTGAACGCCTTCGCGCTTCCGAACGGGTCGATCTACGTGAACACAGGCCTGCTGGCGCTACTGGAGAACGAGGCGCAACTGGCGGCGGTGCTGGGCCACGAATTGACCCACGCGGCCGCGCGCCACAGCTACCTGCAGAACCGCAGCATGCGGAAGAAGAGCGTCGCAATGCACATCCTGGCCGCCGCCGGATCGGCAGGAGGCTACTTCCCGTCGGGATCGGTGTTCGGCTCCACCTTGACGCTGGCCGCGAGCGTGAGCCAGATGGTGCTGGTAGCGTCGGTGTTCGGCTACAGCCAGAACATGGAGCGCGAGGCGGATCGGCTGGGGCTGGATCTGATGACGCTGGGCAAGTACGACCCCGCCGCCATGCCGGCCACCTTCGAGCGCATGGACGAGAAGCTGGAAGTGGAGCCGGTGGAGACGTTCTACCGTACGCACCCGAAGCTGGTGGAGCGCATCGCCACGACGAAGCAACTGGCCGCGAGCCGGCGGCTGGAGGATGCACGTCCGGCGAGCGAGACGGACTACCTTGCCCACGCGGCGCCGGCAATCTGCTACAACATCCAGGCCGACCTGGCGAGCCGGCGGCCGCGGACCGCGATCGCGCGGGCCGACCGGCTGGTTCAATGGAAGCCGGATGAGCCGCTGTACCGGTCCTTGCTGGCAGATGGCTATCGCGTGCTGGGGGCCAGGACGACCGCACCGGGTGCGGAGGAACTGGGCCGGCGCGGGCAGTCGGACGACCGCAAGCGGCTGATACGGATGACCGAGGCCGAAGAGCAGCGCGACTTGCTGAAGTTGCCGGGCGGCACGGACCTGAAGAAGAACAACCAGGCGAAGGCCGCCGAACTCTACCTGTCGACGATTGAGAAGAACCCCTCATCGGCCGAAGCGCACCGCGGCTTGGCCATGCTTTATGAGGATCAGGAGCAGTTTGAGGACGCGGCGCGCGAGTTCCACAAATACCTGGAACTGGCGCCGCCGGACGCGCCGGACCGCCTGCGCATCCAAGGGCGGATCGACAAGGCCTCGCAGGGTTTGCGCGGCCGGGAACCCGGTAAATGACCAATGGCGTCCCAGACGCCGCAAGGAGAATTCAGAATGCATCGAAGCGGTTTGATTTATCTGGCCATGCTGGCCGTGTTCCCGATGACGCTCGGGGCGGCGATCAACAACCCGAAGCTGGATTCGGGTGAGAAGAGCATCACCAGGGTTTGTGTCATGCCCATTGAAGCCGAGTGGGCGAAGGTCGGCATCAAGGCCCATGAGGGCATGACCAAGGAAGCCGACGAGTGGACCAACAAGATGGAGGAGGTGGTGCTGAAACTGGTGCGCGAGGCGGGGGCGGAGACATTCCCCGCGGTACCGGACCAGGCGCAAGCGACCGATGAGGCCAAGCAGATCGTGCTCCAGGTGAGCCAGAAGTACGACACGGTCGCGACGCAGTTGCACAGGAAACCGGGCGAGGTCCGGAAGGGGCGCTATACGCTGGGCGACGAAGTGGCGCTGCTGCCGTGTTCGGCACAGGCCGATGCGCTGCTGTTCCTGCACTCCTCGGGCAGCATCCTGACCGGCGGGAAGAAGGCGTTCGGGTTGCTGGTGGGCGGGCAATCGAACTCCACCGCCCGGCTCTACATGGCGTTCGTAGACGCCAAGTCCGGAGAAGTGCTGGCGTTCACGACGATCATGCGAGGGGGGGACAAGTTCCGGAAGGACCCGGAGGCCGTGTACCGCGGCGTTTTGACCAAGGACTTCCAGAAAATGCGGATCGGGACGGCCGCCACCAAGAAGAAGTGAGGCGGCCGTAGAAGTCCCATCGAATAAGCCGCTGGCGACTATCGGCCCGTTTGCAGTCAGATTGCAGCACCGTGCCGCGCCTGGGCGCGTCCATCTTAGAGGCTGACCCGTAAGGCGAGAAGCTGGCCGCTTGAAGCAGGGACGTGGCCGGCTGCCCCGCCGCGGAAGCGCGCCCCCAGGACCCGTCTCCGATCAGAGCCGCGACCGTGAGGGAGCGGTTTCGCCCACGCACACACCATCTCGCGGTCGCTGAATCTGCCGACCCGCCAGTGACGGGCCGCGTTGCGGCCGGACGGGATCCTTGAGGAGCATCGTTTGGATTAAGATGCCCATAGGCAGACCCACTTAATTTTCAGTGGGCTGAGGGACCGAACCGGGCAAACGGAGGGACTGGCTGGTGCCCTGGCAGGAGGATGTGTGCGACTCGTGCTATTGATTCTCTGCGCTGCTTTCGCGACGGCACAGGAAGATCACTCCCAACACCAACACGCCGTTGCCGGCCTCGGCACCGTGGACTTTCCGACCTCTTGCAACGCCACGGCGCAAAAGTCGATCTCCCGCGGTGCGGCGCTACTCCACTCGTTCGGGTACGAGGAAGCGCGCCTCACGTTCACCGATGCCGCGAAGGCGGACCCAACCTGTGCCATGGCCTACTGGGGCGTCGCGCGGACCTGGTATCACCCGATCTGGGCGTCGCCGTCGCCCGAGGAACTGAAGCAGGGCGCCGCGGCTCTCGATCGGGCCGTTAACGCCAAGACGGACCGCGAGCGCGACTACATTCAGGCTCTGGCGGTGTTCTACCAGGACTGGCCGACGGTGGATCACGCGACCCGCGCGAAGAATTATGAGCGGGCGCTGGCCGCGGTCTGCGAGCGCAACCCCGGCGACGACGAAGCCGCGATTTTCCACGCTCTGCAGTTGGTGGCCATCGGATACCTCGACCCGACCGACAAGTCATATACGTGGCAGAAGAGGGGCAGCGAGATCCTCAACCAGATGCTGGTACGCCATCCGAACCATCCCGGGGTGGCGCACTACATCATTCACAGCGTCGATTATCCGTCTCTGGCCGAACTGGGCCTCAAGGCCGCGCGCGCGTACGCCACGATTGCGCCGGATGCGCCGCATGCCTTGCACATGCCCTCCCATATCTTCACCCGGTTGGGGCTGTGGGACGATTCCATAGCCTCCAACACCGCCTCGACGAAGTCCGCCATCGCCCAGGCGCAACGTCTGCACGGTGGCGGGGGATCGTTCGACCAGCTCCACGCCATGGATTACCTGGTCTATGCGTATCTCCAGCAAGCCAAGGACGCCAGCGCTCGCAAGGCCCTGGCGGAGATGGAGCAGATCGCCAGGCTCGACGAAAATCAGTTCGCCGCCGCCTACGCCTTTGCGGCTTCGCCGGCGCGTTGGGCTCTCGAGCGGCACGATTGGCGGGCCGCGGCTGCTCTGGAGATCAAGCCGGCATGGTTCCCCTGGAATCGCTTTCGGAACGCCGAAGCGCTGGTGCATTACGCGCGTGCGATTGGGGCGGCCCGTGCAGGGGATGTGGCCGCCGCGCGCCGGTCGAACGACGAAATCGCCGCCATCCGCCGGGCCATGCCGGCCACGCGCGACTACGATTGGAGCGGCTCCATCGGCGCGCAGTGGGAAGCGGCCACGGCGCTGATCGCCTGGGCCGAAGGGAAGAAGGACGAGGGTCTCCGCCTCCTTCGTATGGCTGCCGACCACGAGGACGCCGTCGACAAGCACCCCGTGACGCCTGGGGCGTTGCTGCCCGTGCGCGAGATGCTGGCCGATCTCCTGCTGGAGAAGGGAGAGGCGCCGGCGGCTCTGCGGGAATATGAGGCGGTTCTGAAGGCCGCGCCGCGGCGCTTCAATGCCACGGCCGGCGCGGCCACCGCGGCCGACAAGGCCGGGGATCGAACGAAAGCCCGCGCCTACGCGATCGAGCTTCGAGAGATCGCCAACCATGCGGAGGCTGCCCGGCCGGAGTTGGAATGGGCCCGCGCCTATCTGGGCGGCAAATGACCTGAGCCCCGCGGTTGGGAACTTTCCGACGCCCCCCGGCCTCTAAACCGGTCAAGGCCTCTGGAGGGGAGGTGTATGTCCGTCACCGGCCATCTCGACATCCTCGCCCAGGATGTGCGCTACGCCGCGCGCGGCCTCTCCCGCGCTCCTGCGTTCACTGCCGCGGCCCTTGTGGCCATGGCTCTCGGCATCGGCGCCTCGACCGCGGTCTTCAGCGTGGTGGACCGCATCCTGTTCCGCAGCCTTCCCTACGCCGACGACGGCCGCCTGGTCTCGTTCGGCATGGTGGCGCCCATCGCGTCCGAGGAGTTCCTGCTGGCCTACGATTTTCTGGACTGGCGCGACCGCCAGACGCCCTTCGCATCCATGGCCTACTGGGCCGGCGTGGGCGATCCCGCAATCTGCATTGGCGCGGCCTTGCCCTCCCTTCATGCCGGGATTCCAGATAAAATAGTCTGATTTCCCGGCACTTGGCCCCCTCCACACCCGCCATCTCCTTTCGTTTCTGCATGGCCCCCACCGTGCAGTGGGTAACAGGGAAAGGAGATCTCTCCGTGAGCGATCCGTCTACTTACTGGTTGACCGTAACCAACATTGTCTTGGGCCTGGTTACCCTGATCGGTTGCGCCGCCGTTGCGATTGGCGTGCTGCAGGAACTGGCCGCAAGAGCCAAGAAACGCGTGGCGATGTCCCATCTCGATCGCGAGGTGACCGATCTGGTCGCTTCGTTCAGCGACGGGCACGCCTTCCATACCCCCTCGCTCGGCGTCACCATGGCCGATGGCGGCGAGGAACTGGGAAAGAAAGAGGAGCGGTAGCCCCCATGACCTGCCCTTTTTTGAAGGAAACCCAGGTCAGATACTGCCGCAACGCGGCGGTCCGGAAGCTGATCCCTCTGGCGCAGGATGTCCGCGCGGACGAGAAGTGCTCTTCGGAAGACTTCCGCTCGTGCCAGCTTTACCAGGCGCAGCCTGAGGAACATGCAGCTTCCGGATCGTGCCCCTACCTGTGCGAGTCGCTGATGCAGTATTGCGGCGCCGCCCCGGTCACCAAGTTCGTGCCCTATAGCGAGTCCCTGCTCTCGCGCTGCGGCAACGACAGCTTCCGCTATTGCGAACTGTACCTCGCCATGGCGCATCCCGGCCAGCCGGCCGAAGATGCCGACGGCGTCTCCATGCCCAACTGGCTCAGCTACGCGCCCAATCACATGTGGCTCGACGTGACCGACGACGGCGTCTGCCACGCCGGCATCGATGCCTTCTTCAGCCGCGCGCTGGGGAATATCGAGCGCATCAGTTATGTCTGGCAGCAGGGCCGCCACCGGCCCACCGCAATTCTGACCGTGGATGGAGTCGATCTGGAAGTGGTCTTTCCGCTTCCATTCCTGCTGACCAAATGCAACCTCTATCTGCGCGCCGATCCCACGCGCCTTGCTTCGGAACCTTATACCGGCGGCTGGTTGTTCGAAGGAGTGCCGGAGCCGGATATGTCCGCGCACCTGCTCCGGGGTGACCCGGCGCGCGCCTGGATGGAGCGCGAGGAAGGCCGCATGAGCGAGTTCCTGCAGCGGCAGGCGGACACGCCGGGCGGCCTCGCGCACCTGGCCGACGGCGGCCTGTTCGCGCCGGGTGTCGTACGGCATCTGGATCGCGATCAGATGCTGGCCCTGTTTCACGAATTCTTCTCGCCATACGCGAGTGGGGAATGAACGCCGTGAAGATACGCGGAAAAATCCTGTTTCTGGCCGGAATGCTGATCGCCCTGGGCGGGGGCTGGGTCGGCTTCCCCCACGCCATCTATCGGAGCCGGCCGCAGCCGGTGGACTTCAGTCACCAGGTCCACGCCGACAAGGCCGGCGCCAAGTGCGACGACTGCCACGCGTTCCGCGCGGACGGCACGTTCGCGGGCATTCCGGGTTTGGACAAATGCGCGGGCTGCCATGCCGCACCCATGGGCGCCACCGCGGCGGAGAAAAATTTCATCGAGCAGTACGTGACGCCCAACCGCGAGCCGGAATGGGCGTCCTACGCACGGCAGCCCGAAAACGTCTACTTCCCCCACCTCGCGCACGTGAAGCGCGGGCAGATCGCCTGCGAAACCTGCCATGGCGACGAAGGGGCGGCGAACACCCTGCGGCCCTACCAGCAGGACCGCATCAGCGGCTACTCGCGCGATATCTGGAAGATCGGCGCCACGCGGGCCGGCAAGCCCATGGGGCACGGCATGAAGATGGCCGACTGCGTGGATTGCCACCGCCGCCAGGGCCTCGCGCACAGTTGCCTGGATTGCCATAAGTAAAGGCGCACTATGAACACCACTCGCAGAGACTTACTGAAACTGGCAGGCGGCTCGGCCGTGGGCGTCCTGTTTACGCCGGTTCCGTGGCGGCTGATCACCGATACCGCGCTGTGGTCCCAGAACTGGCCGTGGATTCCGGCGCCGCCGCGCGGCGAAATCCGCGCCCGCTTCACGAATTGCCCGCTGTGCTCCGCCGGATGCGCGGTGCGCGCGCGCTGCGCCGGCGATCGGCCGGTTTCGCTCGCGGGCGTCGCGGGACATCCACTCACCCGCGGCGCGATGTGCCCCTTCGGGTTGACCGGGCACCATCTGCCCTATCACCCCGCGCGATTGAAGCAAGGCCCGGTGGACGAAGCCGCCGCGGCCGTGTCGGATGCCATGGCCCAATGCGGCCCCGGCGAACGGGTGGCGGTGCTCGATTTGCGGCCCCGGCGCACGGCTTCCTGGACCTACCGCCGCGCCATGGCGTCGGTCGCCCACGGCGTCTACCTGGCCCCCTCGCACTCGTTAGGCGGAGCGACTGCGGTGGACCTCGCCCAGGCCAAAACGATCCTGAGCTTCGGCGCGCCCCTGTTCGATGGATGGGGTACGCCGGGCAACGTCAACGCCCACCGCGCGGGCTTTCGCCTCATCCAGGCCGAACCGGTGGAATCGCGCACGGCGATGCTGGCGGACACCTGGCTGCCTATCCGCCCGGGCTCGGAGTCCGCGCTGGCGTTGGGCCTCGCGCACCTGCTGGGCGATGCCGAGGCGCGGGAGTTCACACCGGCCAGGACGGCCGCCGAAACCGGACTCTCCGAAGCGCAACTCGCCGCCGTGGCGAAGGAGCTGACGGAAAACGGCCCGGCGCTGGTGCTCGATGCCGCGGATTCGCCGGAAGTGCTGGCGCTGAACCGGTTGGTCGAGCGCGCGGGCGGCGCCATCGTGGCGCGCCCGGAAACCCCGGTCCCGGACGCCTGGCGGAAATCCGCGGCCCCGGTGACCGACCTCGCCGACCTGCCCGACCATTCGATTCGCGTGCTGCTCATCGACGAATCGGCGCCGGGCGAATATCTGCCGTGGCGCGACATCGAGAAGAAGTTGGTGCGCGACCAGCCGCTAGTCGTGGCCTTCGCCTGGTCGCGTATGGGCTACGGGCGCTACGCGCATTACGTCCTGCCCACCGCCGTGTACCCGGAAATCGCCGACGATATCCCGCCCGCCATCGATTCCCCGGCGGCCGCGTTCCGCCTGACTGCGCCGCTGCTGCCGCCGCCGGCCGGTGTGGTGAACCCGGCGGCGTTCATTGCCGAGCGGGCGAAGCTGGCCGCCGGCGATGCGCTGCGCGAGCGCGCCGATGCCATTCACAAGGCCGGCCGCGGAATTTTATTTACGTATGCGGATGCGAAATCGACGCCCGTGAAGGAAGTGAAACCGGACGATTTCTGGAAGGCCCTGAACGAAGGCGCCTGCTGGATCGACGATGCGTGGGGCGGGCGCCCTCGCCCGCACGCCGACGCCCTCGTCGGCCTCCGGCCGAAGGCCGGCCGGGGGGCCGGCCGCGGGCCAGGGGGCCCGCCCCACACCCCCGCGGATGCCGACCTTCCCCTTATCGTCTCCCTCACCGAATCCTGCGCTTCGGCCGCCCCTGGCTCGCCCATCCTCTCCAAGCTCTACCAGGAATCGGGTCTGCGCCTGGCGCCGAACCAGGCGGCACTCCATTCGTCGACGGCCCGCGCTTGCGGCATCCCCGGCGGCGGGCGCGCGGTGCTTCAGACCCGCTACGGGAACTGCGCCATCGACGCGATCGTCGATCCCGCCATTCCGCCCGGCATGGTGCAAGTGGCGGCGCGGCCCGGAATTCTCGACGTGTGCGCCCCCGGCGCGCGCGCCAAGGTGGTACGAGCATGACCTCCGAAAAACAACCCATTCGAGCGGCGCGGTACGGCATGACCATCGATGTCGACCGCTGCAACGGCTGCGGCGCCTGCATGGTGGCCTGCGCCGTGGAGAACAACGTTCCGCCGGCCCACGAGGGAACGACCGAGCGCACCGGCCTCAGCTGGATTCGCGTCTACAAGGTTGATAACGGCCAAGACTACCCCGGCCGGCGGACGGCCTTCATTCCCGTCCTGTGCCAGCAGTGCGGCCACGACACGCCCTGCGTCCATGTCTGCCCGCAGCAGGCGGTGGAGGTGGACCCGGCCACCGGGATCGTCGGCGAGATGCCCCAGCGCTGCCTGGGCTGCCGCTATTGCGTGGCGGCCTGCCCCTACCACGCGCGCTCCTTCAACTGGTGGGACCCGGCCTGGCCCGCCGGCATGGAGCAGGCGCTGAACCCCGGAGTCACGCCCCGCATGCGCGGCGTGGTGGAGAAGTGCAATTTCTGCCACGGCCGCTGGCACGCCGCGCGGCAACTCGCCGCCGCCATGGGCAAGCCCGCCGCCGAACCGGTGGAATACCAGCCCGCCTGCGCCGAGGCCTGCCCCACCGGCGCCATCCAGTTCGGCGACCTCAACGATGGCGCGAGCGCTCCCGCCCAGGCCGCGCACAGCGCCGACAGCTTCCGCCTGCTCGAGAAACTCGGCACCGATCCCAAGATCTACTACCGCTCCGAGCGCGACTGGGTGCGGGCCACCGCGGAGCCAGGCCAGATGGCCCGCCCTTCTGAAAAGGAGAACCTCCGTGGATAAGGACTTCATTACGCGCGGCGTCCGGCGCTGCTCCACGCCCCGGTTCCTGCTATGGATTCTGCCGTGGGCCGCGATGCTCGCCTTCGGCTTGTACTCGGCGGCGCTGTGTCTCATCAAAGGCCTGAACCAGACCAACATGGACAACCGCTTCGCCTTCGGTCTGTGGATTTTTCTCGACCTGACGGTGATCGCCTTCGGCGCCGGCGCCTTTTTTACGGGCTTCTTACTCTACATCCTTAAGCTCCACGAATTGCGCGCGGTCATCAACAGCGCGGTGGTGATCGGGTTGGTGTGTTATAGCGGCGCGGTGTGCGTGCTGGCGGTGGATGTGGGCCAGCCCCTGCGCGCGTGGTTCACCTTCTGGTACCCCAACGTGCACTCCATGTTGACCGAGGTCACCTTCTGCATCAGTTGCTATCTGACCGTGCTGGCCATCGAGTATCTGCCCATCGTGCTCAAGAACCGCAAGCTGCGCCAGGTGCCCGCGTTTCTGGTGTTCGAGTTCGAGTTGCATAAGCTGATCTACGTGCTGGCCGGCGTGGGGACGTTCCTTTCCTTCTTCCACCAGGGCTCGCTGGGCGGCCTGTACGGCGTCCTGCGCGGCCGGCCGTTCGCCTTCCGCGAGGGGCTCGCGTTGTGGCCCTCCACCTTCTTCCTGTTCATACTCTCGGCCGCGGCGGTGGGGCCCAGCTTCATCCTGCTCACCACCTGGCTGGTGGAGAAGATCACCCGCAAGCGCCTGGTGCGCCCGCGCGTGCTGCAACTGCTGGGACGGATCTCGGGGCTGCTGCTCGCCGTGTACGTGCTGGCCAAGACCGTCGACACGCTGGTATGGATCAACCGCACTTCGCCCTCCAGCGGCTTCCCGGCGGCGCAGTACTACAGTTGGCGGCCGTTCGGCACCTGGATTCTGTTCGCCGAGATCGTCCTCTTCGGGCTCGTTCCGGCCCTCGTACTTCTTGCCCCGCAGCTCCGCCGCCGCACCGGCTGGCTGGTCTCCGCCGCCACCCTGGCCTGCTGCGGCGTGGCGTTGAACCGCTTCGTGATGACCGTGCAGACGCTGGCGCTGCCCACGCTGTCCTTCGACAAGTTCCTCTCTTACACGCCGAGCTGGCAGGAGATTGGAACGTTCCTCGCGGTGGTGGCGTTCGGTGTGCTGGTTTATTCGTTCTCATTCCGTTACTTCCAGCTCTTCCCCGAGGAGCGCGAACTCAAAATCGCGGCGCTGCGGGAAGAAGAGCGCGTCGAGGAGCGCGCACTCAAAGCCAGGGCGCCGCGGGAGGAAGAGCCCGTGGAGGACGGCGCACTCCAAGACCAGGCCCGGCGGGAAGAAGAGCCCGTGCGTGAGCGCGCACTCCAAAACCTGGCCCGGCGGGAAACGCCGCCCGCGGAGGATCGCCAACAGCCCGCGCCGGAGCGCCAGACCGCGGAGGATCGCCAACAGCCCGCGCCGGAGCGCCAACAGCCCGTGCGGGCGGGGAGGTATTGATCATGTTGCCTTGGATCTATGGTTTTCACTGGAACGCCGGACACATCGTCTTTCTGGGCGCGTTTTATACCGTGCTGGTGGTCGTGGCGACGACATTAATTATGGCCGCGCTCCGCTCGCGACGCGCGCTCGCCGCCGGCCAGGCCGGCGACATCCGCTGGCACTCCGATTTCCACGACCTGCCGGCGCGTGACCGCGTCTGCCGGCACGTGCTGACCGGGGAGTTCAAACACCGCGAGTGCCCGCACGCCTTCGACTGCCGCCAATGCGAGACGCATGCCCAATTGATCGCGCAGCATCCGCTGGCGCAGCCCGCCGAGTGCGAGGAGGAGATCTTCGGCATGTCGTTCCCGCTCGACCGGCTGTACCACCGCGGCCACGCCTGGGCGCATCCCGAGCCGGACGGCACGGTGACCGTGGGGCTCGACGATTTGGCGGGCCGCCTCGTGGGCGTACCAGGCGCCCTCGATCTCCCCCCGGCGGGCACGCGCCTGCACGTCAACGGCACTGCATTCCACGTGAAGAAGCGCGGCGCCGACGTGCGCGTGCTCTCCCCGGTGGACGGCGAGGTGGTCGAGACCGGCGGCCCGGCGCGCGGCTGGTATTTGAAAGTGAAGCCCGAAGCCGCGGGTGAGCCGGCCTTCCGTCATCTGCTGCGCGGCGCCGAAGTGAAGCCCTGGCTGATGCGCGAAATGGAACGTCTGCAACTGGCGCTCTCCTCCGAAGGCGGCGCGCCCACCCTGGCCGATGGCGGCGTGCCGGTGGCGGACATCGCCGCCAGCTACCCGCATGCCGATTGGGACGCCGTCTGCGGGGAGATGTTCCTGGAGCCGTAGATCCCCCGGCGTCCCGCGCAGGACCCGAAACAACGCATAATAAAACCATGGCCAAGCGTGTGATCATGACCCGCCTGGTGCGCGGACGGGCGCCGGGAAGGGAGTTCGATATCGCCTTCTGGCAGGCGCTCGGTCCCAAACGGATCTTCGAGGCGGCGTGGGACCTGGTGGTCACCGCGGCCGCCGCCCGAGGTGTCGATGAAGATCAACTCCGACTTCAAAGATCTGTTACGAAATTTAAACGCGGCCGGCGTCCGCTACCTGATCGTCGGAGGCTACGCGGTGATGGCCCACACGGAGCCGCACTACACGAAGGACCTGGACCTGTGGATTGAACCCACCGAATCCAACGCCCGGAAGGTGCTGGCCGCGCTCGCCCACTTTGGCGCCCCAACAAAGGGCGTAGCTCCGCGCGATTTCACCGAGCCGGAGGTCTTTTTCCAGATCGGGATCGATCCGGTGCGAATCGACATCATGAGCTCTGTCACTGGGCTTGATTTTGGTCCCGCTTGGGAGCGCAAGGTCGTGGTCGATTTTGGCGGGGAATCCGCTCCCGTGCTCTGCCGTGAGGACTTGCTGAGGTCCAAGATCGCCGCCGGGAGGCTTCGCGATCGCAGAGACGTCAAGAAGTTGGCCCGGCGGAAGAAGTAAACTCCCCTACTGCCCAAACCAGCTCGGCCCACCGCTTGCGAACGCGCGCGGCCCGGAAACGCCCACTCGGAACCCTCGGCCGTAAGGGGCAACCGCTGCATAGTGCGGCCCCGCATATCGCCGGCTGATGCGCGCCTCCCGGGCCTGCAAGCCTGGGCCGACAATCAGGTGATGGCTGATGGAATCCGGCACCACCAGGAACAGCAGGAATCCCACCGTGGCGT
>JADGNR010000444.1 GCA_017883415.1 Bryobacteraceae bacterium | reverse complement strand
AGGCGGCCGGTGTCGCGGCTGTGCAGCCCGATGGAGGGTTCGTCCAGCACGTAGCACGCTCCCACCAGGCGGGACCCCAAACAGGTGGCCAGTTGAATGCGCTGCGCCTCGCCGCCGGAAAGCGTCGACGAAAGGCGATCCAGAGTGAGGTACTCCAGGCCCACGTCGTTGAGGAATTTCAGCCGCTGCCGGATTTCGACCAGGATCTTCTCGGCGATGGCGGTTTCTTCGGCGGTGAGCGAGAGTTCGTCGAAGAACTGCCGGGCTTCGGCGATATTCATACTCACCGCCTCCGCGAGGTTCTTGCCGCCGACCCGCACATAGAGCGATTCCTTACGCAGCCGCGCGCCCCTGCACTCGGGACACAGGGCGTAGCCGCGGTAGCGGCTCAGGAAGACGCGCACGTGCAGCTTGTATTTCTTGGTCTCCAAATGGTCGAAAAAGCGGCGGATGAAATCGTAGACCGTCTCGCGCTCTTCCTCCGAAAGGTCGCAGAAGGGAACACGGAAGCGCACACCCTGGCGCGCCGATTTGCGGAAATTGCCCAGCCACGAGCGGTGCGTCGGCTTGGTCCAGGGCTCCACGGCGCCTTCGTCGAGCGAAAGGGTCTTGTCGGGAATCACGCGGTCCATGTCGAAATCGATGGTGTTGCCGAAGCCCTGGCAGCGGGGGCAGGCGCCGGCGGGCGAGTTGAAGCTGAACAGGATGGGCTCGGGCGTGGCGAAGTCGGTGCCACAGGTCTTGCATTGGAACTTCTCGTTGAAGCGCAGCACGTCGTCGCCCGCGGCGCTCTGAAAAATCACTTCGCCGGTTTCGCGGTAACAGATTTCGATGGTATCGACCAGGCGCTGGTGCAAGTCCGGACCAATGGCCAGGCGATCCACCAGCACGAAGACGGGTTGCGAGAAATCGATATCGAGCAGCGATTCCGGGGTGGAGAACTCGAACAGGCGGCCGGCCTGAAACAGCCGGTTGAAGCCCTTCTTCCGCAATTCGAACAGGTGGTCGCGCAGGGCTTGCGCGCCGGCATGCTCCCCGCACGGGAACAGGGCATACCACCGCGACCCCGCCGGAAGCGCCAGCAGACGCGCGGCGATTTCATCCACGGTATCCTTGCGCACGCGCGTGCCGCACTTCGGGCAAACGGTCTGGCCCACGCGCGCGTAGAGCAGGCGGAGAAAGTCGTAACATTCCGTGGTGGTGGCGACCGTGGAGCGCGGATTCCGGCTGGTATTCTTCTGCCGGATGGCGACGCCGGGCGCAATGCCGTCGATCTCGTCGACATCGGGTTTCTCCATCCGTTCCAGGAACTGGCGGGCATAGGCGGAAAGGGATTCGACATACCGCCGCTGGCCCTCCGCGTAGATGGTGTCGAAAGCGAGCGACGACTTGCCGGAGCCCGACACGCCGGTCATCACGGTCAACCGGTTATGGGGAATAGAAAGCGAAATGTCCTTGAGATTGTGGACCCGCGCGCCGCGAATCCGGATGAAGTCTTGCACGGGAATGTTCTGGTACATCCCAGTATAGCGTAGGACCGGGGACCGGGTGCTAAAATCAGAGGGAGTAGTCTCAATTGGCAGGGGTGTCGCATGCGATTTCGACTGACCATGGAACAGAAGTTAGTGGCGGGATTCGGCGCCCTGCTTCTGATGTTCTCGGTGCTGTTGGGCCATAGTCTGGTATCGCTGATCCGGGTGGCCAAGGCGCAGGATGAAGCCGCGGACGCGGCCCGGACCCTGGATCTGGCCGGTGAGATCCGCGCGGTCATCGCGGAAATGTCGGGGGTGGAACGGGAGCTTCGGATGGCCTATGCGAGCGGGCAGCCGGCGGCCGCCGCCAGTATTCGCAGCGCGCACGAGCTCATGTTTCCGCGTTTCGACAGGGCCGCCGCCTCGATTGTGAAGCTGTTCGACACGCCGGAGGAGCGGGCGTCCGGGGACCAGGTGACCCGCGCGGTGGCCGACTGGAAGCAGCCATTTTTCGAGCTGACCGATGGCACGGCTCTGAATAAACTTTCCGCGGCGGCGCGGTTGGGCGCGCTGCGCTCGCTGACGCAGCGGATGGAGGCCAGCGCGAACGACCTGGCGACGATGCACCGCCAGAAGCTGCAAGATGCGGATCGGGAAAACGACGAGGGCGTGGCGGCGGCCAAACGAATCCAGCTGATCCTGGTGATCAGCGCGATCATCGTGACCTTCTGGTGGACCAGGAAGTGGCGCACGCAGCATCAAATCCTGAAGGAGGCTACCGAGCGCGCCGAGGCCGGATTGCGCGAGGTGGCGCGGTCGGAGCAGGAGATCCTGCGATTGAACCAGGGCCTGGAGCGGCGGGTGGCGGACCGTACCTCGGAACTGGCGCGCGTGGCCAGCGAGTTGGAAGTGCGCAACCGGGAAGTCGAGCGGGCCAATCGCATGAAGACGGAGTTTCTGGCCCGGATGAGCCACGAATTGCGCACCCCGCTGAACGCCATTGTGGGTTTCTCGGACCTTCTGGCGGAGGAGCCCGCCGGACCGCTGCCCCCGACATACAAACGCTTTGCGGCCAACATTCAGGAGGGCGCGCAGCACCTTCTGCAAGTGGTCAACGACGTTCTGGATCTGTCTAAAATCGAAGCGGGGCGCATTGACCTGAAGAGGGAAGGGCTGCAGGCGGCGGACGCGCTCAAAGACGTACTCTCGGTGATTACGCCGCTGGCGCGGATCAAGAACATCGTCATTGAGAACCAACTCCCGGGAGGCGTGCGCATCATCGCGGACCGGACGCGGTTCAAGCAGATTCTCTACAACCTGCTGAGCAATGCGGTGAAGTTCACGCCCGAACACGGCCGGGTCTGGATTGCGGACCGCAGCCAGGGGGATGCCGCCTGTTTCTGCGTCGGGGACACGGGAATCGGCATACCGCGCGAGGAACTGGCAGCGATCTTCGAAGAGTTTCATCAGGTGGGGCCGCGCTCGGGAACGGGAATGGAAGGGACCGGCCTGGGATTGGCTATCACGAAACGGCTGGTGGGCCTGCACGGCGGAACGATTTGGGTGGAAAGCGCTGCGGAGGGAGGCAGCCGGTTCTTCTTTTCGCTGGGGCCGCACAGCCTGGAGCCCGCGCTGGTACTGGAGGAGAGGGTCTAACGCATGCGCACGCTGCTGGTGGCCGACGACAACCGACTGAGCCGCGAGCTGATTCGCGACGTTCTGGAAAGCGCCGACTGCCGGGTTCTGGAAGCGGCGAACGGCCGGGAAGCGCTGGAGCGGATGGAGGAGAGCAACCCCGATCTGGTACTGCTCGATCTGGAGATGCCGGTCAAGGACGGTTTCGCGGTGCTCGGGGCGATCCGCGGCGATCCCCGGTTTTCGGGCATACCGGTGGTGGCGGTCACGGCCAAAGCCATGCAATTCGATCGGGACCGGATCGCCGGGGCGGGCTTCGACGCGTACCTGATCAAGCCGATCAACAATGCCGAATTGCGAAGACAGGTGAGCGAGCTATTGGGCGTGCCGCGGCCCGGAGAAGGCCAATGAGCGCCGAAACCGCGGGGGTGGTGCTGCTGGCGATCGACGACGACCGCAAGAGCCTGGAATTGATCGAGGACGCTCTTTCGCGGGAAGATCTGACCATCCTGACGGCCACCGATCCGGCGGCCGGTCTGGAACTGGCCTTGCGGCGCCGGCCCGAAATCGTGCTGCTGGACCTGGTGATGCCGCAGATGAACGGCATCCGCGTGCTGGAGCAGATTCTGGCTGCGGCGCCGGCCACCGAAGTGATCCTGATCACGGGCCACTACTCCCCCGAATCGGCCGTGGAAGCGATTCGCAAAGGAGCCAGCGACTACCTGACGAAGCCGCTTTCGATCGCCTGCCTGCGAGAGCGCGTGGACGGCCTGATTGCGGAATTCCGCCAGCGCCAGCGCGCGCTGCAACTGGACGGCGAGATGTTGAAGACCTGCCAGTTTCAGAACATGGTGGGGCGGAGCATGCTGATGCTCGAGGTCTTCTCGCGGATTCGCCGGGCGGCGCCGCACTTCAAGACCGCGCTGGTCACCGGCGCCACGGGGACCGGAAAGGAACTGGCGGCGAGGGCGCTGCACCGGCTGAGTCCGGCTGGTTCCGGGCGGTTCGCGGTCTGCAACTCGTCGGCGATCGTGGAAACCCTTTTTGAGAGCGAACTGTTCGGGCACGTGAAGGGCGCCTTTACGGGCGCCACGCAGGACAAGGTGGGGCTGTTCGAATACGCCGCCGGCGGGACCGTGTTTCTGGACGAGATTGGCGACCTTCCCTTGCCCACGCAAACCAAACTGCTGCGGGTGCTCGAGACCAGGGAATACCAGCGCGTCGGTTCACCGGTCCCGCGGACGACCGATGTGCGGGTGGTGGCCGCCACCAACCGCGACTTACGCGAGATGATCGACAAGAAGGAGTTTCGCGAAGATCTGTTTTACCGGCTGTCGATGTTCGAAATCAAATTACCGCGGCTGGCGGAGCGCAAAGAGGATTTGCCGCTGCTGGAACGGCACATTATCGAACGGATGTCGGCCGAGTACGGGAAGGCGATACGGGGCATCGCGCCGCGGGTACAGATTCTGTTCGCGCGGTACTCCTGGCCGGGGAACGTACGGGAGCTGGAAAACGTCCTGGGCCATGCCTGCATGATGTGCGACGGCGACCTGGTGGACGTGCGCGA
>JADGNR010000443.1 GCA_017883415.1 Bryobacteraceae bacterium | reverse complement strand
GTCTTATGAAACCCCTCACCATTTGTATCCTCTTGCTGGGAGCCGTTTCGCTGGCGCCCGCGCAGGCGCCGAAAGCCAAGATCCAGGCGTTGATCGTCACCGGCCAGAACGGGCACGACTGGCGCGCCACCACGCCGGTGCTGCGCAAATTGCTGGAAGACACGGGCCGCTTCGAGGTGCGGGTGACCGAGGAGTTCCGCGGCGCGGGCCCGGAGACGCTGGCGCCGTATGACGTGGTGATCTTGAACTATTACGAGAAGAAGATGCCCGACCTGCGCTGGGGCGGCCGCGCCGACACGGCGCTGGAGAACTACGTCCGCGGCGGCAAGGGGCTGGTGGTGTACCACTTCTCCATGGCGGCTTTCGAGGGCTGGAGCGAATTCGAAAAAATGAGCGGCGCGAACTGGCGTCCCAACCACGGCCATCATTCGGCGCGCCACGATTTCACAGTCACGATTCAGGACCAGGAGCATCCCATCACGCGGGGCATGCCGGCCACGTTTGCGCAGGCGAACGACGAACTCTACGCCAATCTGAAATGGCAGCCGGAGGGCACCTACCACGTGCTGGCCACCGCCTGGGACGATCACTCGCTGTACAAGCCCGATGAGAAACAGCCGCTGGCTGGACGCGGGCTCGACCAGCCCATGTTGTGGACCGTGAATTACGGCAGCGGGCGCGTGTTCGTGACCGCCCTGGGCCACGATCCCGACGCCATGAAGTCGGCGGGCTTCATCGGCACCCTCGCGCGCGGCACGGAATGGGCGGCCACGGGGAGCGTGACGCTCACCGAAGTTCGCCGCTGAGCAGGGCGGACTTCCATGCGGGCAGGCCAGGAGGCCTACCCCACTCATTTCCCAAGTTCGGCCAGCAACTCCTTGACCGCGGCGTCCAGTTGCGAGTCGCGTCCGGTGTACGATTCGCCGATGGGGCGGGTGACGGCGATATCCACGGGCCGCGGATTGTTCTCCATGTTCTTGCCATCGGCGCCGGTGATGAGCGTGCCGGGCAGGCGCATGACGGTGCCATCCACCAGGTCCATCGAGCCGGTGTAGATGATCCACCCGGCCGTGGGCTCGCCCACCACCTTGCCCAGTTTCAAAGTGCGATAGCCTTCGGTGAAATCCTCGGCGTCGGAGAGCGAATGCTGATTCACCACCAGGATGGTGGGCAGCTCGAGCGAGCGCTGGCCGAGCACGGTGCGCGCCGGACCGGCGGGGCCGTCGCGCGTGGTCATGGTGAGATACGGGCGGCGCGCCAGGACGTCGAGCGCGTAGGCGTTCACGAACCCGCCATTGTTGTTGCGGATGTCGATCACCACTCCGGAGCGCGCGCGGTTCTCCGCGTCCAGATCGAGATAGAGCTGGGTGAGCGCCTGCTCCGACATATCGCGTATGTGCACGTAGCCCAAGCGGCCGTTGCTGGTGCGCGCCACGTAGGCGCGGTTGTCCTCCACCCATTGGCGATAGATGAGGTCGGCGAGCGAAGCGACGGGAAGCACGGTAACGTCGCGCCCGCCGATATCGAGCACCACGCGCCGGTCCACCTTGTGCTGCAACTGTTCGTCGAGATTGACGCGCGCGCCCAGGGGAACGCCATCCACCGCGCGCAACTCCTCGCCGGGCTTGATCCCGGCCAGCGCGGCGGGCGAACGCGGCAGGACCGCGGCGATGCGCAGGACGCCGGACTTCTCGTATTCGGCGCGATCGAAGCGCAGGCCGAGCTGGCCGACCACGGCGCGCGGAGCGGCTTCCCCGCCCCCGGCCGGCGGCGCCGACACGCCGGAATGCGAGGAGTTGAGCTCGCCGATCATCAAGCGCAGGATGCGCCGCATCTCATCGGGCGTGCGCGAGCCTTCGATGAGCGGCGCGTAGGTGCGCTTCACCGCGTTCCAATCGACGCCGTGAAATTTGGCGTCGTAGAAGCCGTCGCGCTGTCCGGCCCAGGCCTCCTCGAACACGGCCAGCTTCTCCTGGTCGAAATTGACATCCATTTCGGCCGACACGGCCACGGCCTTGGTGGTGCGCGGGTCGATGGTGAGCGCCTGCACGCGTCCGGCTTCGAGGTAGTAAATCTCCTTGGAATCGGGCGAAAACTGCAGGTGCGTCTTGGCGCCGGGCGTGGTGGTCAACTGCCGGGCGTTGCGCTCCGCACCGCCACGCCCGCCGGCGCGCCCGCCGCTCCGCGCTGCGTCTTCGAGCGGGTATAAATACAGGTTCGACTGTCCGGCGACCGTGGCCGAAACCAGCAGCCACTTACCATCGGGGCTGATCTGCGGATTAGCCGCGGTGAGTCCGATGGGCAGCATGGAGAGGCGCTCGCGGATGCCGTCGAACTCGATTTCGACCGGCTTCACCGGCGGCTTGGCATCCGCTGTGGCACCACGGCCTCCGGCGCGCGGCGGCTCGGGCTTGAAGAGTTCTTCGAAGCGTTCCTCGGCAAACTTGGGCTGGTGCGGCACCAGGTCGATGCGCGCCACCTGCGGAGGCTCGGTGCGCTGGCCGGTTTCGTAGAGCAGGAACTTCCCGTCCGGGCTCCACAGCATGGAGCTGGCGCTGGCATTGGCCAGGAAGCTGATGGGCCGGCCCGCGCCGCCGCTCACGGGCACCACGTAGACGTTGCGGAGCGCGCGATCGCCCGAATTCGCGTACGCGATCCACTTGCCGTCCGGCGCCCAGGCGAATCCACCGCCCCGTCCGCCGCCGCCGATGAAGCCCGAGGCGAGCACGCGCTCCTGTTTGGTATCGACATCGATCACGCGCAGCTCTTTGCGGTCGCGCACGAAGGCGATGCTCTTGCCATCGGGGGAAAACTGCGGGCCCTGATCGGGTGCGTGGTCGCGCGTCAACTGCGTTTCGGCACGATGCGTGAAGTCGTAGAGGAAGATGTGGGTGACCGCGTCGCGCGGGCTCAAATAGGCGATGCGCATGGAATCGGGCGCCCACACCACCTGCGATTCGGGCCCCGGCGTGTGGGTGACGCGGACCGCATCGCCGCCGTCGCGCGCCGAGGCCGCGAAGATCTCGCCATGGGCGACGAGGGCGAGCTTCCGCGCGTCGGGCGAGAGGCGCAAATCGGTGAAGGTGTTGAGCGTGAGATGGGCCACCGCCGGACCCGCGGCCGAGCCGACCAGGGTGATGGGCAGCGCATAGGCCTCGCCGCTTTTGATATCGAGCTGCCAGATTTTGAAGTCACGCTCGAAGACGATCGCCTTCCCGTCGTAGCCGATGGACGGCCACAGCACGCGGCCATCGGTGAATTTGGTCACCTGGCGCGGCTTGCCACCGAGCGCGAGCGCCCATAGATTCTGCGCGCCGCCGCGGTCGGACATGAAGTAGATTTGGCGGCCATCGGGCATCCACATGGGCCACACGTTGCGGCCATTCAACTCGACCACGCGCTCATACGCCGCCGGCGCGCCTTCCCGGCGCAGCCAGATCTCGGATTCATCCAGGTGGCTGTGACCGTGGCGCCACCACTGCTGATCGCCATTGCCGCGGGCCGCGAAGGCGAGGGTGGCGCCATCGGGCGCGGGCGCGGCTTGAAACTCATTGGTGAAGCGATCGGCGCTGACGGGCATGGGCGTGCCGCCCTCGGCGCTGACGCGATAGAGATCGTTCTTGCGCCCGACATCGTAGGTGCCCGTGGAGAAGTAAATCCAGCGGCCGTCGCGCGACCAGGCGTCGAGCTGGTCGAGACCGTCGTCGAAGGTGAGCCGCTTGAGCTCGCCGGTGGTCAGGGTCAGGATGTAGATATCGCCGTTGCCGGTGCGCGTGGAGATAAACGCCAGGCGGGTGCCGTCGGGCGAATACAGCGGGCGCGACTCGTCGGCCGGATGCGAGACCAGCAGGTGCGCCTCCCCGCCCTTGGCCGGCGCCACCCAGATATCGCCGCCCGACACGAAAGCAATCTCGGGACGCGTGGGACAGAGCGCCGGCTCGGTCATATAGGGCACGCCCGAGGCGAGCGCAGCCGTAGAGAGGGAGAGCAACAGCAGGCAAGTCCGCATTGGTCGATTTTAACTGCAATCGCAGGCGTGGGGAATGGCGGGCGCGCGGGCCCCAGCAGGCGCGGGGGACGCAGCTTGCAGCCGGGCGACCACGCTAGCCGGTCACTTTGAGAAAGGTATGTTGCACGCCTCCCCGGCGGGCAGCGTCAGATCTAGCGTGACGCGAGCATTCACCTGCACCATCCTCGGTGTCCTATGCTCCGCCGCCGCTTCTGGACAAGCTTCGGGCAACGTGCCCGACCGTCCCGCGGCAGGCGCCCGGTTCGAAGTTGCCTCGGTTAAGCCCGTTTTCAACTGGCCCCCTCCCAGCGGCGTAGCCGGCGAGCGGGGGGCCGCGGGCGGCGGGTGCCCAACGTCGATGAAAGTCAATCCGGGCCGAGTCGACTTCAAATGCACCACGCTGGCGATGTTTTGCTGGGCGACCGCTATTTTTCCGGGTATTGGGACATCGTGTGGTGGTTGCAACGTAGCGTCGATGTCGTCACTCGGCTGTCCAACGGGCGGCGGGCCGACTTCCGCACGGGCCGCCGCCTGGGGCGTAAAGACCATGTCGTCACCTGGGAGCGGACCGAACGCCCCGACTGGGTCACGCCCACCGAAGCCGCTGCTTACCCGGAGCATCTGGCCATCCGCGAGTTGGAGGTGACGGTCCAAGTGCCCGGCTTCCGCACC
>JADGNR010000147.1 GCA_017883415.1 Bryobacteraceae bacterium | reverse complement strand
ACCATCGGTTACTATCGGTTACCATAGGTTACCGTGGGTTACCGAGAATCGAACCTTCTTATGCTCGCTGTAGCGGTTGCCGTGCACCACCGCATTCACTATCGACTCGCGCACGGCCATACCGATCTTCATCAGGTCTTCCTCGGCGAACCCCGCCCGCTCGGCCGCGCTGACGGCCAATTCTTCGGCGCTATCGGCGCTTTCCAGGGTCGAATCCAGGAACCGTTCCTGGGTTTCCGGTCCGTGGCGCTTGTTTTCCCGCATACTCTGAACGGCCAGGAAGGCGTGGCCAAAGCGAATCGTCAGAATAGATTACCGCTGTTGCCAAAGTCAAGGAAGCGCGAAACCACGGGCCTTGGCGGCCGCCAGCGCACGCCCATGCAAGCCCCGGGATTGCATCCGGCCGCAGGCGCGCGCAAACTCCGCCGACGGGCCCTTCCACTGGAGCTCGTCCACCGTTTCAAAGACCGGCACATCCCGCTGCAAAGTCGCCAGGGTCCGGTACAGAAGGGCATTCTCCCACTGCTCGCGCAGCACCGCGGACAGGCGTTGGGCGCCGCGGATGGAAGCATGCCATTGCCGCCAGTCCCGCGGAATATCTTCCAGGTGCGGGAACAGGGAAAAGGTCCGCGCGGCGGCTTTCGGTCCCCATCCCGGCAACCCCGGAAAGCCATCCGCGCTGTCGCCGACCACGGCCAGGTAGTCCGGAATCGATTCCGGTTCGACTCCCCACTTCGATACCACGCCCGCTTCATCGCGCACGATCCCGCGCATACGGTCCAGTTGCACCACCCGGCTCCCCACCACGCACTGCGCCAGATCCTTGTCCGGCGTGCAGAGGAAAACCCGCGCCACGCGGTGGTCCCGGGCTGCTTTGGCGGCCGCGGAGGCAAGCGCATCGTCGGCTTCGAAGCGGACCATGGGCCATACCACCACGCCCATGGATTCGAGCGCTTGTTCCAGCACGGGGAATTGCGCGAGCAACGGCGCCGGCACCCCGTCGGCGGTCTTGTATCCCGCATAAAGATCGTTGCGGAACGACTCCACCACGTGATCGGTCGCGACCCCGAGGTGCGTGGCCCCTCCCTCGATCAACCCCAGGACCGACGCCAGAACGCCGCGCACGGCGCCGACCTCCATGCCATTTGCGTCCACGCTCGAGGGCACGGCGAAGAAGTGCCGGAACAGCTCGTACGTTCCGTCAACCAGGTGCACATCCATATTCATCCATTGCGGCTTTCACTCGCCCAGGCAGGGTAGGCGTACCTGGCCTGCCCCCGCGCAGCAGGCGCGCTCCGTGCAGAGGGGCAGGCCGGGAGGCCTACCCCACTAAGGCTTCAATTCCCATACGTCTACGCCGATCCGGCGCGGCTTACCGCCCACCGAATAGAACTCGAGTGCTTGCGCGCCAGCCGGCGGGTACACCAGGTTGGTCATCGCAACCTGTCCACCCTGCGCGAAGACCTCCACGGTGGAGCGGTCCACCAGGATGGTGAACTCCAGCGGCGCGCGGCCTTTCGGAAGCGGCGCGGAAGTGCGCGCGGGAAAGTCCTTGCTGAAATCGGCGATGCCCGAATGGGTGCGGTCCACGAACAGTTGGCCCGCGCCGAACCCCACCGTAACAGACTTGCCGCCGCCGGCCAGCAGTCTCCAGCCGAGTTCTCCGGCGCCGTCCGGCACTACCGCGCTCCGCAGCTCGAAACTGCTCCAACGCACCGCGGCGAGCGCGCGGTTCAGCTCCGCCATGTCGTCCCCGTGCCACGCGAAGTGGCTGCCGCGGAGCCGCTGCAACGCGTCGACGGGTTCCTGCACCAGGCGGAGGCCTTCCGTCGTGCTCTTCAAGTGCAGCCGCCGCGGGATGGTCATCTGCCCGCGCCATGGCTGGGTGGGCACCTGCGCGGCATACTGCCAGTTGTTCATCCAGCCGATCATGACGGGCGCCTCGCCGCGGGGCATCCCATTAAACGGCAGAGCGCAGTAGCAGTCCTTCCCGTAGTCGGTCCACAAGGTGGCCGAGGGCGGATTGTCGTTGGCGAATCGCGCGCCATCGAAGCGGCCCACGAAATACTGCTCGCCCGATCCACCCTGCAGGCCTCCGGGGTTCAGCCCGACCTTGAGAACCCACCGCGTCTGGCGCGGCTTGCCCTCGAGAGGGATTTCCATGAGGATCGGGCATTCCCATTGGCCCCCGGTAGCCCCGGCCGGCCCGAACTCGCTCAGCCGCTCCCAGGTTTTCAGATTGCCCGAACCGTAGATCAGCACCTTGTGGTCATCGGGAAGCGCCACCGCCATGGTCCACCGGCGCGCCGCGTTGGACCAGAATACGTGGGGATCGCGGAAGTCGGACAGGTGCAGGTTGAGCACCGGATTCCCGGAGTACTTCGTCCAGGTGCGTCCGTGGTCGTTGCTGTAGGCGAGATTCTGCGTTTGCAGGGCGGGACGGCCGGCGGCCCCGGGCGTGTGACCGGTATAGACCGCGACCAGGCATGGTTTGCCATTGGCGCAGAACCCGCTGGTGTTGCCTTCGTCCACCACCGTGCTGCCGGTAAAGATCATGATGCCGTTCTCTTCCGGCAGGGCGACAGGGAGTTCCTGCCAGTGCATCATGTCGCGGCTGACGGCGTGTCCCCAGCTCATGTGGCCCCAGACATCGCCGAACGGGTTGTACTGATAGAAGAGGTGGTACTCGCCGTCGAAGTAGACCAGGCCGTTGGGGTCGTTGGTCCAGTCGACGCGCGGGGAGAAGTGGTACTGCGGCCGGTAGGGCTGGTCGTAGGCGTTTGGCTGGCCGAAGGCGCATATCCAGACGAACAGAAGCGGTGCGAGGCGCAGCATACCATCAGAGTCTGCCATAACCGGCGATCGCCAGTGGGGTGCGTGCGATGTAACCAGAACGGCCGCAAGCTGGTCTATTCTTAATTACGTAGCCGTGCTTCAGGGAAAAACCAGGGTGCTCCGCGCGATTCTCCGGTATCTGTGTGCCGGCCTGCTGGCGTCGACCGCCACGTTTTCGGCGGATCCGCCGGTCGAGCCCCTCACCGTCTGCGAGGTGGCGCGCGATGTGCCCGCGCAGGAAGGCAAGAACGTAGCCGTGCTCGGCCGCTACTCTTTCCGCTCCCACGGGCGGTGGATCAGCGAGGACGTTTGCCAGCCGGCGACCAACGCTGTGCCGCAGCTCACCATGGTGGAAGACGCCAAGGATGGTCCCAAGCCGCCCGACAATTTCGAGTTGGACGCGGCCGCGCTACGCCGCAAATTCGCGGCCCTCGAGCAGCACACCTCGCTCGGCAAGTTCCGTTTCGGCACCCCGGATTACGACCGGTGGGCGGTGGTCTACGGCCGCGTGGAAGCGCGCAAAGCCGACGACACGAAGAAGGCGGCCGCCAACCTGATTTACCGCGGCAGCGGGGTGATCGTGTTTCTCAAGCCCGAGCAGTAGGTGTTTGTGGGGCGGACCCCTGGTCCGCGGCCCGGCTCCCTGGCCGGCTTTCCGGCAGGGCGAGAGACTGCTCCTCCTAGCGAAGAGCGGGTCCAGGGGAACCCGCGCGGACCAGGGGGTCCGCCCCACACCGTCCGCGAGCGCCTACCGGAACAACTTCTCGAGCCGCTCGAGCGCCTCTTCCAGGCGCTGCGGCTTCTCCAACACCCCCGCGAACAGGTCGCCCTTTTCGCGGAATCGCTCGCGCGCGTTGCCGATATGGAACTGCTCCGGAGATAATCCGTGCCGCACCTCCTCCCACGCGAGCGGGGTTGCCACGGGCGCTCCCTTATAGGCCCGCAGCACATACGGCGCGGCGATCGTCTTCGACTTTCCGTTCTGCAGGTAATCGAAATAGACGCGATTCTTCTGCCGCTTCGAGACCGAGCGCGGCGTGGTGAACAGATCCGGCTTCCGGGCGATCACCAGGCGCGCGATCAGCTCCGTAAACGTGCGCGTCTCCTCGTAGGTGTAATCCGGCTCCACGGGAATGTACACGTGCATGCCGTCGCCGCCGGTGGTCTTCGGATAGCCGGTGAGGCCGATGCGGTCGAGCACGCCCTTCACCAGCAGGGCGGCGTCCACAATGCGCTCGAAGGGGCACTGGTGCGGGTCCAGATCGATCAGCGCGAAATCCGGGTTGTCGAGCGTGGGCGAGCGGCTCATCCACGGGTTGTGATCGATGCAGCCCAGGTTCACCAGGTACAGCAGGGCGGCGCGGTCCTGGGCGAACACGTAGCGGATGGGCTCCTCTGTGTGCTCGGAGTCGATCGACTCGGTGCGCAGCCACGGGGCGAAGGTGAGCGGCGTGTCCTTCTGGAAGAAAAACGTCTCCTTGATCCCGTTGGGATACCGTTTGAGCGAAAGCGGCCGGTCTTTGAGGTGCGGCAGAATCAGGTCGGCCACGCCGGCGTAGTAGTTCAGCACATCGCGCTTGGTGTAGCCTTCGTCGGGATAAAACACCTTCTTCAGGTTGGTGAACTTCAGTGTCCGGCCGTCGATGGCGAGCGTCGCCTCTTTGACATCGGGCAGCAGTTCGGGCGGCGGATCGCCGGCGGCAACGGCCTCTTCTCGTACCACCTGGCGGGGGGCGACGTCGTTGCGCAGGCCGAGAAACACGGGAGCGCGCAGCCGGTGGTCCGTGGTCCAGTTGGCGAACTTCACCTGGCAGACCAGCTCGGGCTTCACCCAGGTGATGCCGCGATCGGGCTGCGGGCGCTCGGCAAACGGGGACTCCGCGGCGATCAACGGCTGCAAGCGCGCGTACAGGCCGGCCAGCGCTTTCTGGTCGAAGCCGGTGCCCACGTTGCCCACCCAGTTCAGTTTGCCTCCGTCATACGCGCCCAGCACCAGCGCGCCGAAGTGGTCGCGGCTGCCCTGCGGCGCGGTGAATCCGCCGATGACGAACTCCTGCTCGCCCACGATCTTGATCTTCAGCCACTCGCGGCTGCGCCGGGATTCGTAGCCGCTGGCGGCATGCTTGGCCACGATGCCCTCGAGCGCGTTCTCCCGCGCCGCTTCCAGCAGGTGCTCGCCCGCGCCGGGGAACACTTCGGAAATGCGCAGCACCGGACCCGGGGCCACCACCGCCTCGAGCAGTTTGCGCCGCTCGGCGAGGCTCACGCTGCGCAGGTCGTATCCATCCAGGTAGAGCAGGTCGAAGGCGAAGTAGACCACGGGCGTGGACCGCGCCAGGTGGGCGATGGCGTTGGGGTCGGTGTTGGCGATGCGCGGCTGGATGAGGTGAAAGCGCGACACGCCCTTTTCGTCGAGCACCGCGATTTCGCCATCGAGCACCGCCTGCGTGGCGGCCAGGTGGTGCGCGATCACCGCCAGCTCGGGATACTGGCGCTCGCAGCGCAGCCCGCTGCGCGCCTGCAGCCGCACCTCTTCGCGGTCCACGAAGGCGATGGCGCGCACGCCGTCCCACTTGATCTCGAAGAGCCACTCCTCGCCATGCGGCGGCCGCTCGGCAAGCGTCGCCTTCATGGGCTCGATCGCAGCCGGCATCTCGGCCTTCCGCGCGCCTTTCAGATCGCCGAGCGCGATTTCAGTTTTTTTTTTGCGGGCGCCGGGGTGGCGGCTGCAGCGGCGGCCGGCTTGACGCTACGCTTGGCCGGACGGCTGCTGGCCCAAACGCGATCCGCCGCCCCCGCGGTTTTACGCTTGGTCTTCCGCGCCGGCAGGTTTTGTGCGATCTCCTCCTGGGTGCGGCCGGAGAGCACGCTGTGGGCGTAGCTTTCCACGTCCCAACCCGGAGTCGCGAACTCATCGCGCTTCTTGATGATGAGCCACTCGTTGCCTTTGCCGCGGCCCTTCATCCGCACCAGCGCGAAATCGCCGTTCAGCTTCTCGCCGTGCAGCCGGAACTTCAGATCGCCGCGCGCCAGTTGCTCCGCGCCTGCGGCGTCGCCCAGCAGGTCGAAGGTGCCGCGGTCCCACAGCATCACGCTGCCCGCTCCGTAATTGCCCGCGGGAATGGTGCCCTCGAAGCCGCCGTACTCGACCGGGTGGTCCTCCACGTGCGCCGCGAGATGCTTCACGTCGGGATCGAGCGTCGGCCCTTTCGGGATAGCCCAGGATTTCAATACGCCATCGATTTGCAGGCGGAAATCGTAGTGCAGCCGCGTGGCGTCGTGACGCTGCACGCAGAAGTAATTGGCCGTAGGCGTGCTCTGCTCACCGGGAGGAGGCTCCGGCGTGTTGGCGAAGCGGCGTTTTCTAGCGTACTCTTCGAGCGGCATAAACCCCCTCCCACCCTGCATTTACATCATATCGGGGAGTGTAGTATCTTGGAAACCACGTTGGTAAGGAGCGGTAAACATGGCATCTAGCGTCTGGAAAGGTCACCTCACATTCGGCTTGGTCTCGTTCCCCATCCGGCTCTTCAGCGCCGCGCGCAGCGAAACCGTCAGCTTCAACCTGTTGCACAAAGAGGACCATTCGCGCATCCGGCAGGTCACCTACTGCCAGGCCGAGGACAAGCCCATCCCACGCACCGAGCTGGTGAAGGGCTACGAGTACGAGAAGGACCACTACGTGGAGATCGACGACGAGGACATCAAGAAGGTGGCGCCCAAGACCGCCAAGGTGATGGAGATCCAGGAGTTCGTCAAGGCCGACGACGTGGACCCGGTGTACCTGGAGAGCTCCTACTACGTGGCCCCCGACGAGGGCGGCGAAAAGCCCTACGCGCTGCTGTTCCAGGCGCTGCGCGAATCGAAGTTTTACGCGCTGGCCAAGGTGGCCATGCATAACCGCGAGCACATCATCATCCTGCGCCCCGGCGCCAAGGGCATCCTGTCGCACACCATGTACTACCAGGACGAGATCCGGCAAGTGGACGAGTTCCGCACCGACACCAGCCTGGTGAAGGAGAAGGAGCTCGCCATGGCCAAGATGTTGATCTCGTCGCTCGAAGCGGAATTCGAGCCGCAGAAATACCACGACAGCTATCGCGACAACCTGCAAAAGATGATCGAGGACAAGATCGAAGGCCGGACCGTGGTGGCGACTCCGGCGGCGCACACCGCCCCGGTGATCGACATCATGGAAGCGCTCAAGAAGAGCCTCGCCGAGAAGCGCAAGCCCGCCGCCGTGGCCACCGCCAGCGCGGCCGCCGGGGGCGGGGAAGAAGAGCTGCCGCTAGAAGAAGCTCCCAAGAAGCGGGCGCGGAAGAGCAAGGTGGGGTAGGCCCCCCGACGACCGCTACCGGTGACAGCACTTTCAAAAAAAGATTTCGCCTGCCGTTTCAGTAGCCTACACCGTATTTGCCGCTCCGTGGCGCCAAGCGCCGCGCTACCTGCCTGCTACCGTCGAATCAGGAGGAGTTGTTGACGGCAACTCCCGTTTCCCAAGGGCCAGGGCTGGGCGGCGCGGCGGTCTCGCGCCGCCCTTTGAACCTCAAATATGAACGACCTCACTACCTACCAATCGGTCCGCGATCATATGCGCGGCGGCGACATTTTCTTCTTCGACGGCTCCGACGCAAGCGACGTGGTACACATCATCGGCGACTTCACTTCGAACGCCATCCGGCTGCTCACCCGCGGCCCCACGCACTCCGCCATGGTCTACGATGCCGAGACCCTCATCGAGAGCACCATCCTCCACGGCAAAAACGGCCCGCAGTTGAACCCGGTGGAGGGGCGCGTCGCCGAGTATGCCGGGCGCGTCTGGTGGTGCCCGCTGGCGGAGCGCACGCGGGGCATGCTCGACTTCGACGCCATGTGGACGCTGGCGCGCAAAAAGCTGGACCACGACCATTACAACGTCGGCGAGCTGTTGGCCTACGTCGGCCGCAAGGTGCCGGTCCTGGGCTGGTTGCCCCAACTCTATCGACCCGATTCGGACAGCGAGGTGTGCTCCGAACTGCTGGCCGAGCTGTTGGCCGCCGGCGGAGTGCCCGGTCTACAGCCGGCGCAAACCCCGCCCCAGCGCCTGGCGGAGATGCGCCTCTACGCCGGCTGCACACAGCTGGCCGGGCCGCCGGCGGCCATCCGCAACTTTAATACCGTCTGAATCCGCTCGCAGTGTTCATCCGGTCTCAAAGGAACATCCCATGGAAGTCAAAGAAACGCACGCGTACATTCAACAGAGTTTTTTCGGCCGCATGCTTCAGGAGCCGCTCGACGCCACCAACCTCTGCCTCAAGGCGGAAGCCGATACCCTCGTGGCCGAACTCCAGAGTTACGGTTGGCAGGTGGAACAGCAGGAAGAGACGGGCGTGGCCGGCAGTTCGCCGTTTGCGCCTTATATCTTCGAGGGGACGGGGATGGACGGGCAGCCGTTTGTCGAGCCGCGCCGTGTTTATTTCGTAAACGTCACGCTGCCCTCGGGCGCGGTGTATGGGAATTATGCCGGCGCCATGATCTACCTTCATCAAGGGCTGACCACCCGCGGGACGTGGACCTGGGACGCCGGCCACGGAACGCTGGTCTTCGCTCCGGCCCCGGCCCCGCCGGTCACGCTGAACCCGAACGGGGGCCTGCCCTCGGGCGGCGGCCTGTTCGGCACCACGCCGGTCCCCGCCGCGCAGACCGATTCGGGCAAGCTGGACCGCATTCTGGCGGGGATGAATCTCATCCTCGGCAAGGGACTGAGCCTGCCGCCGGTCTGATGCCGGCGCGGATCTGTCACCGGTGCCTGGAGGCCTGCGGCGGCTCCCTGTACTGGCGGTTTGCTCCCTGCCGGGCGATCTGCCACCGCAACCTGAAACTGTTGCCCCCGGTGGAGGAGAACATCGTGCCCTTATTAATCACCGTGGATCCCCAACGTTTTGACGCCGTGCACCTGGCGCCCTTGTTCTATCTGCGCTACATCCAGAATCTCGCGCCGGAATTGTCCGGCGAGGAGGTTGGCGCCTGGGACACGCTCTCGCCCGACGTGCAGCAGCGCTACTTTCAGACCTTCGAGGACCTGCTGGACGATCTGATGGAGGAAGAGATTATCCGTTGAAGGAAACTGCCCCATGAAAACTTCGCTTTCGACTACGCTCTCTCTCGCCCTGACGCTCTCTGCCGCCGCGCAGACGGCGCCCACCGCGCCCACCCCGGCGCCTCCTTCCGTTCCGGCCGCCACGCCGTTTTGGGACGTGCTTTCCGACCCGGGGAACCTGGCCACCGTCGCGGTCCTGGCCGCTGGCTTTTCCTATGCCAAGACCGACTGGCACTACACGTTGCGCGGAAAGGAGTACACGCTCACCCCCGCGCAACAGCTTGGCATGGAGACCGGCATCGTGTTTGCGGCCATGGCGGCGAAACACTACTTCCCGAAGACGCGCACGCCGATCAACGTGGTGCTGGGGGTGGTGGCCGCATACTTCGCGGGCCAGGCCTACGCCAACACCATCAATCACGGGGCGCCGTCGCCGGCAGTGCCCGCGGCATCCATCTCCCCGAAGGCGGCCTTCGCCGTCCGCGTGCGCCTGCCGCGCTGAGGGTCGCCGGGCGGGGAGGCTTCGTCCGCGGCCGCCGATCTGGCCTCCGGCGGCCGAATGCGCTAACCTCATCAACTGGAGGCACCATGCGATTCCGTCACCTAGCCGCCGCCCTGCTCGTCGTCTCCTGCGCCGCCGCCCAGAGCGGCCAGCCCAAGCGTCCTCCGGATGTCCCCTATGTTCCCACGCCGAATCCCGTGGTCGACGGGATGCTCAAGCTGGCCGACGTCAAGAAGAGCGACAACGTCTATGACCTCGGGTGCGGCGACGGGCGCATTGTCATCGCCGCCGCCAAGGAGTACGGCGCGCACGGGGTGGGCATCGACATCAATCCCGAACGCATCCAGGAAGCCCGCGACAACGCCCGCCGGGCGCACGTGGAAGCGCTGGTGAAGTTCGAAGAAAACGATCTGTTCGACGCCGATATCCACAACGCCAGCGTGGTCATGCTCTACCTGCTGCCCAACATCAACCTCCGCCTGCGGCCGAAGCTGCTGAAGGATCTCAAGCCCGGCACCCGCGTGGTCTCGCACAGCTTCAGCATGGACGACTGGAAGCCCGACAAGGAAGAGACCGTGGACGGCCGCACGATCTACCTCTGGACCATCCCCGAGAAGAAATGATGGCGCGGCGCCGCACGCGGCTCCGGGCAGGCCGGAGCCGGTCTAATTTTCCACGTTCTCCAAGCGGCAGATGAATCCCCATCCGCCACCGAGTTCACTCACCGCCAGCATCAGTTCGTTGCGGCCCTTCTTCAACGGAAGATAGACGGCATCGTTTTCCGGGTTGACGATACCGAGGAACCCAGGGTCGCGAAAATTCTGCGCGCTGCGGCCCCGGTAGAGAATCTTGCCATTCAGAAACAAGCTGACGTCGTCGCTATAGCCGAGGTAGAGCGCTTTGACCTGGTCGCGGTCGGAATCGATGCTGGTCCGCGCATACACGACCTTCATTCCCGGCTGGGGCTCCAGGCGCTTCGAAAAGTCGTTCGCAAACGAGACCCTGAGCTGCGGGCTCTCGCGATAACGATTGACGACCACAAAGCCGGGCGGCTCCGCCTCCACATCCTGCCAACGGATGACCTCGCTCTCGGAGGGCGCGAGCGGACGCTCCAGATTCCGTGCAAGGGCATCGTAGGAAGGCGACAGGCTCCACTTGGTCAGTGTGTGCGGTGGCATCGGCGGCAGGCGCCGCTCCCAGGCCGCATCGGGCGTGGTCCTGATTTCGAAATTCGAGAAATAGGTCGCGCCGATCAGATCGTACAGGGCCACCTGGCCTTTCTGAACGCCGCTCTTCAGATCGTGCATCACCAGCGCGGGCTTGTCCATCTCCTTGACATAGAACTTTGCCTGCGCGCCCACCACCTCCAGGCGCAGGTGGAACCAGACATTTTTCGGGATATCGACCGCACCGGTGAAGCCTGGCCCATTATAGATTTGCCAGTTGCGGCCGTTGTTGAGAACCGGCGTATACTGCATGGCGTCGGGATAGCCGGACTTGTGCTGGCGGAGATAGACCTCTTCGGCGTTGGCGCCGTCGTTGGCGAT
Organism: Bryobacteraceae bacterium; assembly: GCA_017883415.1. Lineage (GTDB taxonomy): Bacteria > Acidobacteriota > Terriglobia > Bryobacterales > Bryobacteraceae > JADGNR01. The sequence goes on along the minus strand of JADGNR010000147.1, from coordinate 1,591 downwards.
CCGAAACTGAATCCCGAAAAACCCGCGGCTGGCGGGGGTTGCGACATCCACATCGATAACGCCGTCGCGCATTTCAAAGTCGTTCAAAACCGCTGCTCCCCCATCGAGGAAGAGGCACTTGCGGCCTTGATATTCAGCCGCCTTGGCTTGCCCCTGCAAATCCCAACGCGCGGAGTCCGGGGGAACCGAGAGCGTCCGCGACGGCTGGGAACGGGCCGCGGACCCGGAAAAAATCGCGCACAAAGCGCCCAGAGCGATGTGTCGCAGCATGGCTTGCCCCCCTCTGCCGGCGCGCCGGCGTTTCTTAGGACCGCCGGTCTTCATGGGATCTAGACGCGCGCCGGCGCTTTTCGAAAGGCACTTTTCCGCGCTTTCAGAAAACGCTCAGGCCGGTCGATGCCGGCCGTCGCGCCGCCGGCCCGTTCAGAAACTCCAGAAACGGCCGCATCGCCCGGAAGCGCTGCAACACTTCGCCGTACAAGGCCGGGGTGGTGGCCAGATCCGGCGGCAACTCCACATAGAGGATGAACCGTTTGAAGCGCAGCAGGTCGGCCGCCGGGTGGTCCGCGCAGAATCCCTTGGGCACGCGCGATAGCTGCTCCCCCTGCAGGTCGCCCAGCAGCCGCTTCACCGCCCGCGCCCGTAGGATCGTCCGCAGCTCCTCATGCCGTTCGGCAATACGATTGCGAATCTCGAGCAGCGTGTCGGGCTGGGGCATGTACACGCCCCCGCCGACGGCCACCTCTTTGTGCGACACCGCGACATAATAGCCCGCGTCCCCGTGGCACGGCCCGCGGCGGTGAAAGCTGGCCGCGATGTGGTCCTTGTACGGCGTCTTGTCCTGGCTGAACCGCGTGTCGCGGTAGATCCGGTAGATGGCCTTGTCCGCATCGGTGACGTATTCCGGGGCGAAGGCGATCATGGCGGCGTTCAGCTTCTCCACCAGCAGCCGCATGGGGGTCTTCACCTGCTCCTCGAAGACCGGCTTGCGCGGCTGAAACCACTCGCGCCTGTTGTGGCGCGCCAGCTTGCGCAGGAAATCGATTCCCTCTTGCGGAAAGCCTGGAAATCCGGAACCCACTCGGCGCCTCCCTTATAATTAATGTAAATGCCCACGACCGAAGAGACGCACGCGCGTCTCGCCGGAATTCCTAATCTAACCGTTTTGCCGGGCGCGCCGCTGGCCCGCTACACGCGCTTCGGCATCGGGGGACCGGCCGATCTCTACGCCGAAACGGGCAGCGTCGAGGCCTTCATCGCGGCCCTCACCGAGGCGCGCGCGAGCGGCATCGCCACGGTGGTGATCGGCGATGGCACCAATCTCATCGTTTCCGACCGCGGCTTCCGCGGCATCGTGCTGCGGTATCGCGCCGACCGGCTGCTGGCGGCCAACGGACGGGTCATCGCCGAGGCCGGCGCCGTCCTCCAGGACCTGGTGGATTTCACCATCGCGCGCGGCCTGCAGGGCCTGGAGACGCTGGCCGGCATTCCGGGCTCGGTGGGCGCGGCGGTCTACGGCAATGCCGGCGCCTATGGCCACTCCATCTCCGAGCGCGTGGTGAGCGTGCGCTTCTACGATGGCGACGCGGTG
>JADGNR010000442.1 GCA_017883415.1 Bryobacteraceae bacterium | reverse complement strand
GCCGCCGAGCGCGAAGTTCGCGATGTTGATGCGGTTGCGGCCCAGCACCGTTCCCACGTGGCCGATCACGCCGGGGACGTCGCGGTTCTTCAACAGAATCAGAAACCCGGAAAGCGCCGCTTCGCAATAGATGCCGTCCACTTGGATCAGGCGCGGCTTTTCCAGGAAGACGGCGCCTTCCACCGTGGTCACGCCCTTGTCCGTCTCCAGCTCGAGGCGGATGGAATCGGTGTGCACGGAGCGTTTCTCGTGAGCCTCCCCCACGTTCCAGCCGCGCTGCCCGGCGATCTGCAGGGCGTTCACCAGGTTCACCCTCTGCGAAGTGGAGCGGCGCAGCACGCCCGCCAGGCCGGCGCTGCGCAGCAGGTTGGTGTTGCCGTCGGCGATCTGGCCGCAGTACGTCAGGCGCACCGCGTGCGGGTTGCCCGAGGCGATGTACGCCGCGAAGGTGCCCAGCCGTTCGGCCAGGGTGACGTACGGCCGCAGCGCGCTGTACTGCTCCGGCGTGAGGGCCGGCATGTTCACGGCGTTGATGGCCACACCGTGCTTCAGGTATTCCACCACCTGTTCGGCAATGCGCACGCCGACGATTTCCTGCGCCTCTTCGGTGGAGCCGCCGATGTGCGGCGTGGCAATCACGCTGTCGGTGGCGAACAACGGGAAGCCGGCGGGCGGCGGCTCAATCGCGAAGACGTCGAGCGCGGCGCCGGCCACCTTGCCGGAGGCGATCGCTTCGGCGAGCGCCGGCGCATCCACCAACTCGCCGCGCGCGCAGTTGACGATGCGCACCCCCGGCTTCATGCGCCCGAAGGCCTCGTGGGAAAGCATGCCTTCGGTTTCCGGGGTGGCGGCGACGTGGAGCGTGATGTAGTCGCTTTCCGCGTAGAGCTTCGACAGGTCCACCAGCTCCGCTCCCAGATCGTGCGCGATCTTGGAGGTCACGTAGGGATCGTGCGCCACCACGCGCATCTCGAAGGCGCGTGCGCGCCGCACCACTTCCCGGCCGATGCTGCCCAGGCCGATAATCCCGAGCGTTTTGCCGCGCAGCTCGCTGCCCAGGAATTTCTTCTTCTCCCACTTGCCGGAGCGCGTGGAGGCGCTGGCCTGCGGGATGCGGCGCGCCATGGCCAGCATGAGGGCGAGCGTGTGTTCGGCCACGGAGATCGCGTTGCCGCCGGGCGTATTCATGACCAGCACGCCGGCCTCGGTGGCGGCGTCCAGGTCCACGTTATCCACGCCGACGCCGGCGCGGCCGATCACGCGGAGGCGGGGCGCCCTCTCCAGTACAGAACGATCCACCTGCACGGCGCTGCGCACCAGCAGCGCGTCCGCGTCGGGCAAGTGCCGCGCGAACTCCTTGGGGTTGGAAACCGTGGTATGCCAGCCGGGTTGGGATTGGAACAGCTCGATTCCCGCGGCGGCCAGCGGCTCGGCGATCAGGATATTCATACGGCTGCGGGGGCCGCCATGGCGTGCGCGCACGTCTCCTGGACGGCGGCTACGCCGGCTCCGTACGGGACGGGGTGGCCGTTGGCATTGAGGATGATTTCGAGCGCGGCGATGGTGGCGAACAGGTCCGCGAAATCGAAGTAGCCGAGGTGCGCGATGCGGAAAATCTTCCCCTTCATGGACCCCTGCCCGTTGGCGATGATGGCCCCGAAGCGGCTGCGGAACTCCTTCACGATGACGCCCGAATCCAGGCCCGCGGGCGCTTTCAGGGCGGTCACCGAAGAGCCCGGTGAACCCGGCGCAAACAGCTCGAGCCCCAGTTTGGCGGCGGCGGCGCGCGTGGCCAGGGCCAGGAGCTGCGCATTCTCGATGAGCCGGGCCATGCCCAGCCGCTTCACGTAGCGCAACGCCTCGGCCAAGGCCAGGACCAGCGCCGTGGCCGGAGTCCAGCTCGATTCGCCCGCGTCTCCGCTCTTCTTTTCCTTCTTCAGGTTGAAGTAGTAGTGCGGCAGCGTGGCCGAATCGGCGAGCTTCCACGCCTTCGGGCTGACCGACATAAATGCCAGGCCGGGCGGGATCATGAAAGCCTTCTGCGAGCCGCCGATCACCACGTCCAGGCCCCACCGGTCGATATCGAGGGGCATGGTGCCGAGGCCGGTGATGGCGTCCACCACGAAGATGGCGCCGGTTTGGGCCACCGCGGCGGCCATCCCCTGCACGTCGTGCGCCGCGCCGGTGGAGGTCTCCGAAGCCTGCACGAAGACGCCTTTCGCCGCCGGTTGCCGCTCCAGCGCTTCGGCCACCTGCCGCGGGGTCACCACTTCGCCGTAGGGCACGGTGAGCACGTCGGCTTCGAGACCGTAGGCCTTGGCGATTTCGGCCCAGCGCTCGCCGAATTTTCCGGCCGAGCAGACCACCACTTTGTCGCCGCGCGAGAAGAGGTTCGACACCGCGGCATCCATGGCGCCGGTGCCCGAGGCGGCGAACAGCAGCACGTCGTGGGCGGTTCCCATCACCTCTTTGAGGTCCGCCAGGCACGCGCGGTACACTTGCCGGAAGTCTTCGGTGCGATGGTGTATGTCCGACGCCATCATGGCGTGGAGGGCCGGCGGATAGAGGGGCGTGGGGCCGGGAGTCAATAAGCGTTGTTTACGGATGTGCATCTGGCAGGATAGTCCTCTAGAATAGCATGCGCGCCGGCATCTATCGTCGCTCTCGTTCGAGCAGTGACAGAAGAAAATCGTTCGCTATGCGCTGGCCGCGGATCGTTCGCCAACTCGTGAATGCCTGTTGCACGAGATCGATCTGAGTGAGAACTTGACTGCGCGACCACTTCTTGGCGGTGTCGTAATCGGCAGTGTGCCGATTGGTTGCGAGGGCGCGCGTGGCAGCAGTCCTCATGGTTCTGTGTTCGAAGATGCGGGCGAGGCGGGGGCGCTGGGCGTCTATCCTTGTAAAGACGCGGTGGCCTGCTGGCTCGTCTTCCACGGTATAGCGGACGCGCACCACGTCCGGCGCGAGCGATCGCTCGACATCGGCTATGGCCGCGGCGAGTTTTTCCGGGTACGCGACGCCTTTCGGAACAATGGGCACGACTTCATTGTCTCCCGGCTGGGACGCGACCGGCACGGATGCCGGACGTGCATCGGGCAGGATAGTCCTCTAGAATGGCAGATCATGCCCCTTATCGATCGGGTCCAACAGGACATGGTTGCGGCCATGAAGAGCCGGAGCGAGGCGCGATTGAGCGCGCTGCGGATGATCAAGGCCGCGCTCATGAAGCTGAAGGCGGATTCGCCCAAGCCGCTCGACGAAGCGGCCGAAATGCAGGTGCTCAAGTCGCTGGTGAAGCAGCGCATCGACGCCGCCGAGGCGTTCCGCGGCGCGGGACGCATCGAACAGGCGGAGAAGGAAGAGGCCGAGCGCGTGCTGATTGAATCGTACCTGCCCGCGGCGGCGAGCGAGGCCGAGGTGGACGCCGCCATCGCCGAAGCCATGGCCGAGACCGGCGCGACCGCGCTCAAACAGATGGGCGTGGTGATGAAGGCGGTTCAGGCTAAGCTAAAGGGAACGACGGTGGACGGCAAGGCGCTGAGTGAAAAAGTGAGGTCGAGATTACAATGACGCCCGTGAAGGATAAACAATTCCGGTCCTACGTGCCGGACAAGACCAACATGCGGGAATTCACGTTCCGCGCGGTCCTGATTGGCCTGGTCATGACGGCCATCCTGGGAGCTGCCAACGCGTACCTGGGATTGAAAGCGGGCATGACGATTGCCGCCACGTACCCGGCCGCGGTGATCGGCATGGCGCTGCTGCGCATGATGGGCGGCTCGATCCTGGAAGAGAATATCGCCCGAACCGTGGGTTCGATCGGCGAATCGGTGGCGGCCGGGGCGATCTTCACCATTCCGGCATTTGTATTATCGGGCGCCTGGAAGTCGTTTGGTTTTGCCGACGCGTATTGGAAATCCACTGTCCTGATGGTGGTGGGAGGCGTGCTGGGCATCCTGTTCGTCACGCTGCTGCGCCGCGTGATGGTGGAGGACCCGGACCTGCCGTTTCCGGAATCGGTGGCCGCTTCGGAGATTCACAAGGCGGGCCAGCAGGGCGGCAAAGCCGCGGCGCTGCTGTTCAAGGCGATGGGGTTCGGGGCGGGCCTCTATTTCCTGGGCGCGCTGAAACTGTACGACCAGAGCCGCGACTTCATCGTGCACATCGGGACCCTGGGTCTTACCAGAGTAAGACTGGGGGCGGGCGGGAATTCGTTAGCGGTGAGCGCGGGCGGCATCAGCACCGTTTCGGCTCCGGCAGTGAGCCCGGCGTATCTGGGCGTGGGATACATTATCGGGCCGAAACTGGCGGCGCTGAATTTCGCGGGCGGGGTGATCGCCTGGGGGCTGATGGTGCCGCTGCTGATCTATTTCCTGGGGCCGCAGCTACAGGCCACGCTGCCGGCCGGAGCGGGCGAAGAGTCCTGGGGCGGGTTGAGCACCGCGGTGTGGAAATTCATCGTGCGGCCGATTGCGGTGGGGGGCATGTTGGTGGGCGCGTGCTACACCTTGTTCCGGATGCGCGCCAGCCTGGCCACCGGGATGAAGCGCGCCGTTTCCGACCTCAAGAAGTCGGGTGCGCAAGCCGAGTCCACGTTGCGGACGCAGCGCGACCTCAGCGCCAAGGTGGTATTCGGCGGGCTGGGCGCCACGTTCCTGTGCATGATCGCGCTGTACACCTA
>JADGNR010000441.1 GCA_017883415.1 Bryobacteraceae bacterium | reverse complement strand
TTGCGCCGCAATATCGAGAACCCCCAGCGTGCCGGTTACACGGAGCCCCTTGCCGCGAGCCACACTCACGCCCTTGCGTTCATCCATGAGCAGTAGATCGGCGCCGAGCGAAAGGGCCAAGGCGATTGCGGCGGTTGTTAGGTTTTGGAACCAGGTACCGGCTCGACGGGTTCCTCAAATCCCATGACGTGTATGAAGACTACACCATGGAAGATTTTGACCGGGATCGCGACGCCCTGAAGCAATTAGGATTCTAACCGGTGCGGCTCATCATCGCCGATACCGGGCCGATCAACTATTTGGTGAACCGCTCCCGGCCGCGCTCCCGCTTCCCCCAAGAGAACTTTTGGCCAATCATGATGCCCTGTTTTCGTTCGGGCGCTAATTGGTGCGCGACAGCCGCGGGACGGCTCTCTCCGAGTGGCGCGTAATCCGCCCATGATCCGCGGCCGGGGCTACGCAGGCAAGGTGGATGTCTGCCACTCTGCGACGCTTGAGCGCACATTCCCACGTTGTGTAGCCTAGGGGAGGATAGAATCGTGGATACGGAGGGGCCCGATATGAATGGGGAGACAGCCAACGACGGGAACTCAGCTCGTTTGATTCGCGGTCTCAGTCTGTTGGCAGCCACTGCGATCGTCATTGGGGCGATGATTGGGCAGTCCGTTTTTCTGGTTGCCAGCGACATGTCTCGTGAAGTCGGCTCTCTGACCAAGGTCCTGGTGGCCTGGGCCATCGGCGGAGCGGTGGTGCTCGCAGGAGCTTTCTGCTACGGAGAGCTGGGCGCCGCTATGCCGGAGGCTGGTGGCGACTACATTTACTTAAGCCGGGGGTTGAGTCCCATATGTGGGTTTCTGTATGGTTGGACGAGCGCCATGATTATGAGACCGGGTTCGGCTGCCATGATCGCTGCCGGACTTTTGCGCCTTTTGGCGTTTCTTTCACCCTCCGTGACCACCCCGATAGTTGCCTGGCAACTTCGACTGCCCTATGAATCTCAGCCGTTCGAGTTCACTTTCACTGCCGCACAACCATTGGCAGCGGCGGCGATTGCCGTTGCTACAGGCCTCAACTACTTGGGGGTTCGCACCGTGGGCCGATTTCAGGTGTTTCTGACTGCTCTGAAAGTCGCGACGGTAGCCGCGCTCCTGGTCTTGGGATTAGCTGCAAAAAGCCCGAGTGCACCTCAGCAAGCCTTCATCGCATCGCCTGCCCACGGCCCTTTAGTAGCCTTGCTGACAGCCCTTGTGCCCGTCATGGCGGCCTACAACGGGTTTCAGAATTTGGGCTCGGTTGGCGGCGAGATCCTGAAGCCGGGGAAGAACCTTCCGAGAGCCGCGATCCTAGGAACGTCGCTAGTGATCGCTCTGTACATCCTGATCAATTGGTTTTACTTTCACCTGCTCAACTTCTCTCAGGTGGCGCAGTCCCGGCACGTCGCTTCCGATGCTGTGGCTCTGCTAGTGGGTGACACTGGCGCCAAATGGTTCACGACAGCTATGATTGTTTCGGCGTTTGGCTCCCTTCACGCTGGCTTCTTGACTGGACCCAGAGTTCCGTACGCAATGGCGCGCGACGGAAATTTCTTTAGTTTTGCCAAGCGAATCCAACCCACGTTTCACACTCCCAGCGGGGCTGTGGTGTTTCAGGGGTGTGTAGCAATCCTGCTGGTGTTGACTGGGACGTACCAGGAGTTGTATTCCTACACGATGTTCGCAACCTGGATGTTCTTGGCGATGACGGCGGTTGCGCTCATCCGGCTGCGCGTCATCAGGCCCACGTTGCCGCGTCCGTTTCGAGTTTGGGGATACCCATGGACGCCACTGGCTTTTGGCACAGCGGCTAGCGCTATCGCTGTGAATTTGTGGCTGGTCAGCCCGGTTCGGTCATCCATCGGATTGGCAATTATTCTGATGGGTATTCCGCTTTTTCGCCGGTGGCGCATGACAGAGCCTGCCGTCGCAACGGGTTAATAAGTCGCCGTGCGTTTGCTTTCTGGTCGAGTGGTCGGCCACTCGTACAAAGCTCAGATCGATCCGGCCGCCACGGTGACCTCGTAATTGGCCGGATACGGCCTTGTGTGAAGCGTCGCTCTACCGCCATCAACTGCCCCGCCCTGCCGCTACACTTCCAAAATCACCGGCATGATCAACGGCCGCCGCGCCGTCTCCTTGACGATGTAGCGCTTCAGGTCGGCGCGGATCTTCTCCTTCATGACGCCCCAATCGGTCTTCTCCTCCTGGTTGGAGCCCTCCAGCGTTTTGGCCACCACCTGGCGCGCGTTCTGCATGAACTCGGAACCGTCTTCGGCGGCCAGGGCGAAGCCGCGGCTCACGATCTCCGGGAGGCTCTCGATGCGGCCGGTGTGGCGGTTGATGGCGATGATGGGCAGCACGATGCCGTCTTCGGAGAGATGGCGGCGATCGCGAATCACTACCTCCTGGACCACGTCGTCGATCGAGCCGGAATCGATGCACACGCGGCCCACGGCCACGCGGCCGGCCCGGCGCGCGCCGTGGTGGTCGATCTCCAGGATGTCGCCCGATTCCATGACGAAGCTCTCCTCCAACCCGGCGAAGCGCAGGTGCTCGGCCAGGCGGGCGTGCTTGGCCAACTGGCGGAACTCGCCGTGGATGGGGACGAAGTAGCGCGGGCGCACCAGGTTGAGCACCAGCTTCATCTCCTCCACGCTGGCGTGCCCGGAGACGTGCAGGGGCGGATTCATGGTGCCGTAGAGCACGTCGGCGCCGCGCCGCGCCATGTGGTCGATCATGCGGAAGATGGCTTTTTCGTTGCCCGGAATGATGCGCGAGCTGAGCACCACGGTGTCGCCCTTTTCCACCGAAACATGCTTGTGGTTATCCACGGCCACGCGCGCCAGCGCGCTCATGGGCTCGCCCTGCGTGCCGGAAATCAGGAAGGCCACCTTATCCGGCGGCAGGTTCATGGCGTCCTGCGGGCGGAGCAGGATGCCGTCGGGGATCTCGAGCAGGCCGAGCGAGTGGGCGATCTCGGTGACCGACACCATGCTGCGCCCGATGACCGACACGCGGCGGCCGTACTCCTGCGCCAGGTCGAGCACCAGTTGGATGCGGTGAATGGACGAGCTGAAGCAGGAGACCAGCACGCGCCGCTCCGAGCGGTTGAAAATCTCCTCCATGCGCGGGCGCACGGCGCGTTCCGATTCGGTGTAGCCGGGGCGATCGGAGTTGGTGGAATCGGAGAGCAGCAGGAGCACGCCGCGCTTGCCGTAATCGGCCAGGGTGTGCAGGTCGAACAGCTCGTTGTCGGTGGGAGTAGGGTCCACCTTGAAATCGCCGGTATGGATGATGACGCCGAGCGGGGTGGTGATGGCCAGCGCCACGCTGCTCACGATGGAGTGCGTCACGTGAATGAACTCGACCTTGAACGGGCCGATATCGACCACCTGTTTGGGCTTGACCTTGATGAAGCGCGGCTCCTGCTCGAGGTCGTACTCCTCCAGCCGGCGGTCCACCAGCGCGAGCGTGAAATCGGTGCCGTACACGGGCACGTCGATTTCGGTGAGGAAATAGGGCACGGCGCCGATGTGGTCCTCATGGCCGTGGGTGAGGACGACGGCGCGGATCTGCGCCTGGTTCTCCTTGAGGAACGTCAGGTCGGGCATGACCAGGTCGACGCCCAGCAGCTCGGCCTCGGGGAACATCATGCCGCAGTCGACGATGATGATGTCGTTGGCGTAGCGGATGGCCATCATGTTCATGCCAAACTCGCCCAGCCCGCCCAGGGGGATTACTTGCAGCTTCTGATCGGTCATTCGCTTCTTTCCGCTTTCTGCGAACATGAGAAAAAATCGCCGGTAAACGGGCCTGGCAGGCGGAAGCGCCTGCCCCACTTTGGTGCTGCCCGCGGCAGGCAAATTCTTCTCGGCTTTTGCCTCATCGGTAACCCGCCGCTTGCAGTTCGAACAGGCCGGCGTAGCGGCCGCCGAGGGCCAGGAGCTGCTGGTGCGTGCCCTGCTCCCGAATGGCGCCGCCGGCCAGGACCAGGATACGGTCGGCCATGCGCACCGTGGAAAACCGGTGCGAGATCAGCACGGCGATGCGCTCGCGCGTGAGATCGGCGAAGCGCTGGAACACTTCGTACTCGGCGCGGGCGTCGAGCGTGGCCGTGGGTTCGTCGAGGATCAGCACCTGGGCGTCGCGCATGAAGGCCCGCGCCAGGGCGAACTTCTGCCACTCGCCGCCGGAAAGGTCGACGCCGCCTTCGAATCTCCTGCCCACCATCTGATCGTAGCCGTTCGGCAGCCGGTCGATCACCTTTTTTGCGAGGCTTTTCGAGGCGGCGGATTCCAGCCGCGCCTGATCGGCGAGCGATTCGATCTTGCCAAAGCCAATGTTCTCGCGGACCAGCATGTCGTAGCGCATGTAGTCCTGGAAGATGACGCCGATCTCACGGCGGAGGCTGTCGATATCGTATTCGCGCAGGTCGATGCCATCGAGCAGGATGCGTCCGCCGGTGGGGTCGTAGAGGCGGGCGAGGAGCTTCACCAGGGTAGTCTTGCCGGCGCCATTCTCGCCGATTAGCGCCAATTTTTCACCACGATGCAAGGAAAAGCTAATGTTCTGCACTACCAGGCGTTCGGAGCCCGGATAGGCGAAACTGACATCGCGGAACTCAAACCCCTGGCGGATGGGACGCGGCGCGGG
>JADGNR010000146.1 GCA_017883415.1 Bryobacteraceae bacterium | reverse complement strand
GTCTCGCTGCGCACGGGCCGAAGTACGTGGAACGCGCGAGCGATCGCTTCCTGGTCCTTCGTGCACTCTTCGCGCCATTCCACGCGCTCCGCGAAGGACACGACGCCCGCGCAGCCGCGATCGCCGGTAATCAGCGCCTGGATCATCGCTCCGAACTTGCGTGCCTTCTCGAGGACCGCAGCCGAAATACCCGAGGACTGCACGGCGACCACCAGTGCGATGGGAGCAACACCTGTGTTCAGAAGTCCGAGGCTTCCAGGCCGTCGATGGAGCGGCCTTTCAGGTCCGTCACCGTTGCGGGCGCCACGCTTGCGTGCGCGCCGATAGCCATCTAGGGTGGGAGTAGCGGAAACGCCCTCTTCGCGGGTCTTAGAGATATGCGTATATTGATTCCCTTCGTCCTAATCGCGTCCTGCGCCGCGGCGCAATCGACGCCTGGCAGCCGGCTTACTTTCAGCGGCGGCTGGTCCCGCGATATCGGCTTCTCCTCCGAGCCGGAATCGGCCACTGGGTTGGGCCTGTCCTATGGGTATCGCGTTCACAAATACGTGGAGGCGGAAGCCGGCCTGTTTACGGCATTGGACCCCACAGGTGACATCTGCTCCCATAACGGCTGCGTGGACATCAACGACCACTTCTTCTGGGTTCCGTTCGGGGTGCGTTTCATCGCACCGCTCGCGAGAGGCCGCATCGAGTTCTCCGCTGGCGGAGGCGGACTCTATGAGAAACACACCCTCGGGAACGCCTTTCCACAAGGGGGCACGGCGGATAGCCGCACCGCGTGGGGTGGATATTTTGTAGGGTCGGCAGCGGTGGCCCTGGACCGCTCCCGGCACTTTTGGCTGGGGGCGGCGCCTCGATGGTTCCTCGCCAACGGTTTCGTCGCACGCGACCGCTGGTTTCAGATCTCCGCCGAATTCAGCGTGCGATTCCGCTGATTGCAATAACCGCCAAGACGCCGAGCCGCGGAGAAATCCAAATCGGCTTTTCTCGGCGCCGCCGCGCGGGCCCGAGGAGCCGAAGTCCTGTCTCTTCCCACCGGTCAGGGTGTGATCGTTCGCCGACTCCCCGTCGCCCACCATGCCGCCGAACGGTTCATACTAATGGTGACGGGATTAGCGAGACGGCCAATGGGGGGATACTCCAGGCGCGGATTTGCGGGTTTCATTCTGACACAGCTTTTTCGGCCCGAGCGCATCGGCAATTGGGCGGCGGCCTGCCCGCCGATCACGTCGCCGCAAACCGCTCCCGGCGGAAACGCGGTGGCATCCGCCTCGCGGACCACGGTCCGGCGGTATCGCGCCGACGCGGTGATTCTGCTGTTCGGGATTCCAATTTACCGGCTCGCCGGAGTCGGAGGAGGCCAGGTTTCGGTCGAGGAGACCGGCGAAGGCGCGGAAATGCGGCGCACGCTTTTCTTCGCGGCCGGCTCGGACCCCAAACGCGCCCATGGGTTCAAACGGCTTGGTTGGATTCGGGAAGTGGCCCTGGGGCCGGAGCCCGCTCCGGTTGAAGTGGAATACTTCGGGGTGCTGACGTCATCACCCGAAGAGAGCCTGGAACACGCCCGGAAGTCGATTGCCGCCCCGCAGTCCGGCCGAAATCTGTACAGTGCGGTGAATGGCCGCAATACCGCCGGCCACAGCCGGAGCGCCATCACCCATTTCGAGTTCGCCGCCGATGCCAGCTGGTCCGACCATGGCTTGATCGACCAGGCTCAGTCCACGTTTCAGGCCAACGTCCGATGGCGCGAAACCTCCTGGCCCTCGCTCGACCATGCGCCGCCGACCTTTCTCCTCCAATTGGCCACTCTATTGAAGCAACGGGCCAGGCGTGCGGCCGGCCGGTATGTTTACAACGAGCAGGAGTATCTGCTGGAGCTCGAAACATCGCCCAAAAGCGAACCTCCAGGGAGCCCGCTGGCGGTTCGGGGCAAGATCCGGAACCAGCGCACGCGGGATCAAACGGCGTTCCGTTTGTGGACGGACAGCTCGCCCGGCTCGATCGTGCCGGTCCGATTCGAGTTTCAGCCGCGGGCGTTTTTGCGACTCACATTCGAAGCACTGCCGGCCTGAGGTTGACGCGCCGTTCCCAATATCGGACAATAAGGTGCCAAAAGCGCTCAGGCTCGGGGCAAGACGCGCCCTGGAGTCAATCAGTTGCCCTTGCACGGGAATTGCACTATGCAATACGCCATGCGCCACCTCATACAGGACGTTCGATTCGGGCTTCGGGTGCTCTCCGGCAGCCCCGCGTTTGCCTCCGTCGCCGTGTTGACCCTGGGACTGGGGATCGCCAGCACCACCACGGTATTTTCCTGGATCGATGCCATGCTGCTGCATCCTTATCCCGGCACCAGCCGCAGTGAGGATCTGGTCTCCATGGAGATGATCACGGCGGGCGCGCCCAACGGCGGCACCAGCATTTCCTGGCCGGACTACCGCGACTACCGCGATCGCCTGCAAGGGCTCTCCGGGCTGGCGGTGCATCGCCAATGCGCCTTCACCCTGGGCGATGCGCAGCCGGCGCGGCTGGCGTGGGGAGAGCTGGTCTCCGGCAACTACTTCGAAGTGATGGGGGTCAAACCCCTGCTGGGACGTGTCTTCACCCATGAGGAAGCCGGCGACGGCCGGGGCGCTTACCCCGTGGCGGTGATCAGTGCCCGGTTGTGGAGCGGCTACTTCCACTCCGACCCCGCCATCGCGGGGAAGACCCTGCGTGTCAACCGGCATTCCCTGACCATTGCAGGCGTAGTGCCGGCCGTGTTCCGCGGCTCCTCGGCCGTGATGCAGTACGATTTGTGGGTGCCCGTCACCATGGGCGCGACCCTCGGATTGCTGCCCGAGTCCACTTTCGCCGACCGCGACAACCGCGGCATGTTGGCGGCGATAGGCCGGCTCCGGGCCGGCGTCCCGATCGAGCGGGCCCGCGCCGAAGCGATGGCGCTCGCGGTCTCGCTCGCCGCCGCCAATCCGAAGACCAATCGCGGAGTGGGCGCCACCGTCCTGCCCACCTGGGAAGAGCACAACGGCGTCAATGAGTTTCTGCGCGCGCCGCTGGCCATCCTTCTGGCGGTCTCCTTCGTGGTGCTCCTGATTGTCTGCGCGAACGTAGCCAATCTCCTGCTGGCCCGCTCGGTGGGGCGGCAGAGAGAGTTCGGGATTCGCTTCGCCCTGGGCGCGGGCCGTGCGCGCGTCGCATTCCAGGTGCTCACCGAGACGCTGGTGCTGGCCCTGGGCGGGGCCGTCGCGGGCTTGCTGATGCTGGCGTGGATGCAGGGGTCGCTGCTCGCCCTGGTGCCGAGCATCGGCTTCCCGATTAGCGCGTCGTACGCTTTGAACGGCCGCATTCTGGCGTTTACGGCCCTGGCTTGCCTGGCGGCGGCATTGGTCTCGGGAATCTCGCCGGCGCTATTCGTGTTTCGCTCCAACCTGAACGAAGTTCTGAAGGAAGGCGGCCGCAGTGACTCGGCCAGCGCCGCTTCGCGCCGTATGCGAAGCTTGCTCGTAATCGCCGAGGTGGCACTGGCCACCGTCGCTCTTGTAGGCGCCGGCCTATTCGTGCGGAGCTTCCGCAATATCCGCGCGATCCATCCGGGATTCGAGGCCAGCCACGTTCTGTTCGGACGGTTTTTCATCGAAACCGCGGGCTATACGGGCGACCAGATCGAGCAGTTCGCTGTGCGGCTGAAGGAGCGGATGATCGCCGCTCCCGGGGTGGAGGCGGTCACCTATACCGATTTCGTGCCGCTCAGCGTCACGGCCGGTCCTTATTACTACGTGAGCGTGGACGGATACACGCCGGCCGTGGGAGAGTCTCCGGCCGTCAACCGCGCGCTGGTGGCGCCGGACTACTTTGCCACCATGCGGATTCCCATCCTGGAGGGCCGCGATTTCACGGCCCGCGACGAGCGGGCGGGCGAGCCGGTGATGATCGTCAACCAGGCGTTTGCCCAGCGGTACTTCGGCGGGCGGAATCCGGTGGGGCGAAAAGTGCGCGCCGCCGGCAAGTGGGCGACCGTGGTGGGCCTCTCCCGGGACAGCAAGTATTACAGCCCCGCCGAAGCGCCCACGCCGCATTTCTACCTGGCGTTTCAGCAGTTTTATCATGTGAGCCCGGAGCTGTATTTTCTGGTGCGGACCACCGGCCAGCCGGCGCAGGCCATCCCGATTCTGCGCCGCGCGGTGGCCGAGACCGACCCCAACGCGGCGGCGTTCCACGCCGTTCCCCTGGACGAATACACTTCGCTGGCGACTTTCGGACAGAAGGTGGCCGCCAACCTGATGGGAGCGCTGGGCCTCATGTGCCTGCTGCTGGCGGCGTTGGGCCTGTACAGCGTGATGTCCTACGCCGTGAGCCGCCGCATCCCCGAAATCGGCATCCGCATGGCCATGGGCGCCCGGCCCCGCAACGTGATCGTCATGGTGGTAGGGCAGGGAATGG
Source organism: Bryobacteraceae bacterium (assembly GCA_017883415.1). Classification (GTDB taxonomy): domain Bacteria; phylum Acidobacteriota; class Terriglobia; order Bryobacterales; family Bryobacteraceae; genus JADGNR01. The sequence goes on along the minus strand of JADGNR010000146.1, from coordinate 8,117 downwards.
CGCTGGCGGTGGCCGGTATGGCCTTGGGCACAGCGGCCGCCTTCGCGGTCACCCGCCTCGTGGCGGGCATGCTGTTTCGTGTGGACGCGGCCGATCCGGCGACCTTTGTGCTGGCCTGGCTGTTCCTCTCCGCGGTGGCATTCGTGGCGGCGTGGCTGCCCGCGTTCCGGGCCACCCGGATCGACCCCATGCGGGCCCTGCGAAGCTGACCGCGACCGGCGCCCGCGATAGCGCCTGCCCCACAAACGCAAGCTCCCAGGCGCCATCGTAAGTTGCCGGCGCGGCACAGCGTGCCGCCAGAGCGGTTACATGGGCAGGCCGTTGTACGCCTGAGCTAGGGGGACGATCGCCTTCAGCACTTCTTCTGCGGGTACGGCCAAGCCGACGCGGAAGGGAATCCGGCTGTCCTCGGCAATGGGAGTCAGCATCAGCCGGTTCTCAATGCGGTTCCCAAGAAAGTACAAGCTCAACGCCGGGACGCGAACGGCAAATGCGTTGGGCAGGTTCTCGCTCCGGTAGCGGGATAAACCCTTGACGACTTCGGCGTTTCCGAAGCTGGCCGTGGTATAACCGCCCTCCTTTTTGACCACAGTCACCGACGAACGTACCTGGCCGCCCGCCGTCACCGGGTAAATGGTTTCCGAACTGGCCGTGAGCAACGCGTTCGCATCCTGACCGGCCTGATAGCTCTTGAGCCGATCCAGACCGATGTTGAACATCGCTAAGGGCGCGGCCAGCGCCGCGCTCTTCACTTCGTCCACTGAGCTGAAACCGAGCGATTTGTAGTTCTGCTCCGTGACCAGCTTTTGCAGGGTCGCGAGCGCATTCGACGCGGCCTGTTGGGCATCGCCCACGGGGGATGGCGCGTTGCCTTCGCGTTTCTGCGCGCAGCCGGCTACCAGGATCGACGCGCCCAAAATGAAGATCCAATGTTTGCACCGCATCTCAATTGCCTCCAGTATAGGTGATGTTGTAATAGTCGTTCCAGTGCGTGTGATCGTAACTGGGTCCGCCCACGTACTTATCGTAGGTATAAATCTCCTGAGTGCCGCCGCCACTTACCGAGGAGTTCACAGGCAGCGGGTTGTTGACGGAAACATAGTTCGTGCCGTCGATAGTGACATACCCGGTCGCGACCATCATGTGGCCTCCGCCGGTGTTCCAGTGCCAGGAGAAAGCGACCGGCTTCCGCGAGCAATAGATCTGGCTCTGCAGATCGGCCCAGGACATGGGGCTCTCCGAAGTCTGGCTGGATGTGAAGTTGTATTTCTCGTACTCCGGCCAACCCCCGTTCACGCAGGCGCCCGGAACGGATGCGTGGCAGCAGTCCGTACGGCCGAACCTCTTGTTTGCCTCATCGCACTCCTGCACGTTGGAAGCAGGATGCAGGAAGTCCATCGTCATCTTGCCGCTCGCCGCCCAACACCACATTCCGGTTTGCTGGGCATCCAAAGTAACCGGTTGAGAACCGATGTTGGCAGGGTTGCAGCAGCCTGCCATAAACAGCAGCGTGGCTAATGCAACGCCGGCTATCGTCTTCTTCATAAAACACCTCCCGTCGATACGAACAACGTCGCTAACCATCGAGTCGCCGTCCGATCAATAGTGTCGACGAAGTACCGAAACGTTACATGGGAATGGAAGGATTCGGGTTGCCCGGGCCGCAACGGCACGCCGTGGGCGCAAGCGGCCTTTTTGCCCCATTCGCTTTCAGAACAACGGCTTCGCCTTCACCAGCCGGGCGGCCATCTGGCGATGGCTCTTCAGGACCGGCTCCAGGCGCAGGGTGCGGAGTTGGCCGCTCTCCACTACGACGCGTCCTTCCACCACCAGCGTGTCGACTCGCGCCGGGGCGCACAGCAGCAGGGCGGACACTGCGTCCGCGGCGCCGCTGTAGCCGGCCGCGCGGAGATCGAACAGCGCAATGTCGGCGCGCTTGCCGGGCGCGAGCGCGCCGATATCGTCGCGGCCCAGGCAGCGCGCGCCCTCGACCGTGGCCATGCGCAGCGCTTCTTCGACGTGGAGCGCGGCGGCGCCATGCGTCAGGCGATTTAAGAGCAGGGCCTGGCGCGCTTCGGCCAACATGTGCGAACTGTCGTTGGAGGCGCTGCCATCCACGCCCAGGCCCACCGGGCTGCCGGCGCGGCGGAGCGCGAGCGCGGGCGCGGTGCCCGAACCCAAGCGCATATTGGAAGTGGGACAATGCGCGATGCCTACGCGCGCGCGCCCCAGCCGCGCCACCTCGCGGCGGTTGAACCAGATGCCGTGCGCCAGCCACGTACCGTCGCTCATCCATCCCACGTCGCTGAGGAGATCGAGCGGGCGGCGGCCGAAACACCGTACGCAGTACGCCTCTTCATCGCGGGTTTCGGCCAGGTGGGTGTGCAGCCGGACGCCATGCCGCGCGGCCAGTTCCGCGGTGGCGCGCATCAGCTCCGGGGAGACGGAAAAGGGGGAACAGGGCGCAAGCGCGATGCGCAGCATGGCGCCGGGCGACGGATCGTGATATTTCCGGATCAGCCGCTCGCTATCGGCCAGGATCTCTTCTTCGTCCTGCACCACCGAATCGGGCGGCAGTCCGCCCCGGCTTTGGCCCACGCTCATGCTCCCGCGCGTGGGGTGGAAGCGAATCCCGATGCGGCGCGCCGCCTGGATCTCGGCATCGATCATCTTTTCCCGGCCGCGCGGAAAGACATAATGGTGGTCCGTGGTCGTGGTGCACCCGGAAAGCATCAGCTCAGCCATGCCCACCAGCGCGGCCGTGTGCAGGGCTTCTTCATCCAGGCGCGCCCACAGCGGATAGAGCGTGCGCAGCCAATCGAACAGCTCCACATTGGCGGCCGCCGGAAGGGCCCGCGTGAGCGTCTGATAGAGATGATGGTGGGTGTTCACCAGCCCCGGAATGGCGATGGAGTACGGCGCGCACAGGGTCCGCTCCGGCCGCAGCGTCTTTGGCAGGCGCGTGCCCATGCGGCGAATGGCCCCGTCTTCCACGTAAATAAATGCCCCGTGGAGGACCGTGTTCCGCGCGTCCATAGTGGCGAGCGTATGGATATCGCGAATCAGCAGGGAACCGCCGCCAGTCATCGTTCGATCAATCCGCGTAATTCCAGGATAGCTTCCAATCCGGCGCCATCGGGGGCGATATCGCAGGGGTCGCCCACGGCGGTGCGGGCGGAGCGCGTGTCCTTCAATCCGTTGCCGGTAATCATGGCGAGCGCGGTGGCGCGTTTGGGGATGACGCCTTCGGCCGCCGCGCGGCGGATGCCGGCCACCGCGGTCGCCGCCGCCGGTTCGGCGAAGACTCCGGCCAGGCGTCCGGTGTAGCGCATGGCGTCCAGAATCTCATCGTCCGTGACATTGATCATGGCGCCCCCGGATTCGCGAATGGCCGCGATCGCTTTCCGCCAGTTGCGCGGCACGCCGACGGCGATGCTGTCGGCGATGGTCTCGGGCTCGATGGGCTCGAGCTCCTTACCGCTGAGAAAAGCCGCCGTCACCGGAGCGGCGCCCGCGGCTTGCACCCCCAGCATTTTGGGCGTGCGCGCGATCAACCCCAGGGTCTTCATCTCGCGGAAGCCCTTCCAGATGCCGGCCACGGTGCAGCCATCGCCCACGGAGACCGCCACCCAGTCGGGCGGCTTCCAGGCAAGCTGCTCGCAGATCTCCAGGCCGGCGGTCTTCTTGCCTTCCACCAGGTAGGGGTTGATGCCGCTATTGCGGTTGTACCAGCCCCACCGCTCGCAGGACTGCTGGCACAACTGGAAGGCCTGCTCATACCCGCCCCGCACGCGCAGCACGGTCGCGCCAAAAATCAGCAGTTGCGTGATTTTGGGCTCGGGCGCGCGCTCCGGCACGAAGATGACGCTCCGCAGACCGAACGATGCCGCCATGCCGGCCAGCGACGACGCGGCATTGCCGGTGCTCGCGCAGGCGACGATGGAGAGCCCTTTCTCGCGCGCCTTCACCACGCCGATGGAACTGGCGCGATCCTTGAGCGAAGCCGAGGGGTTGCGCCCGTCATCCTTCAGGTAAAGCGTGTTCACGCCCACGTGGCGGGCCAGCGCCTTGGCGGGCGTGAGCGGCGTCCACCCCACGGCCAGGTCCGGCACGCGTGCGCCCGCCCGGATGGGCAGCAGTTCCCGATACCGCCAGTGGCTCCGCTCCGGCCTCTGCGCCAGAACGCGCCGCGTCAGGTGGCGCGCAATGGCCGGGTAGTCGTACTTCACATCGAGAATCCCGGTGATGCCGCAGGCGGGGCAGGTAAACGCGGTGCGCGCCGGATACGTGGCGCCGCAGCAGACACACTGCAATCCACGGACAAAGTTCACGCGGGACAGAGCCTTAGCCCCCTTGCGAATCGTGGCAGCCGGTGCCCGCCAGTTCCTCGACCTTGGTGCCGTGCGCATCGATGCGTTGCGGTAGCGCGGCGCGCATGTTCACCTGGTCTTCGGTGGCGCGGCAATTCGGCGAACCCGCCGCCGCGGCGTGCGCATGGGGCTTGGCGGCATCCTCCATGATGGCGCGCAGCGTGTCTTCCAGGGCCGCCGCCTGCGGCTCCAGATCGGGCCGGTGGAGGATGCGGCAGATCTCCCTGGGGGAGAGCGCCTCCAGGGTCACGCTGCCTGCGTGCTCACAAGCCGCGATGCGCGCCGGCAAGAAGGCCGCGAACCGGATATCGCGGCTTAACAGGTGCGTGTACTGCTCCGCCAGGCACACCGTGAACACGGTGGATTGGGTCCCGGCCGGGAGAGCCCGGCAGAAATGGATGGCGGAGAGAATGCTGCCGCCGTGCCGTTCCACGGCTTGCGGCAGCCCCATGGCGATCTGGTCCAACCGGTGACTGGTGTGCATTTGCAGCATAATGTTTCACCTCACAACAGGAGCGAAGCGCAGCGACGCGGCCACCGCGCGGGCAATTTCCATGCCCCTAGCCGAGCCTCCCATATCGTAAGTTCGTACCGCGCCGCGTTCGATGACGGCGGCAACGGCCTGGTCGATGTCGGCGGCAATCTCCTTCTCGCCCAGCCACTCCACCATCATCTTGGCGGCCAGGATGGAAGCCAGCGGGTTCACCTTGTCGAGCCCGGTGTATTTGGGCGCCGAGCCGTGCGTGGGCTCGAAGACGGCGTACTTCTCGCCGATGTTGCCGCTGTAGGCGAAGCCCATCCCGCCGATCAACTGCGCGCACAAGTCCGACAGAATATCGCCGAACAGGTTGGTGGTGACGATCACGCCGTAATTTTGCGGGTTCTTGATCAGCCACATGCCCATGGCGTCCACGTTGGCGGTGTCGAACTCGATCTGCGGATAGCGGACGGCCACCTCTTTGGCAGCCTCCAGAAAAACGCCGTCGGTGGCGCGCAGCACGTTGGCTTTGTGCACCGCCGTGACCTTCGAACGCCCGTGCTTCACGGCGTACTCAAAGGCCGCCTCGACGATGCGGCGCGAGGCCCCGGGCGTGACGCTGCGGATGGAAATGGCGGCATCGGCGGGGAGGCGCGCCATGGAAGGCTCGGCGCGGAAGCTCTCCGGGATCTTGGGGAACTCGACGCCGATATACATGCCCTCGGTGTTCTCGCGGAAGACCACGAGATCGAGATTCTCGCGGTAGTTCAGCGGGTTTCCGGGAAACGCCCGGCAGGGGCGCAGGCAGATGTAGAGATCGAGCAACTGGCGCATGCGGACAATGGGGCTGCGGTACGACAACCCCTTGTCCCGGAGCTCGGGAGCGAGCTCGCGGACCGCTTCCTTTGCGGGCTTGGAGGTGATGGCGCCGAAGAAGGCGCAATCGGTCGAGCGCAGCAGATCGAGCGTGCGCTGCGGCAGGGCATCGCCCTCCTTCTGCCAGAACTCCCAGCCGATATCGCCGTGCAGGTATTCGGCCTCGAAGCCGGCGGCATCGAGCACCAGGCGGGCGGCGCGGCACACTTCCGGGCCCACGCCGTCGCCGGGCAGCCAGGCCACACGATATTTACGCATAAACTCCTCCTTGGGTTGACCACCGCTCCCGTACGGTCGCGGCTCCGATCAGAGCCGCGCGCGGGAGCAAGCGGTCCGCGGGAACCCAGCTACGCGGCATGTTTCCTCTTCAAATACGGAACCAGGCCCCCGGCGGCCAGCAACTCGACGGCGCGCGGGTCGAGCGCGGCGGCCTGAACCAGTCGGTCCCGCGTCAAATTGCGAATTTCGCCCGCGGCGAGATCGATTTCGAGTTCATCGCCGGCGGCGCACGCGACGCTCGCCTCCGGAGCGACCACCGCGGGCAGCCCCAGGTTGATCGCGTTGCGGAAAAAGATGCGTGCGAAGGAGGCGGCGATCACCGCTCCGGCGCCCGCGAACTTCAGCGCGGCGGCAGCCTGCTCGCGGCTCGACCCGCATCCGAAGTTCTTGGCGGCCACGATGAAATCGCCGGGCTGCATGGCCGTGCGGATGTCCGGGTAAGCCAGCTCGAAAAGATGCTCGGCGGTCTTTTCGCGGTCGGTCACATTCAAGTACCGGCCGGGATAGATGAGATCGGTGTCGACGTTGTCGCCCAGGACGGCCGTCACCCGGCCGCGCAGCTTCACACTTCCACCAGACATGGAACCTCCTTGACGATCGATTCGGGATGCGCCAGCTTGCCCGCTACGGCCGAGGCCGCGACTACCGCCGGGCTGGCCAGATACACGCGTGAATCCTTGCTGCCCATACGACCGAGAAAATTACGGTTGGTGGAAGAGACGCAGGTTTCGCCGGCGGCCAGAATTCCCTGGTGCACTCCCACGCACGGGCCGCACCCCGGCGCGTTGACCATGGCGCCGGCGGCCACCAGCGCGTCCAGATAGCCCAGGCGCAGGGCGGAGCGGTAAATCTGCTGCGACGCGGGAATCACGATCAGGCGCGTGTGCGGGTGCACCGTGCGGCCGGCCAGGATGCGCGCCGCGATCTCCAGATCTTCGAGCCGTCCGTTGGTGCAGGAGCCGAGCACCGCCTGGTCCACCGGCACCTCGCCCAGCTCCGAGAGCGGCTTGACGTTGTCCACGGCGTGCGGGCAGGCGATCTGCGGCTCCCACAGGTCTTCGCCGGCACTGAGGTGGATGACGCGCTGGTAGCGCGCGTCGGGGTCGGGGCCGATCGTCTCCAGTTTCTCCGTGGTGCGCGGGCGCAGATAGTCCAGCAGGGTTTCGTCCACGGGCGTGAAGGCCACCTTGGCGCCCATCTCCATGGACAGGTTGGTCAGCACCATGCGCGAGGCCACGGTCATATTTCGTATGGCGGGGCCGTCGAATTCCACCGCCTGGTAGTCGGCGCCGGCCGCGCCCAGCATGCCGATCACGCGGAGGATCAGGTCCTTGGCGCAGATCCACGGCCGGAATTCGCCGGTCACTTCGACGCGCAAAGTCGACGGCACCTTAAACCACAGCGTGCCTTCCGTCCAGACGCCGGCCATTTCCGTGGCGCCGATGCCGGTGGCGAACGCACCGAATGCGCCGTGCGTCGTGGTATGGGAGTCCGTCCCCACCAGCACCATGCCGGGACGCACATGGCCGTTCTCGGGCAGCACCTGGTGACAAATGCCGCCGCGCCCCACGTCGTAGAAATTCTTGATTCCTTGCGCCGCGACGAATTCGCGCACGGCCTTGTGCGTGGTGGCGGTCTTCTCGCTTTCGGCGGGGATGCGGTGGTCGAAGATGATGACGATCTTGGATGGGTCCCACACGCGAGCCACCCCGATTTCGAGGAAGCTCTTGCGTACCAGGTCGGCGTTTTCGTGGCTCATGGCGAGGTCCACGCGCGCCACCACAATCTGGTCCGGCGCGACCACATCGCGCCCGGAAGCGCGGGCCAGAATTTTCTCGGCAAGAGTCATGCCCATGGCGATTCTCCTTCAAAGCAGATGGCAGCCTGTTCCGCGAAACACGGGACCACCGCTCCCATACGGTCGCGGCTCAGACGGGCAGCCCACTCCACGTATAACAAATTTCAGATGCAGCTGTCTGGTACCTGTACTTGGCGGGTGATTCCGCCCAAGGAGTAGACTTGGGACATGGCAGCCCTGCCCCATTCGGCCCTGGTGCCGGTGGAAGAGTACCTGAACGCATCCTACGAGCCCGACCTGGAATATGTGGACGGCG
>JADGNR010000440.1 GCA_017883415.1 Bryobacteraceae bacterium | reverse complement strand
ATATGCTGGCGCCGTGCCGCGATTTGGCCCCGCGCGAAATGGCGTGCCGGGTCGTCTCCGATCTGGCTATCTTTCTGGCCGGCTCCAGCAAGACCGACGATCTGACGGTATTCATCCTGCAGCGGTCGCGAGCGGCTCCGTCATAGCCGCGCCTGGCCCGCCCTGCCGTGTCCGCCCCTCCCAATCCACCTTGAACTCCGCCTTCGCCAGCAGATGATGCACATCGCGGGATCGCTGTTGCCATCGAGTGGCTCAACCAGTCGTTCGACTATGTCCTGAGGGGCGACGCGAGTAACCGAACTGCGAAGCGTCACGTCACCGGAAGGGTATGGATGGCGCGCGAATCGGACCCAGACCGGGGATGGCGGTGCTGCTGCTGCTCCAGGCTGCCGCGCTGGCCGCCTCGCCTGCACCGGCGCCGGACCTCGAAGTTCTGGTGGTAAATCAGGCGAAGCAGCCGGTGGGCGGCGTGCGGCTCCAGATTAAAGCAGGTCAGGCCGTGATCGCTTCGGCCGAAACCGACGCGCAGGGCCGCGCCGTATTCCCCGGCGTGAAGCCCGCGCGCTACCAGCTCACCGCCGCCAAGGATGGCCTCGAACCCATCCAGCAAAACGATCTCGATCTATCGCCGGAGTCCTCCACCTCCATCGAGCTGACCATGATCCCGGCGCTGGCGCGGCGCGAAAGCATCGAGGTCAAGGGCGCCCTCGTTCCGGTGGATCAAGGCTCTTCGCCGCCCAACAGCCTGCCGGCCGAAACGGCGCGGGAACTTCCCGGCCGGCCCGCCACCGTGGCGGATGCGCTGCCCTTGATCCCCGGCGTGGTCCGCTCTCCCGCGGGCGGCCTGGTCATTTCCGCCGCCGGCGAGCATCGCAGCGCGCTGATCGTAAACTCGGCCGATGTCACCGATCCCGCCACCGGACAGTTCGGATTGACGGTTCCCATCGACAGCGTAGAGACTCTCAATGTCTACCAGACGCCGTTCCTGGCCGAATACGGAAGGTTCAGCGCGGGCCTGGTGTCGGTTGAGACGCGGCGCGGCGGAGAGAAGTGGAAATGGGAATTGAACGATCCCTTTCCGGAATTCCGCATTCGCAGTTACCGGTTGCGCGGGCTGCGCGATGCCACGCCGCGGCTGAACGCTGAAGGCCCGCTCATTCCCGGCAAGCTGTATTTTTCCGAGGGCTTCGAATACGCGATTCGCAAAATCCCCGTCTACACCCTGCCGTTTCCCAATAACCAGAAGAAGCAGGAGGGACTGAACTCCTTCGCCCAGTTCGACTGGGTGGCATCCGATCGGCAGTTGGTCACCGCCACCGTGCACGTAGCTCCGCAACGGCTCGGCTTCGTGAACATGAACTATTTCAATCCGCCGGCCACTTCGCCCGATGCCGGCACGCACAACTACACCGCCACGGTGGCGGACCGCCTGAGCCTCGCCGGCGGCTTGCTGGAGAACACGTTCTCGGTCACGCGTTTCGACGCCCGGGTGTGGGGCCAGGGATCGCAGGACCTGGTGGTCACGCCGTCGGGCAACAGCGGGAACTATTTTGCCCAACAGGACCGTGACGCTTCCCGGCTGGGCTGGTCGCCGTCTTTCGCTCTGGCGCCCATCGAGGCCGCCGGGACCCACAACGTCAAGGCCGGCTTCTACTTCGCGAGAAGTTCCGGCCAGGGGCAGGTCGGCGAGCACCCCATCGATATCCTGGACTCCTCCAACCAGTTGCTGGAACGCATCGCCTTCACCGGCGGCCAGCCCTTTCGCATGGCGGACCAGGAGTACGCGATCTTCTCTCAGGACCACTGGAACCTGTCGCCGCGCCTGTCGCTCGATTTGGGAATCCGCACCGAGTCGCAGGAGGTGTCGGAGAGTTTTCGGGTGGCGCCGCGCGCGGGCATTGCCTGGAGCCCGTTTGCCAACCAGGGCACAGTGGTCCGCGCCGGGTTCGGGTGGTTCTACGATCGCGTCCCTTTGAACGTCTACTCGTTCGATAGCTATCCGCGGCAACTGGTCACCATGTTCGGCCCGGCGGGAGAAATTGCGGCGGGACCGTTCCTGTATCTCAATGGCCTGGGCCAGGTGAGCGCCCGATTCCCCTTCGTGTTTCAGGAGCCGGCGGCCGGGAATTTCTCGCCGCGCAGCGCCTCCGGGAGCGTGCAGGTGGAGCAGCCCGTGGCGCACTTTCTGAAGCTGCGCGTGGGCTACATGCAAAGCCAGGCGGACGGCCTGATCGTCCTGAACACGGTGGCGCCCGACCCGGCGACCGGCGTTGGCGCCCATTCCCTATCCGGCGCCGGGCAATCGCGGTATCGCCAGTTCGAGGCCACCGCCCGCGTGCGGCTCGACGGCAATCGCCAATTGTCCTTTTCCTACGTGCGCAGCCGTGCCCGCGGCGACTTGAACGACTTCGGCAATTACCTCGGCAGTTTCCCGGTCCCTATCCTCCATGCCAACCAGTTCGGCAACCTCCCCACCGACTTGCCCAACCGTTTCCTGGCCTGGGGCGTCGTTCAGTTACCCTTGGGATTCCGCATCGCGCCGGTGTTCGAGTATCGCAGCGGATTCCCGTACATCGCGACCGATGCTCTGCAAAACTATGTGGGAGTGCCCAATCTGAACCGCTTCCCCCACTTTCTGTCGCTCGATTCGCGGCTTTCCAAAGATTTCAAGGTGAATCCCAAGTACTCCGTTCGCTTATCTGTTAGCGGATACAACCTCACCAATCACTTTAATCCAGAAGCCTTCCATGGCAACGTTGCCGATCCGGCTTATGGACTCTTCTTCGGCCAGCGGGGGCGGCGCTTCACGGCCGATTTCGATGTCTTGTTCTAGCGGCGTGTCCCGAATAAGATTCCGGCAGCGCTCCGTTGAAGACGCAGTGAGTGCAGTGGGGCGGACCCCCTGGTCCGCCGGGGTCCCCCGTCGGGGGAGCCCCCCGGCCGGCCTTCGGCCGGAGGCCGACGGGGGCGTCGCCCTGCGGGCGGGGGCGCCCGCCCCACGACACTCCCGCATGGCGCGCCCATGACCAGCCCCCCACGGGCCCCGGCTTTCCGGCTTTTCCTGATGGCGCTGCTCGCCGTGCTGATCCACGGTTATCACCTCGGCGCGGATGACGCGGCCATCTACGTCCCCGCTATAAAGCGCGTGGCCGATCCCGGCCTCTATCCTTTTGGCGCGGAATTTTTCATGTCCCACGCCCACCTGTCTTTTTTCGCCGACCTAGTGGGCGATTCCGCGAGGCTGACGCGCCTGCCCGTCAACTTCGTGATCTTCGTTTGGCACGCGGCCGGTATTTTTCTGCTGCTGCTGGCCGCCTGGCGGCTGGCCTGCGCCTGCTTCCATCGCGATGGCGCGCGGTGGAGCGGGGTCGCCCTGCTGGCGGCGGCGCTCAGCGTGCCGGTGGCCGGCACCGCGCTCGCCATCATGGATCCGTACCTGACGGCCCGCTCGCTCTCCACGCCGGCCACCCTCTTCGCCATCGCCTGTTTCGTCTCGGGCAAACCCAAAAGCGCCGCGCTATGGCTGCTCGCCACGGCACTGATCCACCCGCAAATGAGCGTCTACGGCGCCGTGTTCCTGGCATGCCTGGCATGGGCGGGCCGCCGCCGGCCGCTGCTCCCCCCGGTCCCCGCTCCCGTCCCCGCATTCGGCGCGCTGCTGGCGCTCCCCTTCCTGTTCGAATTTCAACCGGCGCGCGGCGCCGCCCGCGAGGCCCTGTTCTCGCGCACCTATTTTTTCGTCTACAACTGGACCTGGTACGAGTGGATCGGCATCTTCGCTCCGCTGGCATTGCTGTGGTGGTGGTCGTCGGCCGCGCGCCGCGGCACCACGCCGGCTTTCCGGACCTTATCCCGCACGCTGGTCCCATTTGGTCTCCTGTTTACCGCGGCGGGCGTGCTGCTGGCGAGTTCCGTCCGCCTCGAGAACTACACGCGCCTGCAGCCCATGCGCTCCTTCCACCTGGTGTATGTGATCTTTTTCGTTCTGTTGGGCGGGCTCGCCGGAGAGTACGCGCTGGCGAACAAGGCCTGGCGCTGGCTCGCGCTTTTCACTCCGCTGGCGGCAGCCATGTGGCTGCTCCAACAAAGTTCATTTCCCGCCAGCCCGCACATAGAGTGGCCCGGGTACGCCAGCCCGAACACCTGGCTGTCTGCTTTCGTTTGGATCCGCGATCACACGCCCAAGGACGCCACCTTTGCGCTCGACCCCAACTACATGCTGCGCCCCGGCGAAGACGAACATGGCTTTCGCGCCGTTGCCGAGAGGAGCGTGCTGGCCGACAACGTCAAGGATAGCGGCGCGGTGTCGCTGTTCCCGCAGCTTGCCGAACATTGGAAGAGCGAGGTACAGGCCCAAACGGGCTGGGAGAATTTTCGATTGGGAGATTTCGAGAATCTGGCGCGGCACTTTCCCGTCACCTGGATTCTCACCCGGCGTCCCGGCCCCGTCGGCCTGCGGTGCGTTTATGAAAACCGCGATTTCGAAGTGTGCCGGATCGGTCCGGGAACGCCGCCGGGCCACGCGGCATCGCCCGCCGGAGGCGGGTAGCGCACGCTCGGGATCGCTTGCAATCGCCCGCGTTTTGAGCGTGAATAGTGATGGTTGGACGGCATGACGACCGAAGAAAAACTGGACCGCTTAACGAACATCGTGAACGCCCTCCCCAGCACGGTGGTAGCGCATGACAACCAAATCG
>JADGNR010000439.1 GCA_017883415.1 Bryobacteraceae bacterium | reverse complement strand
GGAAGTTCCACTGTAGCCTGCATCATAACGATTGCTGGTTCGCGAAGGCCGCCGCGAACCCGACCTGTGCCCCAGGGCGCCGCCCCCTCAGTTTCTTACTCTCGCTCTCGGGCCCGCACCAGCATCGAAATCCGGGGTTGCCAGCGGCGACATGTCGAAGATCGATTCCACTTCGCGGACCGTCTCTTCGGTCTGCTCCACGTCCTTGACTAAGTTGTCTAAGTGGTCGCTGATCTGCTGCGGGTCGTGCATGGTGACGGATTGGTCGCGGATTAGCTGGAGGACGTCTTCGACCGCGGCGCACTGGGCGTCGACGATCTGGCAGTTCTCGCGCACCTTCTCGAATTTCTCCGTGCGCTTGTTCAGGATCTCGATGCGCTTGCGGTTGATCTCCTGGACTTTGGGCGAATCCTGGGCCAGGTCCTTTTGTAACTGCGCGGCTTCGCGCTTGATGCTCTCGGGGTCGGTGACGCGCAGATACTCGCGGTGGTGGAACGCGGCGTTGAGCAGGCGGACGTAGGATTGCGACAGGCCCTCGAGTTTCGATTCCATCTGGTCGACGAACATCTGCGAAGTGGAGGATAGGCGCTTGTAATTCTCGCGGATGTCGCGGCACATCGCGTCCAGGCGCGCGTAACGGGTGCGCATCTCGGGGGGCAGCTCGTAGAACATGGCGCTGAGGCTTTTTTCGCGCTCGCGCTTCTGCTCCTCGTACCGCCAGGAGCGCACCAGGCGCTGAAAGCGGCTGTTGTGCGGGACGGTGCTCAGGTAGATGAGCTCGACGCCGGCGCCCAGCAGGATGGGGAGCGCGCTGCCCGACACCAGGGCGAAGCCGGCGGCCCCGGCCATGGCGATCCAGTTGTACTGCCAGTGGAAAGCCGCTTTGACGTAGCTGGTCCCGCCGTCGTCTTTGTCCTCGGCCATTAGACGCTCACTCGTACCTGCCCCTGGCCCGGCGCGCGGCGCAGACAGGTGAGCACGTGCTGCTGCAGGTCGTGAAATTCCTTCTGCTGCTTCATTGAGGGATCGCGCGGCCGGCCAAACGCCACCGGCACATCCTCAATAATTGTACCGGGTCGGGCGCACAGAACATAAATGCGGTCGGCCAGGTAGATGGCTTCGTCCACGTCGTGGGTGACGAACAGAATGGTGCTGGCGGTATCGTCCCAGATGCGCAGCAGCAGCTCCTGCATGTCGCCGCGGGTTTGCGCGTCGAGCGCGCCGAACGGTTCGTCCATGAGGATGACGCCGGGCCGCACGGCGAGGGTGCGCGCGATGGCGACGCGCTGCTGCATGCCGCCCGAGAGCGTATCGGGGTACGACTTTTCGAAGCCCGCGAGGCCCACCTCCTCGATGAGGCGCGCCACCGTCTGGGCGCGCTCGGCCGGGGGCACGCCGTTGATCTTCATACCGTACTCGATGTTGCGCGCGACGGTGAGCCAGGGAAAGGAGGTGTACTTCTGGAAGACCATGCCGCGGTCGCGCCCCGGCCCGGCGACCGGCTTTCCGCTGACGATCACCTCGCCGGTGTCGGGGCGGTCGAGGCCGGCGATCAGACGCAGGATGGTGGACTTCCCGCAGCCGGACGGTCCCAGCAGCACGCGAAACTCGCCGACATCTTTTCCGTCCTGGGAGTAGAGGTCCTCCACTTCGAAATTGATGTCGCGGATGGCCTGGATCTTTTCTCCGGCCGGGGAGACGAAGCTGCGCGAAACGTTGCGGAGCGCGATTTTGATCTTAGCCGGCATGGTTGTGAGCCTTGACGGATACGGCCGGGGCCGCGGGCGCGGACAGCACCTGCGCGGGCCGCCACCAGGGGAGGCGGTGGCGCTCGGCCGCGGGCGCGGACAGCGCGTGCGCGGGCCGCCGCCAGGGAAGGCGGTGGCGCTCGGCCGCGGGCGCGGGGGCGGACAGCACCTGCACGGGCCGCCGGCAGGGGAGGCCGTGGCGCCCGGCCGCGGGGAGCAGGTAGCGGAGCGCGATTCTGATTTTAGCCGGCATGGCTGTGAGCCTTGGCGGATACGGCCGGGGCCGCGGGCGCGGACAACGTCTGCGTGGGCCGCCGCCAGGGGAAGAGGAAGCGCTCGGCCAGGGTGAGCAGGTAGCGGAAGAGGAACGCCGCGACGCCGATGGCGATGATGCCGGCGTAGACGCGGTCGAAATCGAGCACCTTGCGCGCCGCTTCCACCATGTATCCCACGCCCTTGCGCGCGTTCACCATCTCGGCCAGGATCACGTAGGTCCAGCCGATATCGTAGAGAATGCGGAACGATCCGAAGATGCCGGGAAACGATGCCCGGAACATGAGCCACAGCACGTGCCGCCGCTTGGCGCCGAGGGTCTCGGCGGTCTCGATGAGCGAATTGTCGACGCGGTTGGCTTCCTCCACCACCACCGCCAGCAGGAAGAAGAACATGCCGAACCAGAGGAACGCCACCTTCATCCCCTCGTCCATGCCGAACAGGCCGATGAAGGCCGGCAGGAAGGCGGTGATGGGCATGGAGCGCATGGGTTCGGCGATGGGATTCACCAGGTCGTGCACCCAGCGGAAGCTGCCCATGAGCAGGCCCAGGGGGATGGCCACCACCGCCGACCAGAGAAATGCCTGCGCGATGCGCCACCAGCTCTGGAAGACGTTGCCCAGCAGGTCGTATTCGGTCCACAGGCCGAGGAAGGCCTTCGCCACGCCGGCGGGCGGCGGCACGGAAAAAGGCGGCAGCAGTTTCCAGCGGGTGGCCAGGTACCAGGCGGCGACCACCGCCGCCCAGGCTGCCACGGCGAGGGCCACGCGCGTGCGCCGCGAGACGTCCCGGCGGATTTCGAACAGGTGGCTCACGCTCACGACTTGGCAGCCGGGTTGGGATACACCTTGATATCGGTGCGCCGGTTCTTCTCGCGCCCTTCGGGAGTGGCGTTGCTATCCACGGGCTTGTCCGGGCCGTTGCCCACGGTGCGCATGCGTTCGGGCGGGAAGTGGTATTTGTCGATCAGGTAGCCCTTCACGGTTTCGGCGCGCTGCTTGGAGAGGCCCATGTTGAGCTCGCGCGCGCCGGTGGAATCGGTGTTGCCGTCGATGTCCACCACGGTATTCTCATAGGCGCGCATGAATTCCCCGATCTCGTCGACCACGGCGCGCGAGTCGAGGCCCATCTTCGACGAGTTGGGCTCGAAGTAAATGGAGCGCCGCTGGGTGGCGATGGGCACGGCGCCTTTGGCCGGCTCCTTATAGGTGATGGGGGCTTCGCTCGGCGTGCTCGAAAATTTCCCGCTGAGCGCGGCCAGGTAGCGCCGGTCCACGCTCGACTCGGCATCCGAGGAGTGCTTGATCAGGCGCAGCTCGCGATACATCTCCTGCGACATTTTGAAAATGTTGGCGTAATCGGAATCGGCGCCCTGCGCGCCGAAGAACGACTGGTTGTCGGCATAGTCGGAAAGCTTGACGCCCTCGAGCATGGTCTTGGCCAGGTCGGTGGGAATGTTGAAATCCTTGATGGTGCCGATCAGGGTGTGCGCCCGCGAGGGTTCCGATTGAATGAACTTGACGCCCTCCAGCCACCCCTGGATGAACTTGATCAGGGTCTGCGGATTATCGGCGGCGAAGCGGTCGCTCACCACCAGGATGTCGGCGATCAAGCGGTTGGCGATGCGCGTATCGTAGATCTTGCGCGAGCCGGCGCGCTTGGTGACGGCATCGCTCATGTCGGGGTCCCAGGCCACGGCGGCGTCCACTTTCTGCTGGGCGAACAGGGTGGCGGGCTCGATGCCGTCCTTGGTGTGCACCGCTTTGTTGAAGATCTCGTTGCGCTGCTCGGTGGAGAGGCCGGAGCTCTTGAGGCCGTTCCACAGCAGGAAGTGCGAGGGCGTATACGGCGCAAAAGCGATGGTCTTGCCGGCGAGGTCCTCGATGCTGTTGATGCCCTGCTTACCGATGACGCCGTCGGCGCCGCGCGACCAGTCCACCATGTAGACCGCGCGCGCGTTGACGCCCTTATCCTGGAACTGGCCGAAATCCTTGGCCCAGACGTCGGCGGTAGTGAGCATCACGTCGACGTTGTTGGTGGCCAGGGCGGAAGCGCCCTCGGTCCAGTCGTCGATGATCTTGAAGGTGACCTTGAGCCCCTTGTCGTGGTAGATGGAGCCGGGCACGGTATCCAATCCGCCGTTGGCCACCAGGCCGCCCACGCAGCCGACCCAGATGTTGACCCGGACGCGCACCTCGTTGGATTCCTTCGAGGAAGCGGGCGCGAGCGGGGTGGTGGGGTCCACCTTGGCATCCGCCCGCCCTTTTCCGCCGGACTTGCCGAAATCAAGTACGCCGTACTTGTTCAGGCTGTAGCCCACCAGGCCCAGCCCGACCAGGAATATCAGTATCCAACCACCTTTTTCGATTTTCATGTTGTGCTCGCTTCGCTCGCGGGGCCGGGCGGGGTACCCGCCGCCGTTGCGGGTCGGGGCCGGGGGCCGGGGGCCGGGGGCTGGGCGGGGTACCCTCCGGCGTTGCGGGTCGGGGCCGGGGGCCGTGGATCGGACGGGGTGTCCGGCGCCGTTGTGGGTCGGGGCTGGGGATTGGACGGGGTATCCGCCGCCGTTGTGGATGGGGGCTGGGGCAGCCCCAGGCCGGCGATTTCTCCCAGCCGCGCGGCCGCCGCCGTTTGCTGCTCCCGCAGCGTCAGCAGCCTCGTCTTCTTATCGAAGTAG
>JADGNR010000145.1 GCA_017883415.1 Bryobacteraceae bacterium | reverse complement strand
TGCGCGGCGCCTGGCCGAAGGCGCTGGTCGAGCTCTCCGCCGAGCCGCTTTCTTTCGCGCGCGCGGTAAATCGCGGGATCGCGCGCGCCCGCTTCTCCCACATCTGCCTTCTGAATAACGATATGGCGATCGAGCCCGGCTTTTTTGCCGCGCTCGGATGCCCCTTCGACCGGGTGCCCGATCTGTTCTCGGCCACCGCGCAGATCCGCTTTCCGGAAGGAGTGCGCCGCCAGGAGACGGGGAAAGCCGCGATGGCGCAGTCGGCGCCCGAGGATTTTCCCATTCGCTGCGACGAGCCACTGCCCGGCGAAGACCTCAGCTACGTGCTCTACGGCAGCGGCGGCTGTTCGCTGTATGACGCCGCCCGGCTGCGCGCGTTGGGCGGCGTGGACGAAGCCTACGCGCCCGCGTATGTGGAGGACCTCGATCTAGGCTACCGCGCGTGGCAACGCGGCTGGCCCACCGTGTATGTCGCCGGCGCGGTGGTGGAGCACCGGCACCGGGCCACCACGTCGCGCTACTACACGGAGCAACAGCTCGAGCAGATTCTGGAGATCAACCATCTCCGGTTTCTGGCGCGGGCGGTAGCGGACCCGCGCCTGTTCCGCAGGCTGTGGAGCCAGGCGCTCGACCGCTTGCGTTTGCTGGCCGGCCGGAATCCGGCGGCGGCGCATGCGCTCAGAAGCGCGGCGGGAATCGCCCTCGGCGGAGGCCCGGCCGATACGCCGCGGTATTCCGAAGAGCTGTTCCTGGCGCTGACCAATGGCGACGTGGCGGTGTTTCCCGGCCAGGCCCGCTCGGGCGAGCCGGCCGTGTTGCGCGCCGGGCAGTTGGCTACACCTCCGCCGGAGGTCCTGGCAAAGTACGTGGAGGTGGTGCTGGTGCGGACCGGCAGCGAATTGGCGCTGCGCGCGGCCGCGGAGTGGACCCGGCGCAAGTGGGGTAGGCCTCCCGGCCTGCCCCAGTGAACCCGCCAGGGTTCACCGAAGGGCACAAGAAAACCGATTGCAAAGCGATTGAGGATGCTGCCGTGGTGGCCTGCCTACCGACAGGCTGGCCTGTGACCCCCGGTCAATGCCCGCTCGAAGCTCCGGCCAAGGCTTGTGGGGTCGCAGGCTATCAATCCGGCCTCGCCGGTGGCCAGGCTGAGGCCTGTCCCACCGGGCTTTCCTCACCTTCGATGGCCCTGCGGGCCATGGGGGCAGGCCAGGAGGCCTACCCCACTTCGCTGGCACGGCTTCTGAGACTAGCCGATTTCAGGCGTGATGATGGGTTCCGGTTCGGGGGCGGGCGGCGGTGCAACCGGGGGGGCCGCTGGCGGGGCTGGCGGCGGAGCCGGTACGGCGACCTTCTTCGCTACAGCTTTCTTGGGAGCAGCTTTCTTGGGAGCGGCCTTCTTGGGAGCTTGCTTTTTCACGGCCGCCTTCTTGGGCGCGGCCTTGGGAGCGGCTTTCTTGGCTATCTTCTTGGGAGCGGCCTTCTTGGCTGCTTTTTTCGGAGCAGCCTTCTTGGCGGCCTTCTTCGGGGCGGCCTTCTTGGCTGCTTTCTTCGCGGGTTTCTTTGCCATTCTTCTCTACCTCGAAATAATTTGGCTCCGCTGGGCGGGTGCTCCTATCTTATCTCACTGTCCGTGCGAAAGCGCAGCGGCGATGGCCTCCAGCAGGCGCGAAACATCGTATGGTTTCTGGATGAATCCGGCCGCTCGCTTTCCTCCGAATCGGCGGCTGGCTTCCAATTGATCGAGCCCGCTCGACAGCAGCACGGGAACGGCGGGGTTGATGGCCTGCAACTGTTCGAGCGTTTCCTCGCCGCCCATGACGGGCATGAGCAGATCGAGAACGATCAGCGCGACCACGCCGCTGTGCTGGCGAAACAGTTCCACTCCGGCTTGCCCGTTGTGGGCCGTCAGCACGTTGAAACCGGCGCGCTCGAGAACCCCCTTGGCGACGTTGCGGACCACCTCCTCGTCGTCGATCACCAGCACGGTGGCGCCGGCGCCGTCCACGCGGCGCGATTTCCGGGAATTCGCGGCAGCGGCGGGATGCGCGCTGGCGGGAATCAGCACCTGGAAGGAACTGCCGTCGCCCGGGGCGCTGTAGACGCGAATGGCGCCGCGGTGGCCTTTGACGATGCCCAGCACGGCGGCCAGACCCAGGCCGCGGCCGGTGAACTTGGTGGTGTAAAAGGGATCGAAGATGCGCGCCCGGGTGGCGTCGTCCATGCCGCAGCCGCTATCCTTGACTTCCATCCGGACGTAGGCGCCGGGAGCGAGCTGGTCGGCGGCGTAGCTCTCCCGCGCTTCCATTTCCGAGAGCTGGCGCACGCCGGCCTGGATCTCGACCTTGCCGGGATGGTCCTCGCCAATCGCTTCGGCGCCGTTGATCACCAGGTTCATGATGAGCTGCTGGATCTGCCCCGGGTCGGCTTCGATGGCGGGCAGATCGGAGGCG
Organism: Bryobacteraceae bacterium; assembly: GCA_017883415.1. Classification (GTDB taxonomy): domain Bacteria; phylum Acidobacteriota; class Terriglobia; order Bryobacterales; family Bryobacteraceae; genus JADGNR01. Next base: position 10,111 of record JADGNR010000145.1, on the reverse strand, counting down.
ATATCGAAGCTGAGCTCGACCGTCTTGGGAATGGAGGTCTTGATGAGCGTGGAGATTTCCCGAATCATGTCGCCCACGTCGATGCGCTGAACCACGAACTGCCCCTTGCCGGCATAGGCCAGCATCTGGCGGGTCAGGTGCGCGGCGCGCTCCGCGGCATTGACGATCTCGCGCAATTGCGTCCGGGTGCGCTGGTCGGGCGGCGTATCGGCATAGGCGAGGCTGGCATTGCCCATGATGCCGGTGAGCAGGTTGTTGAAGTCGTGGGCGATGCCGCCGGCCAGCAGGCCGAGGCTTTCGAGCTTCTGGGTGTGCTGGAGCTCGCGCTCGAATTTCTTCCTTTCGGTCAGGTCGCGAATATTGAACTGAATGGCCGAGCGGTCGGAATCGGAGTAGACATTGGCCACCACTTCGGCGAGCACGTCGCGCCCGTCGCGGGTCCGCAAGGTCAGCTCCGGAAAATGAAGCACTCCGTGATCGCGGATCCGTTCCAGCGCGGGGCGGACCTGCGGGAGGTCGCGCAAAGGCCCGATTTCCCAGAGTTTTTGGCCGACAATCCGATCCCGGGTGAATCCGAACATCTGTTCGACCGATGGATTGATATCGCTGATGTTGCCGCTGCCGGCATCGACGATGACGATGCCATCGCGAGCGGACTCGAACAGGCGGCGGTAGCGGGCCTCGGCGGCGCGCTTCTGTACGGTGACGTCTTCAAACGCCAGCAGGATCAAGTCGCGGTCCAGGGTCTTGAGGCGGCGGGCGTTGAGCAGCATGAACTTCTTCTCGCCCCCCGGCGCGTTGTGCTCGAGCTCCACGTCATGGAGCTCGACATCGCGGCGCAGCCGGTCCAGAAGCTCGTGGACGCGGGGCACATCGAGCTCGCCGCGGCCCATATGGAAGATGGTGCGCCCGGCGGCAGCGGACGGGGAAACATCGAACCATTCGTAGAAGCTGCGGTTGGCGTTGCGGATGGAAAGATCCTGGTCCAGCACCACCAGCGGTTCGCGCACGGTGTCGACGATGGCCTGGGCGAAATCGCGCGCCTGCCGGACCTCGTCGGTGCTGCGCCTCAGATCGTTCACGTCGAGAAGCTGCAGAACCGCACCTTCGATGCGGTTGTCCTTGGTCCGGTAAGGACGCACGCGCATGAGGTACCACCGCGCTTCCTGGTCCTGCACTTCCTGCTCATACGGGGTGAGCGTTTCCAGCACGCCCTTGAGGGCGGCCTCCAGGCTGGCGACGTTGATGCGCGGCTTGAGGTCGCCGATGGGGCGGCCCACATCGGAGGGAATCACGTGCAGGACCTTGGCGGCCGTGGGGGTGAAGCGGCGGATGCGCAGCTCGTTGTCCAACATGACGATGGGCATGTTCATGGAGCTGAGCAGGTTGTTGAGATCGTCGTTGAGCTGGTCCAACTCCGCGTTGCGGCTGCCCATTTCCGCGTTGATGGTATTGAGCTCCTCGTTGGTGGATTGCAGCTCTTCCTTGGCGGTCTGCAGCTCTTCATTGGTGCTCTGCAGTTCCTCGTTGGCCGATTGCGCTTCTTCATTGGTGGAACGGAGCTCTTCGATGATGGTCTGCAGGTATTGGCGCGAGGCGACCAGTTCCTGTTCCAATTGGCGGATGCGGCGCGCCGGGTCCGTGGCGGGGGTCTCGGGCGCCGGGGCCTCGGTCCCGGGAGGGGCGGCAAGTAGCGCCGCGGGATCCGCTTTTTCCTCCGGCGGCGCGGCCAGGGGCAAACGCGGCAACGGGGAGTAGCCCGAGAGGCGCTCCGTGATCTCGAAACCGGCGGGTTCCATATTGGGCTTCCGGCGGTAGATACGGTGCGCGGCATCGAGGGTATCGAAGTAGTCGCTCAGGCCGCCCAGGCCTTCCGAAGTGCCCAGCATCAGGCATCCGCTGCGCTTCAGCGCATAACCGAGCGTGGCGATGACGCGCCGCTGCAGAGGCATCGTGAAATAAATGAGGAGATTGCGGCAACTGATCAAATCCATGTGCGAGAGGGGCGGATCCTTGGCGATATTGTGAAGCGAGAAGACGCACGTTTCCCGAATGGCGCGGCTGATCTGGTAGCCGGTTTCGGTGCGCACGAAGAAGCGGCGGATGCGCTCCGGCGCCATGGAGGAAAGGGCGCTCTCCGGGTAGACGCCGGCGCGGGCGCGGGCGATGGCGGCTTCGCTGACATCGGTCCCAAACATCTGCATGGGGTAATCGAGGTCCGCGTCTTCCAGATGTTCGATGATCGCGATGGCGATCGAGTACACCTCTTCCCCCGACGAGCAGGCCGGCACCCACACGCGGATGGGAGCGTCCTTTCCGCGGTCTCGCAGGATGAGGGGAAGAGCGGCCGTCTTCAGCGCTTCAAATACGCCGGCATCGCGGAAGAACTCGGTGACGTTGATCAGCAGATCGTTGAACAGGGACTGGATCTCGGCGGAATCGCGTGCCAGCAGGGCGAGGTACTCCTCCAGGCCTTCGATTTTGCGCAGCACCATGCGGCGCATGAGGCGGCGCCGGATGGTGGGCTCTTTGTATTGGGTGAAATCGACGCCGGTGTTGTGGCGCAGCAGCACCATCATCTTGTGGATGACGGCGGCGTTGCCAATGGGTTCCGACAGCGGCCGGCGCCGATATGGATGGCGGGCAATGGCGGCCAGCTCTTTGGCGATCGAGCGGGGCGGGAGGACGAAGTCCACCGCGCCGGCGGCGATGGCGTTGCGCGGCATGCTGTCGAACTTGGCGCTGTGGTCCTGGGCGAAGGTGATGCCGCCTTCGTTCTTGATGGCCTTCAGGCCGAGCGTGCCATCCGAGGCGGTGCCCGAGAGGACCACGCCGATGGCACTGGCGCCCCGGTCTTCGGCGAGCGAAACGAAAAAAGTATCGATGGGCAGGTGATGATCGGCCCGGCCGTCGCGCGGATTCAGGCTGAGAACCCGATCGGCGATGACCATGAGGGAATTGGGCGGAATGACGTAAACACGGTCGGGCTCGACCGGTGTGTCGCCCTGCACCTGGAGCACCGGCATCGCGGTTTTGACCGACAGCAACCCGGCGAGGGCGCTTTCGTGGTGGGGATCGAGGTGCTGGACCAGCACAAACGCCATCCCCGTTTGGGCAGGCAGATACTTCAACAGTTCGGTGAATGCTTCCAGGCCGCCCGCGGAAGCGCCCACGCCCACGACGGTGAAATTGTCGGAGGGCGGAGGCCCCGCCTCTTCGGCCGGGTCTTTTGTGGAGGAGGGCTTTCGCCCCGCCGGAGCTTTTCGTTTGGGAGAAGTTCCCGTCCCCTTGGGCGTCGACTTCATCGTCTTATCCTCTTCAGGATATGCCTTGGGAGCAGGAGGTGCAATCGGCCAAGGGCGTCGTATTGTGCGGTTTCGTTCCGCATAATTTTGGCTCAGCGGAGACGTGGTATGCTTGCGCCCGAACACCATGGTGAAGCCAGTGGGTAGGACGATCCAGTGGGGTAGGCCTCCAGGCCTGCCCAGCGCGCGGAGCGCGCCTCCGGCGCGAGGCAGGCCGGGAGGCCTACCCCACTCGTGTAAGCTAGCTGCGATTCTCTTGATTTGCGGCCTGGCGCCGGTGGCGCAGGGCCAGACGCATGCGACGGTGCTGCATGCGGCGCGTTTGCTCGATATCGAAAGCGGCAAGATGCTGGCGCCCGGCGAGGTGCTGGTCGCGGGCGAACGGATTCTAGAGGCGGGCGCGGCCGTGAGGCATCCGGCGGGCGCGGAGATCGTCGATTTGGGCGACCGCACGCTCATGCCGGGAATGATCGACGCCCACGTTCACCTGTTTCTGCACCCCGGCGCGGAAGATTTGCAGACGGTGGAAGAGTCGGTGCCGCACCGCACGCTGCTGGCCGTCGCGGCGGCGCGCGACGACCTGATGGCCGGCTTCACGGCGGAGCGCGACATGGGGACCGAGGGCGCCGGCTCGGCCGACACGGCGGTGCGCAACGCCATCGACCGCGGCCTGTTTCCGGGCCCGCGGCTGCGCATCAGCGGCAACGCCGTGGACATCCTGGGCGGGCACGAGGATGCCAACCGCTTCAACCCCGAGCAGCACGTGCTCTCCAACGCCACGCGGGCGAACAATGCGGCCGAACTGGTGGCCGCCATCCGCCAGCAGTTCAAGGAGGGCGCCGATTTCATCAAGATCTACGAGACCGGTCCGGATTCGGTGGTAGAGGGAAAGCTCGCCACCGTCTACCAGTACACGGAGGACGAGCTGCGCGCCGCGGTGCGCGAGGCCGCCCGCCTGGGCCGGCACGTGGCGGTGCATGCCACGGGCGAACCGGGCACGCTGTTTGCGGCGCGCGCCGGCGTGGTTTCCATCGATCACGCCAATCAGCTGGGCGACGAGACCATGCGGCTGATGCGCGAAAAGCAGATCTTCGCGGTGCCGACTTTCACCATCTTCGAGTATTTCGCGGATCATGCGGCCACGCCGGCGGCGGCGGAGCTCGAGCGCCGGATGGTCGAGCTGCACGTCCAGGAGTTTCGCAAACAACTTGCCGCCGGCGTGCCCGTGGCGATGGGTTCCGACGTGGGCCCGTTTCCCCACGGCACGCAGGCGCGCGAGTTCGCGCTGATGGTGAAGTACGGCATGACGCCCGTGGCCGCCCTGCGCGCCGGCACGCTGAACGGGGCGCGCCTGCTCGGCTGGGAGGGCCAGATCGGCGCGCTGAAGCCCGGCTACCTGGCCGATGTGATCGCCGTCGAGGGCGACCCGCTGCAGGATATCGGCGCGCTCGAAAAGGTGACCTTCGTGATGAAGGGCGGCGTGGTGTACCGGCGGTAGGCTGCCCCACCTCTCACTTCCGGCGCAACTCGAAGACTCCGAAGCCGGGCGCCATGATGCGCAACTCGATCTGGCCGTCTTCGAGCGGAACCAGGGTGTGCTCCAGGTGCTCGTCGAACTGGCGCAGCGCCGCGGTAATCGCTTCCATGGCCTGGTGCGTCACCGCGTCGCCGATATGAACCGGCAGCCGCGCGACGAGGGTGGTCCGCAACTGGTCGGACAGGCCGATCACGTCAATCCTCTTCAGGGTGCGGCCGGCCAAGGGTCTCTCCTCGCTCCGGGATTCCCGAGCGGCTTGCAGGCGGTTTTCCAGTTCGGCGATTTTTTCCGCCATCTCGCGGGTTTGGGCGTCGGCGGCCGCGACGGCTTCGTTGGTGCGTACTACGGCCTGCTCGCGGGCCACTATTGCCTCCTGCAATTCCCCGATCTGTCGTTCGAGCTTTTCGACCTCCTCCCGCGCCGGTTCCGTGCGCGCGGTGGTCACTGCCCAGGAGCCAGACTCCACCGCGACACCTCGCTCTTCGCGCCGGGCTTCGGGCGGCGGCGTGCGGAAGCTAAGGGCCACCTGCCGCCTGCTCCCGGTCTGATCGGGGGCGAAGTGCCATTGCAGGACCGATTGTAGTGCCGCTTTGCGCAGCTCGGCGGGCCCGCTGGTCACCAACGCGTCGAGGACATTGCCTGCCGCATCGAGCGTCGCCTCGACAGCCACCGTGCCCTGAATGCTGTTCTCGAGGGCGGACCACGGATACTCCACGCCGGTGCGGTGGAGGACGGCGGCGCCGCCCAGGTCCACGGTCACGCCCGCGGCATCGAGCACGCGGCCGAATTTCAGCAGGAAGTTCTCGCGCTGGGACGTCTTCGCCTGCGGCTCCTGGCCATGGGCCCAGTGCAGGTTGAGCCCAAAGCAGACCAGGCCGAGCGAGAGCGCCAGCACGGCCGGCAGCTTGGACGGCCCCGACTCCCCGGCAGCGCCGCCGGCAAGCCTCTGGATGCGGTAGAGCAGCGAACCGCCGGTGCTGCCCAGGGCCAGGGCGGGCGTCGTGACGCGCAGCCGTTCCAGGCGCGTGAGGGCGCGCGCGTAGCACAGCGCGTCGCCGCAGCAGCGCACCGCCAGGTCGTCGCAGCACAACTCCCGCTCGTGCCGGATGCGCGCCGAGGTCCACCACACCGCGGGGTGGTAGAACAGCAGCGTCTCGGCCAGAATCTGCAGGAGGTTGACCAGGTAATCGTAGCGGCGGATGTGCGCGAACTCGTGCGCCAGCACGGCCTCCAACTGGTCGGGCGTCAGCCCCAGCAGGGTGGCGGAGGGCAGCAGGATCACGGGCCGCAGCCATCCCACCACGCTCGGCCCCTCGGCTAGCGAGGTAATCAGGATGCGCACCGGCCGGGCCACGCCCATGCGCGCCGCCAGCGCGGAGAGGGCCGCCAACAGCGGCGCGTCCGCCGGCCGGCCCTGGCGCCGCAGCACCGCTACCTGACGGCAGCCCCACACCAGGCGCAGCGAAAAGAGCAGCACGCCCAAGGACCATACCGGCAGCGCCCACGGTTCGAGCGTTCGCAGCCACGGCGTAGGCGCGGAGCCGGACCGGGTCCACACGGCGCCGGGCGGCGGTACGCCGACGGCCGCCGCCGCCGCCGCGACCGCCTGCGCCGGAGGCGTATACACGGCCACCGCGGTGATGACCGGCAGCACCGCCAGGATCGCCAGGGCCGCGCAACTGGCCCGGTACCGCGCCTCGGCCGAGCGCTTCCGCAACAGGAAGAGCGCGGTCCATAGTAGAAACGCCACCAGCAGCCCCTGCCATACGAAATGGAGCAGTGCCGCGCTGAGTGCCTGTGCGAGTGCCATCATTTTGCCCCTCCTTCCAATCGATCCAAAAGCTTTTCCATGGTTTCCAACTCCTCGGGCGAAGACTTGCGGGTGGCCAGCGCCTGCAACACCAGGTCCTTGACCGAGCCGCCGAAAGCGCGGTGCAGCAGGTCGCGCACCAGTTGCCGCTGGGTATGCCGCTGGGAATAGCGCGCGCGGTAGATCTGCGGGCGGCAAGTCTCGTCGCGTTCGACGAGACCTTTTTCGGTCATGATCTGGATCAATTTCAGGACGGTGGTGTATCCCGTCGGCCGGGATGCGTGAAGCACGCGCTGGATGTCGCGGACCGAAGCCGGGCCGCGCTCCCACAAGACCCGCAGAATGGCGAGCTCACCCTCGGTGGGACGGCGCGGTGGGGATTCCATGGGAATATTATTGACGAAGTCCTTCGTCAAAGTCAACGAAAATCTTCGTCAAGTAGGAGGGAGCGCCGAAGCTGCCCGTGCGCGTCTCCGAGCGGGCGGGGCAGTTGGGGGTGGGCCAGGAGGCGCATGGGGAGGCGCCCGGGCCCGGCCGCCGGGGCCGACGGGGGCAGGCCAGGAGGCCTACCCCACCGACGAACCGCGCCCCACCACTTTGGCGCCCAGCGCGCCGCCTGCCATGCTGAGGCAGGTGATGGAGACAAACAGGAAGGCCAGGGAAAAGAGCATGAGCGCGGCCAGGCCCGGTCCGCTCGAGAGAAATCGGGTCGCCTCCTGGATCACCGGGTCGCGGTACGGCCAGCTCTTCATTTGTTCTTGCAGCGCGGTGGCCAGCCGCCCGGAGAGCGCATCGGGAAGCTTCTGGGCGGTGAAGATCACGGCCCACATGGGAAACATCAGCACGCCGGTGATCCAGCCCATGCGCACGCCCGCCCTCACATTGAGCTTGGAGCCGGTTTTGCGGCGGTAGAAATACACCGCCACGAAGCCGGCGGCGACCCAGTTCAGAAACGGGATAAAGCTCAGCAGCGTGGCGCCGATGGCCACCAGGAGCCCGATGCGCACCGCGATCCGGTTGCGAAAGTCCAGCGGCGGCGGAGGCAGCGGCGGCGCGACGGAAGCAATCGCCTCCGCGCGGAAGGGCGCCACGATCTCGGGCTCGACGATATCCCGCTGGGCCTTTCCGCATTTGTGGCAGAACAGGGCATCGGGCGGCAACTGCGAGCCGCACGTACAGAATTCCGGCATGGTCTGCTTCAGTGTGACGCACTGGCGGAGGGGGAAGCAACTGAGAAGAGAGCTTTCAGCCTTCAGCTGTCAGCTGTCAGCTTTCAACTGCGCCGGGGCGCCGGTGCAAAAGCCGACGGCTGAAGCTGATCGCCGGCCGCTCTCCTCACCGGAAGCGCACTTTGACGTCCGGCTTGTTCTCCAGGCGGGTGGTGTCGATGAACCGCACGCGCGCTGGCGTCGAGGTCATCACCACCGACTGTGTATGCACGCCATCGCCGGTGAAGCGCACGCCTTGCAGCAGGTTGCCGTCGGTGACCCCGCAGGCGGCGAAAACCAGGGTCTGTCCGGGGGCCAGCTCGGGCGTGGTGTAGATGCGGTTCACGTCGCTGATGCCCATGGCCTGCATGCGTTCCTTCTGGGCGTCGTCTTTCACCACCAGGCGGCCCAGGATCTCGCCATTCAGGCAGCGCAGCGCGGCGGCGGTGAGCACGCCCTCCGGGGCGCCGCCCGACCCCATCACGGCGTGGACCCCGGTGCCCGCCACGGCGGCGGCGATGCCCGCCGAAAGGTCGCCATCGGAGATGAGCCGGATGCGCGCGCCGGCTTCGCGGATATCGGCGATCAGCTTCTCATGCCGCGGGCGGTCGAGCACCACCACCACCAGGTCGTCGACGCCGCGCTGCAGCCGCCGCGCGATGGCCTTGAGATTGTGCTTCACCGGCGCTTCCAGATCCACGGCGCCCTTCGCGGCGGGGCCCACCACGATCTTCTCCATATAGCAATCCGGCGCGTGCAGCAGGCCGCCGCGCTCGCTGGCGGCCAGCACGGTGATGGCCCCGGCGCCGCCCGTCGAGCACAGGTTGGTGCCTTCCAGGGGATCGACCGCAATGTCCACCGTGACCGGATCGTTGTGGCTGTGCGCGCCCACCTTCTCGCCGATGAACAGCATCGGGGCTTCGTCCCGCTCGCCTTCCCCGATCACGATGGTGCCGTCGATGGCTACCGTGTCCAGGCAGTGGCGCATGGATTCCACCGCCGCCTGGTCGGCCAGCTTGGGATCGCCCATCCCCATGGTGCGCGCCGAAGCGATGGCGGCATCTTCCACCACGCGGAGCATTTCGAGCGAGAGGTCGAACATGTGGTAGCTTTCTCCTCATGGACAATAACACAGTCCTGGTACTGGCGGACCCCGCCGAGCGGCAACTGGCGATGCTCGAGGAACTGCCTCCGGAGACCACGCTCGCGGTGGGGAATTCGCGGGAAGCATTCGAGTGGGCGGCGCCCGAGGCCGCGGTGATCTTCAACTGGTCGCTCGCGGGCGGCCTGTTGCGCGAGGTCTTCGCCATGGCCCCGCACGTGCGATGGGTGCACGTGCGCGCCGCCGGGCTCGACAACCTGCTGTTCCCGGAATTGGTGGATAGCCCCGTGCCGCTCACCAACGGAAGCGGCGTCTTCAGCCCGTCGCTGGGCGAGTTCGTGGTGGGCGCAATCCTGTATTTCGCCAAGGATTTCCGCCGCATGATCCGCGCGCAAACAGCCGCCGTCTGGGAGCCGTTCGACATCGTGGAAGTCTCGGGGCAAACCGTGGGCATCGTAGGCTACGGCGACATCGGCCGCGCGGTGGCCACGCGCGTGCGCGCCTTGGGAATGCAAGTGCTGGCGTTGCGGCGCCAGGGGCCGCCCCTGTACAACGTGGACCCGCTGGTCACCCAGGTGTATGGTCCCGACCGCCGCCATGAGATGCTCGCGCGCGCGGATTACGTGGTGGTGACCGCGCCGCTCACCCCCGCAACGCGCGGTATGATCGGCGAGGCGGAGTTCGCCGCCATGAAGCCGGACGCCGTGGTAATCAACGTGGGGCGAGGCCCGGTGATCGACGAGGCGGCGCTGGTGGAGGCGCTCACGCGCCGGCGCATCAAGGGCGCGGCGCTCGATGTGTTCAACCAGGAGCCGCTTCCCGCGGGCCATCCCTTCTATAAGCTGGAAAACGTTCTGCTGTCGCCCCACGCGGCCGACCACACGCCCGACTGGATGGACCAGGCCATGCGTTTCTTCCTGGCGCAGTTCGAGCGCTTCCACAAAGGCGAACCGCTGCTGAACGTCGTGGACAAGAGGCTGGGGTACTGATTGCGCCCCCGGGCCGGATATTTGAGAGACACCTGGTTGAACGCAAGAAGGAAGGAAGCACCTAATGCCCACCCGCAAGTTTCGTGAATTGCTTGACGCGATGCCGTCAGACCGGCAGCGGCGGATCGAGAAGCGGTTCCAGGACAGCCTGGCGGCCATG
>JADGNR010000144.1 GCA_017883415.1 Bryobacteraceae bacterium | reverse complement strand
GCAATGTGGTGCTCGGGCTCATGCGGCAGAACGGCTACCTGAACGCGGAGGAGTACGGGCGAGCGCTGGCGGCCCCGTTGGAGCTGGCGGCCGAGCAGACCGAGGGCCCCGTGGGCCAGTATTTCGTCGATCTCATGAACGACGAGCTGCAGGCCAAACTGGACGACCACGAAAAACTGACGCGCTCCATCTACACGACGCTGGATATCGATCTGCAGCGTGCCGCCGAAGAGGCCATCCACACGGGGATGCCGCTGGTGGACCAGCAACTGCGCAAGAAGAATAAGAACCGCGAATCCACGGGGGCGAACCAGCCGCAGGTGGCGCTGATTGCGCTCGATCCGCACACGGGAGAAATCAAGGCGCTGGCCGGGGGCCGCAATTACAACATCAGCCAGTTGAACCACGCGCTGGCCCTGCGCCAGCCCGGCTCGGTGTTCAAGCCGTTCGTGTACGCCGCGGCGATGGACACGGCGGTGGAAGGCGGAGAGCGGATCTTCACGCCCGCCAGCGTGTTGGACGATTCGCCCACCGGCTTCCAGTTCGGAAAGCAAGTGTACCGGCCGGCCAATTACCACGAGGATTACCGGGGCGAGGTGACTGCCCGCACCGCCCTGGCGCATTCGCTGAACAATGCGGCGGTGAGCCTGGCCCAGCAGGTGGGCTACAGAAACGTGGTGGCCATGGCGCGCCGCGCGGGGCTGAACGACGAGATCAAGGCCACGCCGGCGGTAGCGCTGGGCGCCTACGAAACCACGCCGCTCGAAATCGCGGGGGCCTACACCGTGTTTGCCAACCATGGCCAGTACCTGGCGCCCACCGCCATATCGCTGGTCCGCGCCAAAGACGGCGGCGTGCTCTACCAGCACCGCGTCGCCGGACGCGCGGCCCTGGATCCGCGGGTGACGTACCTCATGGTGAGCATGCTGCAGGAGGTGCTGCGCAGCGGCACGGGGGCAGGCGTGCGCGGGCGGGGATTCACGCAGCCGGCGGCGGGCAAGACCGGGACCTCGCACGACGGCTGGTTCGCCGGCTTCACCAGCGAGCTGTTGTGCGTGGTGTGGGTGGGCTTCGACGACAATCGCGAGCTGGGGCTGGAGGGCGCGCACTCGGCGCTGCCCATCTGGGCGGAGTTTATGAAGCGCGCCGCGCGGTTTCGCCAGTATCGCGACGCCAAGCCGTTTGCGGCGCCGCGCGGGATCGTATCCATGGACATCTGCGCGGATAGCGGCCTGCTTGCCGGCGACGCATGCCCCAACGTTCGGCCGGACGTGTTTATCGCGGGCAGCGAACCGGTGGTGCGGTGCGAGATGCACTCCGCGGGCGCATACGGGATCGCGGACCGGATGGCGGAAACCAACGAGCGCGTGAAGCATCCATGACGGCCGGCTATTGGTATCGCAGCGCGATCATGGGGTCGACGCGCGGGACACGCCGATTGTCGGTGTGGGCCGACTGTTCCAGCAAGGACGTGGCCGCAGAGCCAGGCCGGGGCCTTCACAAGCGCGGATTATCTCACAGCGTACGGCTGCCGAGGTAATAGGCCAAGGGGGCAGGGGGGCCGGGCCGGGAGGCCTACTCCACTATGGAGTAGCGCTTCATCTTGTTGATGAGGCCCTGGCGGCTCAAGCCGAGGAGCCGGGCGGCCTGCTGCTGGTTGTTGCGGGTGGCGGCGAGCGTCTCGGCGATCATCCGCATCTCGAGCTCGGCCACGGCGCGTTTGAGGGATTGCCGCGGCGCCGCAGTGGCGGGTGGCGATTCCCGGCCGGGCGCGGGCGCGCCTTCCGGCAAATCGTCTTCGGTGATTACGGGTTGGCGTGCGCACGCCGCCAGGCGCATCACCTCATTGCGCAACTGGCGCACATTGCCGGGCCACGCCGCGACCGCGAGCCGCCGAACCAGGGCGGGTGAAAACTCCATGGGCTGTCCCCCGGCCTCGCGGCAATACTCCTTGAGGAAGTGGTTGGCCAACAGCGGGATCTCCCCGCGGATCTCGCGCAGGGGCGGCATGTGGATGTGGACCACCTTGATGCGGTAGTAGAGGTCTTCGCGGAAGGTCCCTTTGACGATTTCCGCTTCCAGATCCTTGTTGGTGGCGGCGAGCACGCGTACGTCCACGGAAATGGGGGAACGGCCGCCGACGCGCTCGAGCACGCGCTCCTGCAACACGCGCAGGATCTTGGCCTGGGCGGCCAGGCTAAGGTCGGCGATCTCATCCAGGAACAGGGTTCCGCCGTCGGCCTTTTCAATGTGGCCGACGCGCGATTGCACGCCGGTGGCCACGCCTTTTTCGATGCCGAACAGCTCGCTCTCCACCAGGGTATCGGGCAGCGCCGCGCAGTTCAGGGCGACAAAGCTCCGCCGCGCGCGGGGGCTGGTATAGTGGACGGCCTTCGCGACGAGTTCTTTGCCCGTGCCGCTTTCGCCGGTGATGAGCACATTGACCAAGCTGTCGCGGATGCGCTCCACCAGGCGGACCACCTGCTGGATCTTCGGTCCGGTGCCGATGATGCCGTGGGTGGAGTACTTGCTCTCCACCTCGCGCCAGAGGTTGGCGTTCTGCTGGGCCAACTCGTCCTGGTTGCGCCGCAATTCGCCGATCAACTGCGCGGTCTCGATGGCAATGGCGGCGTGCGACGCCAGGGCCGCCAGGGCCTCCTCGTCGCGCGGCCCGAAAGCTCCGATGCGCTTGTTCAGCGCCTCGAAGGCTCCGATGATTTGCCCCTTCTGGTTACGCACCGCGACGGCCAGCACGTTGCGGGTGCGGTAGCCGGTGCGGCCGTCGATGGCAGTATAAAACTGGGGGTGGCTGTAGGCATCGGGCACGTTGACGGGATTGCCGGTGAGCACCGCCTGGCCGGCAATGCCGAAGCGGGCGTCGAAGCGCAGAATCTCGTCGCTGCCGAGGGCGACCTTGGACCACAACTCGTTGCGCTCGCGGTCGAGCAGGAAGATGCTGGCGCGGTCGCAATCCAGGAAATTGGTGGCCTCGCGGGCCATCAGATCGAGTAGCGCCCCGAGGTCCCGCTCCGAGTTCATCTTCTGACAAATGCCCAGAATGGCGGCGAGCTTTTCGTGCAAACCGGATTGTGAGGACGTCGCCATGGTGTTCCAGTTTACAACACGGACGGGATCGGTGTCTACAAAGTAGACAGTATTGCCTACGGTATTTACCGGTGTCCAAGATCTGGACCGGCCGGTCGCCTGGAACTCATTGATGAATAAAGATATCCGTCGGTGAGAATGTGGCCAGCCTCGTGCTTTTTGGAAGAGCGGGGAAGCAACCCAAATCGTCGAGTGGGGTAGGCCTCCCGGCCTGCCCCATCCGAAGCGCGCCTTCGGCGCGAAGGGCAGGCCGGGAGGCCTACCCTACCGGAGGCGGATCGAGGCGGATGGTCCGGAGGGCCATCCGCATTGGTCCCGCTTCGAAGCACACATTCACCTTACTGGCGCATCTTTTTAACATCGGCTCGCCATTTGCGTCTTGCGCCCACAGGCAAGCGGCTATACACTGCTTTTGGGCCTTACGAAAAATGTCCGCAAAACAGGATTCCCCCTACCCTTAAGGAAACCGGTCTCCGCCGCTGTGTCCGCGAACGGCGGCGCACCGGTGACGGTACTGGCGGTAGCGCCGGACGAGGACCTGGCACACCTGGGCCGTATTCTCGGCCACAGCCGCTGGACTCTGCTGGGCGCCGCGACGCTGGCCGAGGCTCGCGCCCTGCTCGGTGGTCTGCGGTCGGTGGTTCTCATCTGCGAGCCTGTACTGCCGGATGGCACGTGGCAAGAACTGCTCCAGTACACCTTGCGTCTGCCGTTACCGCCGCCGGTGATTGTCACAGCCGACCAGTCCGACGACTATTTGTGGACGGAGGTGTTGAACCATGGCGGATACAACGTACTGGGAAAGCCGTTTGCCGAGCGGGAAGTGTTCCGCCTGGTGAGCATGGCCTGGCTGCACCGCCTGGACAAGGCGCAAGGCGACGTGCGCTCCGCGAGCGTGGGGTAGATACGCGCCAGCACTCCTATCGCATCGTCAACCGGTGGACCGGCAACCTGGGCACAGGCACCTCGGGTTATAGGGCATATAGCCGCGCGCACGAACTCCACGCGGTTGGAAAGTCGGCGGCGATCCCGGGCTCGTCGGACCCGTTATTTCGCGGGGACCCGGCGCGCTACAATCCCGAAGAATTGCTGGTAGGTGCGCTCTCCGCGTGTCATATGCTGTGGGTGCTCCACTTATGCGCCGACGCGGGCATCGTCATCACCGAATATTACGACGAGGCATCGGGCGAGATGGTGGAGCACGAGGATGGCTCCGGCGAATTCACCAGCGTGGTGTTGCGCCCGCGCATGACTATCGCCGACGCCGCCCGCATCCCCGACGCCCTGGCCATTCACCATCGTGCGCACGAGGTCTGCGCCTTGGCGCGGTCCATGAATTTTCCCGTCAAACACGAGCCGACCGTAATTACAGGCGGCTGATCCGGCGCTGCAAGTTTCCCCGCCACGGGCGACTTCGGGAACAGCGGGGTGTGCGAAAGACCGGACACGCGCTTATTTCACCGTGGCGCGCAGGGAGCCGGTGGAGATTCCGCCATCCACCAGCAGAGTCTGGCCGGTGACGTAGGCGCTCGATTCCGAGGCCAGGAACACTACGGCTCCGTCCAGATCGGCCGGCGCGCCGGGACGTTTTAGGGGGATGCGGTCGCAGAGGTACTGGACCCATTCCGGATTCTCGTACAGCATTTCGTTCTGGGCCGTGCGGAACCAGCCGGGCGCCAGGCAGTTGACGGTAATGCCATGAACTCCCCAATCGTCGGCCAGGCTCATGGTCATCTGCTTCACGCCGCCGCGACTGGCGCAGTATGGCGTGATTCCGGCATAGCCGAAGACCGAAGTGACCGACCCGATGTTAACGATACGCCCGTAGCGCCGCGGGATCATGGAGAGTTTGGCGACTTGCTGGGCCACGAAGAACGAGCCGCGCAAGTTGGTATCGAGCACCAGGTTCCACTCGTCCCAGGCCACATCGACCGCGGCTTTGCGCACGTTGCAGCCGGCGTTATTCACCAGGATGTCGAGGCGGCCGTAGTGTGCGACGGCGGCGCCGGCCATCTGCTGGATGCTATCGTAGCTGCGCACGTCGAGCGCGAGCGGCAGGGCGCGGCGGCCGAGCGCTTCGATTTCGCGGCGGAAGGCGTCGAGCGACGCGGGGTGGCGGCTGGTAAGGGCCAGATCGGCGCCGGCGCGGGCCAGGGCGCGGGCCATGTACTGGCCCAGGCCGCGGCTGGCGCCGGTGACTAGAGCGACCTTACCGGTGAGGTCGAACAGCGATTCGCTCATGGTGTCAGGATCACTTTCATCAGGCCCGGTTCGTGGCGGTACAGCCGGTCGAACCAGGCCGGCCCCTCGGCGAGCGGCGCCACGGCGCTGATGAGCGGGTCCACCTGGATCGCGCCGCTGGCCATCAACTCGATGGCGGCCGGGTATTCCCCGCTCGAGGCGCAGGACCCCTGGACGCGGATTTGCCGGGTGACCACCGTCTGCAAAGGAAACTCGATGTGGGCGGCCAGGTTGCCGACCAGGGTGACGGCCCCGCCCTTGCGCAGGCAGGCGATGGCGGTACCGACCGGTTCGCTTGCGCCCACGCACTCGAGGGCGGCATCGAGGCCGCGGACCGCGGAGGCATCCCTGGCGTTGACGGCTTCGGTGGCGCCCAACTGCCGCGCCAGGCGCAGCCGTTCGTCGTTGGTATCGATGGCCACCACGCGGGCGCAGCCGGCATGGCGCAGCGCCTGGACCACCAGCAGGCCGATCATCCCGCTGCCCACCACGGCCGCCGAGTCCTGGGGCCGCAGGGGCGTAAGCGCCACGGCGTGGACGGCCACGGAGACGGCTTCGATGAGCGCCGCCTGCTCGAAGGTGAGCTGGTCCGGGAGGCGATAGACAATCGGGCGCGGCACGGCGATGTACTCGGCGAAAGCGCCGTGCCGCCGGTAGGGACCCGGCGAAACGCCCAGCACCTCGCGGTGGTCGCAGAGGTTCACTTGGCCGCGCGCGCAGTACGGACAGCGGCCGCAGGAGATGGTGGAATCGAAGGTGACGCGGTCGCCCACGCGCAGATCGGCCACACCGGCGCCCACGGCGGCGACTTCACCAGCCGCTTCGTGCCCCATGACCAGGGGCGGGATGCGGCGTCCGGTGGCGCCGTCGAAGCCGTGCACATCGCTGCCGCAGATGCCGCAGGCGCGCACGCGCACCAGCACGTCTGTGGCTGAGATGGTGGGCTCGGGCATGCGGACCAACTCGAGCTTCAGGTAGTCTTTGAGCAGCAGCGCGTTCATGGGAAAGCCCGCAGGCGGAAGCGCCTGCGCCACCAAAACAAAGGTCTATCATCGCATAGGCCTCGGGAACCTTCGGCCGCCGGCCGGCGTCATACGTGTGCTGTGGCGCTGTTGGAGCAAACCCGCCCGGACATCCGGGTTACGGGCCGCCTCGCGCTTTTGGTGCAGGGGGCCAGCCTGGGGGCGACCGGCTGCGTGGTGTGGTTCGCGAACCTGGCGCCGCGATTGCACCGGCAGACCTTGGGCAGCATTGTGGGGCAGGCCCTGGGATTCGCGTTTCTGGCGTGGGCGTGGAGCGCCGCCATCACCTTCGGGTTGTACGTGCTGATGCCCATCGCAGAGCGCGCGGACACCGTTCGCAGCGTGTTGCGCACGTCGGCGGTGGCAGTGTGGTTTGCCCCGGCAACCATTCTGTTATCGCAGTTCTCGCCGGGCGCGCTGGCGGCGGCCTTGGTGCTGGTGGTAAGCGCCACGAGGCTGATGTACGGGCAATGGCGCCAGATGCCGCCCGAGGCGGAGGAGCCACGTGAGGCCGCGCCGTACGCGCCCGGCTCATTCGCCGCGTGCCAGTTGCCGGAGCGCAGGCCGTGGCGGGAGATGGCGCCCGGACTGGCGGCATCGCTGGCGATCCAGTCGGGCGTGGTGGCCGTCCTGATGCACTGGCCGCTGGCGGGTGCTGCCTTCCTGGCCATGAGCGCCGCCTTCCTGACGGCGTTTGCGATGGCGTCGGGGGCGGCCGGCGCCGGCCGGAGGCAGAGCCTGCCGCGGTCGATTCTCGGCGTGGCGATGACGCTGCTGCTGGCGGTGGGCCTGACCGTGGGCGGTTCGCCCGGTGTGCTGGCGCGCGGTGCAGGCTGGATCTGGGGCCTGAACTCACGCGGGGGTGGCGGAGCGGCGCCGCCGGATTCGGCGACGGCCAAATCCAAGCGGCAACCTGCGCCCGGAGAAACCGGACTCGCCGGCGGCTTTCCCGGGGTGATCCTGTGGCCTGAAGTGAAGCCGGTGGCGACGCTGATCGCGCCGCTACCCGCGGGCGGGAACGGCATGGCAGCGACGCCGCTGCCGCGGCCCTTCAGCATTCCCTTCTCCGGCGAATATTGGATGTACCGCTGGCCGTATGCGCGCCCGCCGCATGATTCGTTCCGCGAGAGAGGCAGCCCCGCCGCGCTGGCGTTCAGCACTACGGACCACTCCCCGCTTCAAATGGAGGCGTATCACAAGCTGGAGACGCCGGTGGATTTGCAGTGCTGCGGCAAGATTCAGGTGGAAATCTGGAATGCCGACCGTTATCCCGGCACCGTCACGCTGGAACTGTTGCTGGTGGATACGGAGCGCTCGCCGGCGCTGTCCCAGAGCCTGGGAGATGCCCGAGTGACATCGAAGGTGGACCCCAGCAGAGAGCCCACTGTGGCGGTGCGCGAGACGCTGGAGTTTCCGGTTCCCGCCGCCGCGCAGGCGCAGTTCGACGAGTTCCGGATCGTCTTTCATCGCGCTCGCGTGCGCCTGGACAAGAGCGCGCGCATCGCCATCGACCGCTTCGTGCTGGTGCCGCGGGCGATGTGAGGCGCGAACGGAAAAATGCGTCTGTCCCCTTTTTGGATATCATAAACCACATATGGAGGAAGTCAGGGTCGGCATCGTGGGCTTGGGAAATGTGGGCTCGGGAACGCTGGCCATTCTGGCGGAAAACGCGGAGCAGGTGGCGCTCAAGCTCGGGTTCCGGCTGCGGGTGGTGGCCGTGTGCAGCCGCTCGGTGGGCTCCAAAGCGATCCCGGCGGCACTGGGCCCGGTGTTCAAGACGACCGACTGGCGCGAGGTGGTGACGCATCCCGAGGTGCAGATCGTGGCCGAGCTGGTGGGCGGCACCACGGTGGCGGCGGAGATCCTGAACGCGGCCATCGAGAACCGCAAATCGATCGTCACGGCCAACAAGGAGCTGATGGCTTCCTGCGGACCGGAGATCTGGGAGCGCGCCATTCAGGCGGGGATCAACCTGGCCATGGAAGCGAGCGTCTGCGGCGGCATCCCGATTCATGCGGTACTGCGCGAGGGCATCTCGGGCGACCGGGTGATGGCGCTCTACGGCATTCTGAACGGCACCTGCAACTACATTCTTACGGAGATGGAAAAGCGGGAAGTGCCGCTCGAGGAGATGCTGGCGGAGGCGCAGAGGCTGGGGTACGCGGAGGCCGATCCGAGCGCCGATATCGACGGCTTCGATGCGCGCTCGAAGCTGGTGCTGCTGGCGGCGCTGGCGTTCGGCGAAAAGCTGACGCCGTCGGACATTTTTATGGAGGGCATCCGCCGCATCACGCCGGTGGATTTCCGGTACGCGCGGCAGTTGCAGCACACCATCCGGCTGATCTGCGGGGCGCGCAAGATTCCCGAAGGCGTGGTGCTGTCGGTGCGGCCGGCGCTGATTCCGGTTTCGACGATTCTGGCAGGCGTGCAGGGCCCGTACAACGCGGTGTGGGTGAAGGGCAAGTACGGCGAGGACACGTTTTATTACGGATGGGGCGCCGGGGCGCTGCCCACCGGGGTGGCGGTGGTGAGCGACCTGATGCGGGTGGCGCGCGAGATCCGCAGCGGCAGCCCGGAGCGCGTGTCGCCGTTCGCGCACGAGCGGCTGGGGGAGAACCAACCGGTCTCGATCACGCTGCAACGGAGCGCCTACTACCTGCGCTTCCGCGTGGACGACCGGCCGGGCATCATCCACAAACTGGCGGGCATCCTGACCAATAAGAACATCAGCGTGGAAGCGGTGTTACAGGAACCGTGCGACAACCGGCGCGACCTGCCGTTCGTAATCACCGTGGAGCAGACCTCGGAACAGTCCATACGCGAGGCGGTGGCGGAGATGGCGCGGCTCGATTTTATGAGAGAAGCGCCGCTGGCGCTGCCCATGGAGACGGCGCTATGAAGAGGACGGCCGTTATCCTAGCCCTTGCCCTGGCCGGCGGATTGCAGGCGCAGGTGGCCCAGGACGCGAACAAGGGTTACCAGACGGAGCAGCAGCGCCAGTCGGTGGCCCAATCGCTCGACGCGGCCAACCGCGACGAGACGCAGAAGCCGCGGGAACTGGTGCAGGCGGCGGGGATTGAGCCGGGCATGACGGTGGCGGACATCGGCACGGGCATCGGGTACATGCTGCCGTTTCTGAGCCGCCGGGTGGGAGCGGCGGGGCACGTGATCGCCGAAGACATTTTCGACGATTTCCTGGCCGCGGCCAAGCAGCGGGTGCAAAACCAGAAGCTGACCAACGTGACCTTAGTCAAAGGCACGGAGACCGATCCGAATCTGCCGGAAGGCCAGGTAGACGTGGCGCTGGCGCTGGACGTCTACCATCACTTCGATTATCCGGAGAAGATGCTGGCGGCGATTCACAAAGCGCTGCGGCCGGCCGGCATGCTGGTGATCGTGGAGTATTACAAGAGGGAATCGGCGATGCCCAACGGCAGGGCCTTGACGCACATCCGGCTGGACATGGCGGATCTCATCAAGGAAGTGGAAGCCAATCGCTTCCACTTGGTCATGGAAAAAGAACACGTCAGGAACGTGCAGTACATGCTGGTCCTGGAGAAGAATTAGGTAACGAATGAAGACGGTTTTCCGATACGCACGGATTTTGGCGCTGCCGCTGGCACTGTGGGCGCCGCTCGGGGCGCAGAATTCCAAGAAGGGCGCCCAAAAAGACGAGGGCATCACGCGGCAGCAGGCGGATGAGATTCTGAGCGAGTTGCGCCAGATCCGCCAGTTGCTGGAGAAGCAGGGCGACAAGGGAGCGGCGCCGCAGGGGCCGGCCAGGGCGAAGCTCAACCTGGACGGCTTCGAGATGCTGGGCTCGAAGGACGCGCCCGTGACCATCGTGGAATTCACCGATTACCAGTGCCCCTTCTGCCAGCGTTTCCACGCGACGGTCTTCGGCGACTTGAAGAAGAACTATATCGACACCGGGAAGGTGCGCTTCTACAGCCGCGACCTGCCGCTCGATTCCATCCATCCCAACGCCATGCGCGCGGCCCAGGCGGCCCGCTGCGCGGCCGACCAGAAGCAGTACTGGAACCTGCGTGACATCATGGCCGCCAACCCGGACAAGCTCGACCTGAACAGCCTGGTGGCCGACGCGACCAGCCTGAAGATGGATGTGAGCGGTTTCCGCGCGTGCGTGGAGAGTCAAAAATACAAGGAAGCCGTGCAGACCGACGTGCTGGAAGCGATGAAGATCGGGGCCGAAGCGACGCCGACCTTCGTGGTGGGCAAGAGCACGCCCGAGGGCGTGGACGGCGAGTTGCTGGTGGGCGCGCAGCCGTATCCGTATTTCGTGGCGAAGCTGAAGGAGATCGAAGGCGGCAAGTGAGGGGCGCTACCGCACGGCCAGATCCTCCAGAAAAATGCGGCGCGCGCTGGTGTACTCCTCGGACAGCATGGGGCCTAACCTGGCCGACTGAGCGGCTTCGGCGCGTTCCTCGTTAAAGGTGGTATCGAGCGATTGAAACGCGAGCGCGCAGGCCTCCACCAGGGCCCCGGTGTAGCGATCGGCCGAATCGATGAGGGCGTTGGCGGCGGCGAGGATCGTTTCCGCGGCGCGCACGCGTTCGGGCGCGGCATCGATGATGGACGGGCGCCGGGAAAGGCGCAAATGGGGCCCAAAGGCAGCTACCAGCGCGGCCCAGCGATCCAGGACGATGAGCGCGCCGTAGCGGTGGGTATCGAGCGTCATCTCATAAGCGAAGGCGGCGCCCTTGGCCTGGCCTTCGAGGCGGCGCAGGGCGATGGTGGCGGCATTCAGCTCGCCCGCGAGCGAATCCACGAAGGCGGCGGTGCAGCCGAAGAACTGCGTCTCGCTGAGATTGGGATAGCGGGTGATGCGCAACGGGAGCAGCCTCAGGCGATGTGATCGCCGAGCGCGCGCTCGACTTCGCCGGGATCGACGGGCTCGCCCTCGTTGAGGCGGTTGAGGAGAGACGCGATGATCTCCTTGGCTTCGTCCTTGCCGAAGTTCTTGATGAAGCCGTCGTAGAAGTGCTCGCCCGCCAGCGCGTGATTGATTTCGGTTTCCTTGTTGTGATCCTGCAGTTCGGTAAAGAAGACCACGCGGTACTTGCCGGTGTAGCCGGTTTCGCGATAGATCTCGAACATCACTTTATCGGACTCGAACAGCATAGTTTCGAGATTATCACAGCCGGGTGGGCCTCCCGGCCCGGCTATGAGAGCGCGCTTCGCGCGCCGGGCAGGCGGCCCAGAGGGCACCCCGGCCTATACCCCACTAGTGCATGGCGGCGGCGACGATCCAGCAGAGGCCGAGCGCGACGGCGGCGGCCAGAATGGCGGCGGCCACGTTGCGCTCGCGGGCGATCTCCTTCCAGAGGTCGAACGGCGCCAGTTTCGAAACGATGGCAAAGGCGATGACGAACACCAGAATGCCGAGCGCGGCGAACAGGAGGGCGTTGAGGACGGGCGAGCCGGTCATACTCGCCTACTGTAGGAGTTTATGCGCCGTGGGGCAAGCGCTGGTAGAATGGGGAAGGGCCGGCGGGAGTAACTCAGTGGTAGAGTCTCAGCCTTCCAAGCTGTTGGTCGCGGGTTCGATCCCCGTCTCCCGCTCCATTCTCCGCATCTTCATCCGCCTCGCGACCGCGCTGAACGGCCGTCGCCAACGGCGTTGCACGAGTACCGGTCTTCGTCACCGCCGGACAGGGTAGCAGTTCCACTAACCGGCATTGGCCACACGCCCAAAAAGGTCTACCCGACTTGCGGAGACCTTTGGGGACGCGGCATCACTGGGGCGACTTCTTCTCGTCTTTGTTTGGAGGTTTCTGTTTCTTCCCGCGGTCCGGCGGCTGCTGCTTTTGTTGCTGCTCCTGCGGCTGGGCGTTCGGTTGCTGTTTCGGCTGCGGCTGCGGTTGGGCGTCCGGTTGCTGTTTCGGTTGCTGCCGCTGTCTTGGTTGCTGCTGTTGGGCGTCCTGCTGCTGCTTTTGTTGCTGCTGCCGTTGGACGTTCTGCTGCTGTTGTTGCGCGTCCTGCTGCTGTTTTTGTTGCTGCTGTTGCGCGTCCTGTTGCTGTTTCTGTTGCTGCTGCCGTTGGACGTTCTGCTGCTGCTGCTGGGCGTCCTGTTGCTGTTTCTGTTGCTGCTGACGTTGGACGTTCTGCTGCTGCTGTTGCGCGTCCTGCTGCTGTTTCTGTTGCTGCTGCCGTTGGACGTTCTGCTGCTGCTGTTGTGCGTCCTGCTGCTGT
>JADGNR010000143.1 GCA_017883415.1 Bryobacteraceae bacterium | reverse complement strand
CAGGGCGGCCGCGGCCTCCTGGCGATGGGTGATATCCTTTCCAATCGCGTAGACCAAGCCTCCCGATCCAAGCGACGCGGCGCTCCAAAGAAACCATTTATAGGATCCGTCTTTGCAAAGAAAACGGCATTCCAAATCCAGGGTAGGGCTACCGTCGGTTCGTCTCTGCAACTCGGCCAGCGCCGCGCCACGGTCGTCCGGATGGACCGCGTCCAGAAAATTCAACCCTTGCATTTCCGCCTCTGTAAACCCGAACGCCTTCTCCCAGGCCGGGTTCACGCGGAGGAAGGCTCCGGTGTGCCTGCCTATGCACACCGGGTCGAGCGAGAGCATGAAGAGCTGATCCCGTTCCTGTTCGGCCGCGCGCCGCTCGGTCACATCGGTCATCACACCAATGAATCGGGCCACTCGCTCGCCGTCCTTACGAACGGCAAATCCGCGGCTCAGGAAATCGCGGTAGGTTCCATCGGCCACGAGGAACCGGACTTCCGCGTACCAGGAGGGAGAGGCGCCCCGTATGAAGGCCCGGACCAGGGCGACCAGGCGTTGCCGGTCGTCGGGATGGATTCTGCCGATCCACCAATCGGGATTGGCGTCAGCTTCCTCGATCGACAATCCAAAGACGGTTTGTGCGTTCTCGTTCCACCAGACCGCGCCCGTTTCCACGTTGCGGTCCCAGATTACATCGCCGGTCGCTTTGGCCACGTACCCAAACCGCTCGGCGAGACGGCATCTGTCCCGGCATTTGGACGAACAAGTGTGCAACGGCAAGGCACTGGGCGACACGCGATTCCACTCCCCTCTTCCTTATCGGCTGCGGGCGCTTTTTTCATGAGCCCCTTCCGGGATGGACTGAGCGGCCTCTTGCGCGCCGCTTCCGTCCATAATGTGTTCAGTGGCCCTGCTGGAACTTCGCGAATCCGGGCTGTACTCGGCGGCGGGGGATTTCTACATCGATCCGTGGGGGCCGGTACGCCGCGCCATCGTCACCCACGCGCACGCCGGGCACGCGCACGCGGGTTGCGGCGCGTACCTGACGGCGCGCGGCGGGGAAGCGCTGGTGGGCACGCTGGCCGGGCCGGATGCCGCCATCGAAGCCATCGGCTATGGCGAACCGGTGGCCCTGGGCGCGGTCCGGGTCTCGCTCCACCCGGCCGGCCACATGCTGGGCTCCGCCCAGGTCCGTATGGAGCTGGGCGGGGAAGTGTGCGTGGTTTCGGGAGATTACCAGCTTGCGGCCGACACGACTTGCGCGCCGTTTGAGCCGGTGCGGTGCCACACCTTCGTCACCGAAGCGACCTTCGGCTTGCCCATCTTCCGCTGGCCCGCCCCAAGCGACGTAATGGCCGATCTTCACGCCTGGTGGCGCGCCAACCGGGACGCGGGCAGGACCAGCCTGCTGTTCGCCCCTCCGCTGGGCCAGGCGCAACGCGTGCTCGCGGCGCTGGACCGGGCCATCGGCCCCGTCCACTCGCACGAAACGGTGGAGCGCTTCAATCGCCTCTACCGGGAGCGGGGGATCGCGCTGGCGCCCGCGGGGGAAGCGGCCGGCGGGCGGGGCGCGCTCGCGATCGCTCCGCTGGCGTGCCACGGTACGCCATGGGAGAAGCAGTTCGGCAGCGTGTCTACGGCGTTCGTCTCGGGCTGGATGCGCATCCGCGGCACGCGCCGGCGCCGCTCGCTCGATCGCGGTTTCGTACTCTCGGGGCACGCCGATTGGCCGGGGCTGGTCGACGCCATCGACGCGACGGGCGCGGAAACCGTGTGGGTGACACATGGGTATCGCGCCCCTCTGGTCCGCTGGCTCGAGGAGCACGGCCGCCGGGCTCTGTCCCTCGATGCGCGCTGGGAGGAGCCGGATTCGTGAAGGCCTTCGCCGAACTCTACGCCGCGCTGGACGAGACCACCCGGACCAACGAAAAGGTGGCGGCGCTCACCCGGTATCTCTCGGCCGCGCCCGCGGCCGATGCCGCCTGGGCCATGAATTTCCTGATCGGCCGGCGCCCCAAGCGGCTGCTGGAATCGCGCAAGCTGGCGCAATGGGCCATCGAAGAAGCGGGCGTGCCGGACTGGCTCTTTGCCGAGTGCTATCACGCCGTGGGCGATTTCGCGGAGACCATCGCGTTGCTTCTGCCACCCGCGGTCGCCTCCACCAGCCTGCCCCTGCATTACTGGGTAGAGGAGCGGCTCCTTCCGCTGCGCGCCGCCAGCGACGAAACCCGCCGCGCCTGGCTGGTGGCCGCGTGGCGCGAGATGGACCAGCGCCAGCGCTTCGCCTGGAACAAGCTCATCACCGGCGAATTCCGGGTGGGCGTTTCGCAGCGCCTGGTGGTGCGGGCGCTGGCCGCGGTTGCGGGAGTGGCGGCCGAAGTGGTCGCCCACCGCCTGATGGGCGAGTGGCAACCCACCCCCGAATTCTGGGAGCGGCTGCTGGCTCCGGCCGCGGGCGACGCGGCGCCGGAGGGCGAATCGGGCCGTCCCTATCCCTTCTTCCTGGCCTTTCCCGTGGAGGGCAACGTGGAGGATCTGGGCGAGGTCCGCGACTTTCAGGTCGAGTGGAAATGGGATGGCATCCGCGCCCAGCTCATTCGCCGCCTGGGCCGCACCTTCCTGTGGTCGCGCGGCGAGGAACTGATCACGGACCGCTTCCCCGAGTTGGAGGCCGCGGGCGCGCTGCTCCCCGACGGCACGGCCCTCGACGGTGAAGTGCTTCCCTGGAAGGACGGCGCGCCGCTTCCGTTTGCGCAGATGCAGCGCCGCATCGGCCGCAAGGCGCTGGGCAGCCGCATTCTTGCCGAAGTGCCGGTGGTGCTGATGGCGTACGACCTGCTGGAGCGGGACGGCGCCGACGTGCGCGCGCAGCCGCTGGAATGGCGCCGCGCGCAGTTGGAAGCGCTGACGCCCGTCTCCGGCGCGCTGGTGCTCTCGCCCGTGGTCGGGGAAGATTCCTGGGAGAGCCTGCGGCGTCTGCGCCAGGAATCGCGCGCCCGCAAAGTGGAGGGCTTCATGCTGAAGCGGCGCGGCTCGCCTTATCGCGTGGGCCGCCGCCGCGGCGACTGGTGGAAGTGGAAGATCGAGCCCTATTCGGTGGACGCGGTCCTGATCTACGCGCAGCCCGGCAGCGGCCGCCGCGCCAGCCTGTTCACCGACTATACCTTCGGCATCTGGGACCAGGGCAAGCTGGCCCCGTTCGCCAAAGCCTATTCCGGCCTGAGCGATGAGGAGATCCGCGAGGTGGATGCGTTTGTGCGCCGCAATACAGTGGAGAAGTTCGGGCCGGTGCACGCGGTAAAGCCCGAACTGGTGTTCGAGCTGGCATTCGAAGGCATCCAGCGCTCGTCGCGCCACCGCTCCGGGATCGCCGTGCGTTTTCCCCGCATGGCCCGCTGGCGGCGCGACAAGAAGCCGGAGGAGGCCGATACCATCGAAACGGTACGGGGCCTTGTGGGATAGGCCTCCCGGCCTGTCCCTGGTGGGAGCAGGAAGAACCCCGGAGTTTGTGGCGCGTCGGGAGTAGGACAGGCCGGGAGGCCTACCCCACTAACTTTTCGCGCGCCGCAGCGTCCATGGGATACTGACTGTCTGAATGCCGAAGGTTCTCATCGCCGGAGGCGGGCTCGCCGGTCTGTCCGCGGCTGCCGCACTGGGCGGAGCCGGGTTCGAGGTGGAGCTTTACGAAGCGCGGCCGTTTCTGGGCGGGCGCGCCACGTCGTACGCCGTTCCCGCCTCTTCGGGCGAAGTAGCCGAGACCATCGACAACTGCCAGCACATTCTGCTGCGCTGCTGCGTCAACCTGCTGGATTTCTATCAACGCCTGGGAGTGCGCGACCGCATACGCTTCTACCGGGAGTTCTATTTCCTGGAGCCCGGCGGCCGCATCTCGGTGCTGCGCCGCGGCCGCCTGCCGGCGCCCTTCCATTTCACCGGCGCGCTGCTCGCCATGAAATGCCTCGACCGGCACGATAAGCTGCGCATCGTGCGGGCGCTCATGGCCATGCGCCGGGAGCGCACGCGGCGCAAGGACCTGGAGCGCATCAGCATGCTCGATTGGCTGCTGCAGAAGCGGCAGACGCCGCACGCCATCGACCGGTTCTGGCGGCAGATTCTGGTGAGCGCGGTGAACGAAGACTTGGAACGGATGGCGGCGGTGCACGGTTTCCACGTCTTCTGGGAGGGTTTTCTGGCGCGCGCCGATTCCTACGAAATGGGCGTGCCCTCGATTCCCCTGGGCGACCTCTACACGGCCGATTCCTGGAGCCGGCTGGGCAGCGTGCACATCCGGTTGCGCAGCCCGGTGGAGCGCATCGATGGCGCCGGCTTCACCGTGGGCGGGGAACGGCGCACCGCCGACTACTACATCTGCGCGCTGCCCTTCGAGCGGCTGGAGGCCGTGGGCCTCGCGGCGCCGAAGCTGGAGCATTCGCCGATTACGGGGGTGCATCTGTGGTTCGACCGCGAGATCACCACCCTGCCCCACGCCACCCTGCTCGACCGCACCATGCAGTGGATGTTTAATAAGGACGGCGGACGCTACCTGCAACTGGTGGTGAGCGCGTCGCGCGACCTGAACAACCTGTCGCGCAGCGAGATCATCGATATCGCCATCGGCGACCTGCGTCTGTACTTCCCCCGCGTGCGCGAGGCCAACCTGGTGAAAGCGCACGTGGTCAAAGAACAGCGCGCCACGTTTTCGGCGGCGCCGGAAACGGAACACCTGCGGCCTACTACCGAATCCGGTGTGCCCAACGTGTTCCTGGCCGGCGATTGGACGCGCACCGGCTGGCCGGCCACCATGGAGGGCGCGGTGCGCAGCGGTTACCTGGCCGCCGAATGGGTGGCGCAGGCCGCCGGGAAGCCGGCGCGTTTCCTCATCCCGGACGCGGGCTGAGAAGAAATCCACAGCCACCACTTGCTTAGTGGTGCTATTTAAGTTAAACTGAGCCTAAATTCTCTTAACGGGTTAGTTTTTTTCGTGTCTCAACTTTGATACAGGGAGCACGCTATCCCTCTGCCTTATAGGGATTCCTTCGCTTGACCCCAGGGCAAAGCCTTGGGTTGAAAGGGGTTATTATGATTCGTTCGCGATTCTTCGCGTTGCTGGTGGCAGTCGGTTTGTCAGCGGCTACGCTTTATGGACAGGTCGCGGGACGCTTGAGCGGCAGCGTGGTGGACCCGACGGGAGCGTCGGTTCCGGGCGCGATCGTCAACGTGTTCCTCGCCGGCGGCAAAGAGCCCGTCTTGTCGGGAAAGACCAACGAAGCGGGGATTTTCGCCTTCGCGACGGTGCGTCCCGAGACCTACGATATCAGCGTCGAAGCCGCGGGCTTCGCTAAATCGGTAGTGCGGCAGGTGAAGGTCGATCCCGGCCAGGAAGCTGGTCTGCCGCCGATCAAGATGGATGTGCAGACCGCCACGCAGAGCGT
Source organism: Bryobacteraceae bacterium (assembly GCA_017883415.1). GTDB lineage: Bacteria > Acidobacteriota > Terriglobia > Bryobacterales > Bryobacteraceae > JADGNR01. The sequence goes on along the minus strand of JADGNR010000143.1, from coordinate 7,210 downwards.
GGAGGTATCCGCCGATGTGCAGGCGGTGCAACTCTCCAACAGCGAGATCACCTCCACCATTACCAACACGCAAGTGCAGAACCTGCCGGTGCTCGGCCGCCAGGTCTCGACTCTCTTCCTGACCCAGCCGGGCGTGATTTCGGGCAGCAACACCACGTCGGTGAACGGGCTGCGCCCGTCTTTCTCCAACGTGACGCTGGACGGCATCAACATTCAGGATAATTTCATCCGCACCAACGACCTGGACTACGCGCCCATGCGCACCACCATCGACCAGGTCGCCGAAATCAGCATTTCGACGTCGAACGCGGCGGCATCCATCGGCGGCGGAGCGTCGCAGATGGTCATGTCCACCAAGAGCGGCACCAACACCTATCACGGTGCGGTTTACTGGTACAACCGCAACAGCGCGCTGGCCGCCAACGACTGGTTCAACAACCAGGCGGGCGTGAAAATCCCCTTCCTCGACCTGAACCAGCCGGGAGCCGCGGTGGGCGGGCACATCATCAAGGACAAGCTGTTCTTCTACACGAACTACGAGCTGTACCGCAACAAGGAGCAGACCAGCGTCCTGCGCACCGTTCTGACGGACTCCGCCAAGAACGGCATCTTCACCTATCGGGACACCGGCAACATCGTCAGGACCATCGCTCTATCGACCCTGCGCAGCCAGCTGTCGGACCCGACCACCAAGGCCATGATCGCGCAGTTGCCTGCGCCCAACGCGACCGGCGCCGGCGACGGCCTGAACACCTCCGGCTACCGCTTTAACGCGCGCAACAACGAGTTCCGCGACCAGTTCGTCTACAAAGGCGACTACTACCTGTCCAGCAAGCACAGCTTCAGCGGCACCTACAACTACATCAGCAATCCCACCGACCGCCCGGACCAGGGAGCATTCTACACCACCGTACCGCCGGTCTCGAACACCATCAAAGACAACCTGCTGGCCCTGAGCTGGCGCTGGACCCTGTCCCCCACCGTCACCAACGAACTGCGCGGCGGCTTCATGCGCGCCGATACGGCGTTTGTGGACAGCAACAAATATCCGTCCGCCATCGTGGGCGGCCTGATGTACAGCAACCCGGTAAACACCTTCATGAACCAGGGCCGCAAGGTCGACACCTACAACATCCAGGACAACGCCAACTGGATGAAGGGCCGGCACGAGCTTTCCTTTGGTTTCCAGAGCCAGCTCCTGAAAGTTGCGCCTTACAACGACGCCGGCATCGTGCCCACCCAGACCCTCGGCATCAGCTCGGTCAACACGCTGGGCTTCGCCTCGGCCGACATTCCGGGCATTAAGTCCACCGACCTCGCCACGGCCAACAACCTGCTCGCCAACCTCGGGGGCATCCTCAGCGCCGCTTCGCAGACCTTCAACGTGACCAGCGCCACCTCCGGCTTCGTGCCCGGCGCCACCAACCTCCGCAACCTCACCAACAGCAACTACGCCGGTTACCTGTCGGACAAATGGAGAATGCGCCCCAACTTCACCGTGAACCTGGGCATGCGCTACGAATACTGGACTCCGATGAACGAGACCAACGGACTGTACCTGGCGCCCACGCTGCAGGGCGACAACGCCAAGGCTTCCGTTCTCGATCCCAACGCCGTGCTCAACTTCATCGGCGGCAACTCCGGCCGTCCTTTCTACAAAGCGGATAAGACCAACTTCGCGCCCAACGTGGGCTTTGCCTGGGATCCCTTCAAGGACGGCAAAACCTCCATCCGCGGCGGTTACATGATCGCCTATGTGAACGATAATATCGCCACCACCATGCGCGCCATCGTAGGCTTCAACCAGGGGCTCTCGTTCGGCAATTCGCTGGCCAACCTGACCTCGACGCTGGCCGCGCCGCCCACCGTTCCGGCTCCCACCTACAAGGTGCCGCGCACGCTGGCCGACAACCTGGCGCTTTCGGGAACCAACAGCCTGAGCATCGGCATTCCCGATCCCAACCTGGTCACCCCCCTGGTGCACCAGTGGAACATCGGCATCCAGCATGAATTCAAGGGCGCCGTGTGGTCGATCCGCTATGTGGGCAACCACGGCAGCAACCTGCTGCGGCAGATCGATTACAACCAGGTAAACTTCAACGCCAACGGCTTCCTGGCCGATTTCCTGCGCGCCCAGAGCAATGCCAATCTTGCCGGCGGCAACCCGGCTTACAACGCCAACATCGCGGGTAGCCAGCAGTTGACCGTGTTCCCGCTGCTCGCCAGCAACTTCAATATCTCCAGCTCCACCAATTCCCTCCTCATCCGGCAGGGGCAGGTGGCCGAGCTGGCCAGCCAGATCAGTTCCAACAAGCAGAACGGCTCGGTCAACTTCTACACCAACCCGAACGTGCAGAGCGCATATGTCGTCACCAACGGCGGCTACTCCACGTATCACGGGCTGCAGGCGGAAGTGACCAAGCGGACCAAGTCCGGTCTGCAGGCGCAGTTCAGCTATACCTACGGCAAGTCGCTATCCAACACCACCGGTGACTCGCAGTCCGGCGCCGAGGCCCTGCTCGACAACTCCAACCCAAGCCTGGAATACGCCCGCTCTCCGTTCGACCTGCGGCACGTCTTCAAGGCCAACTACTACTACGAACTGCCCTACGGCAAGGGCAAAAAATGGAGCGGGAACAAGTTCATGAACACCGTGCTCGGCGGCTGGGCCCTCAGCGGCATCTGGGGCTATCAGTCGGGCGCGCCCTATTCGATTCTGTCGGGCTACGGCACCTTCAACCGGGCCACCCGTTCCGCCTCCACCAATACGGCCACGGTCAACGGAACCACTTACTCCACTCTGGCGCCCTTGACCAGCGGCGTCTTCATGACCGGCAACGGCCCGTACTTCATTTCGCCTTCGGTCATCGGGGCGGATGGACGCGGCGCATCGCCGGTCGGTACCGCGCCTTTCGCCGGCCAGCTTTTCTTCGACCCGGCCGCGGGCACCGTCGGCAACCTGCAACGCCGCATGTTCAACACCCCTTGGCAGTGGTCCTTCGATGCTTCGGTCAAGAAGGCGTTCCAATTCAGTGAACGTCACACCCTCGATCTGCACTTCGACTTCTTCAACTTCATGAACCACCCCACGTTCTACGTGCCGCCGTCGACTTCGGGCGACTACGGTTCCACCACCAACTTCAACATCAACAATACGACGTTCGGACAGATCAACTCGATGAACTACAGCCCGCGCGTCATTCAGCTCGGGGCCTACTACCGGTTCTAACCGGAACTGGCCGAATTGGCCGCCAGCCGGCGGGGTGTCTCAACAACGCTCCGCCGGCTGGTTTTTTTGTCCGCCGGCCGGGAATACCCGCCTTTGCGCGAAGGTGGCCCCGGTCATACCCGCCTTTGCGGGCATTCCGGGATACCGTCTGGCCATCCTCTGTTCTCAACTTTCAATAATTTCAGGTATTGAGATTTTTATGCTTGAAAATTGGCCACACTGTGGTTAAACTTGACACATCTCCGATTCAGGTGAGTTTGGAGAAGGTTAGTCTTTTTCAGTGTCCGCGCAAGCGTGAAGAGTGTGCTGCGCGAAAAACCGGTCACTGGCCCCGTCGCTTCGGGGAGTGTGGATGGTTCCACGTTTCAGGTCTCTGTTCTGGAGAAAGGTCGAAATATGGGAACGAAGTTGTACGGAAAGATTGTTCTGTTGATTGTCGCCATGCTCGCCGCTTCCATCTGCTTCGCGCAGGTGGGAACCGGCCGTTTAGACGGCGGGGTGGTTGACATATCAGGCGGAGTCATGGCGGGCGCCAAGGTTACGGCGACCAACCACGCGAATCAGGCGAAAGCGGAAACAACCACCAACGCCGATGGGGATTTCGTATTCCCGTCTCTGCAGCCCGGCTTCTACACAATCTCGGTCGAAGCCAAGGGTTTCCGCACCGCCGTGGTTGACAATGTGGAAATCAACGTCGCCACCTCGGTATCGCAGAGGTTCAAACTCGAGGTCGGCGATATAGCCGAGCACGTGCAGGTGCAAGCCGAGCAGGTTCGCGTCCAGGCCAGCGAGGCGCAGGTGGGCCGCACGGTCACCCTGAAGGATATCGACACCCTGCCAGTCCTGGGCCGCGCCCCGATCAATCTGGTAGTATTCAGTCCCGGCATTCAGATGTCGAATCCCGGCGACGTGACGTTCAGCAACGTCAATGGCCAGCGCCAGGGCGCCAGCAACGCGACACTAGATGGCATCGACGTGAACGACGCCGTGGTCCCGCGTCTCGGGCTGTCGATGACCGCCAACAACACCGATTCGGTGGCGGAAGTTCACATGGTGACCACCGCCGCCAAGGCGGAGTATGGCCGCAATGCCGGTGGGCAGCTTGAGTTGATCACCCGTTCGGGCAGCAACAGCTTCCACGGCAATTTGTTTGACTACCTTCGCAACAACGTCTTGAACGCCAACAGCTTTTTCAACAATTCCTCAACCCCGGCGGTCCCGGTGGCTAAGTACATCCAAAACCTCTTCGGCGGGTCCGTGGGCGGTCCGGTGAGGAAGAACAAGACCTTCTTCTTCTTCAACTACCAGGGTAGCCGCATCTCGCAGGACGTCACGCGCAACCGCACCGTGCTGACCGCCGATGCCAAACGCGGCATCTTTACCTGGAAGACTCCGGGGGGCGTCCTGTCGACCTACGACATCGTCGCCAACGATCCGCGCCACATTGGCATCGACCCGGCTATGGCGGCCATCTTCAAAGTGCTGCCCGATCCGAACAACTTCAACGCCGGCGACACGCTGAACACCGCCGGGTACCAGTTCAACAATCCCAACGGAAGCTGGAACAACTCGTACACCGGGAAGGCCGACCATAACCTGACCGAGAACATCCACCTGTTTTTCCGCTATAGCTGGTTCCGCACGTATTCCATCGACGGGCTGAACAGTGCCGACGCCACCTTCCCGGGTTTCCCGCAGGGCAACCAGGGCGGCGTGCGCTGGGGCTTTTCGACCGGGGCCGACTGGACCATCACTCCCACTTTGATCAATGAGCTGCGCGTGGGACATCAGAGCGCCGGCGTGGAGTTCAACCGCCCGGGCCGCTTGCAGGGACCGACCGTCATCTCCAACCTGTTTACCGATCCCTACACCTCCGCGTTCGCCCAGGGACGCAACTCCCCGGTCAACGAAGTCACCGACTACCTGACGAAGGTGAAAGGAAGCCACACCTTTAAGGTTGGGGCTAACGTTCGGTTGACCGAACAGTGGGGAACCAACCTGGCCGGAACCTCGGGCGGCATCTACCCCAACGTCACAACTGGCGTCAGCCTTGGCAACAACGTGCCGACCACAGTCGGCCCCACGGGCAGCACGATTTCATCGGCCAACCGTACCACGTTCGAGAACCTCTACAACGACGTGCTGGGCCGCATGAACCAGGTGGTGCAGTCTTACTTCAGCGACCTGACCAAGTTCCAGGCCGCCGGAACAGCGCGCGTCCGCGATTTCAACGTGAAGGAGATGGGAATCTTCGCGCAGGACGATTGGAAGATCCGCCGCAACCTGACCCTCAACCTGGGTTTGCGCTGGGAGTTCTCCGGCATACCCAGCGAGGCCAACGGCCTGGTCGGCACAATCGATCAGGCGGCCGCTCTGAGCACGATGTACTCCGCCAGCAACCTGACGGTGAAGAAGGGCGGACAGTGGTACAACAACGATTTGAATAACTTCGCCCCCCGCATCGGCTTTGCCTGGGACGTGAAGGGGGATAGCAAGACGGTGGTCCGCAGCAGCATCGGCGTGTTCTACGATCGCATGATCGGGGCCACCATCAGCGCTGTCGACGGCGCCACTCCCGGTTTCGGACAGGACGTATTCGTATTTCCCAACTCCAACGGCACCGATGTGCGCGTGAACGACGGCATCCCGTCCACGCCGCAACCGGCCGCCCCGGTCCTGACGCTGCCCGCCACGCGGTCCACCACCATCGACGTCTTCAATCCGAACCTGCGCACGCCTTATGTGGCTCAGTACACCTTCAACGTCCAGCGGGAACTTCCGCTCCGGATGGTTTTGGAAGTGGGTTATGTGGGCAGCCGCGGCATCAAGTTGTTCATGGCCCAGAACCTGAATCAGCAGAAGATCTTTGGAAGTGATTTTCTGAAGTCGTTCCAGGAACTTCAGGCCTTCCAGTTAAACAGCTCGGCTCTGCCGTCGGCGGGTAACACGCTCGTGAAAATCTTCGGTACCCCGGCCGCCGCCATCAGCGCGCTCGGCGCGACCACCGTCTCGCAGGGGCAGGTTGGCTCTGCCGCGACCACCACGGATCGCACCAACTTCGCCAAGTACGTCGCCGCCGGCGTGCCCGACAACTACCTCCGCAATTTCCCGCAGTACATCAGCGTCCTGCAGGGGACCAACGCGGGCCGCTCCTATTACAATTCGCTGCAGGTTACCGTGCGGAGACAGTTCCGCGATCTGATGATCCTCGGCAACTACACCTGGGCGAAGAGCATGGACAACAGTTCGGTGGAAGGGAACGGCTTCGCCAGCCCGATCGATAGCTTCAACCTGGCGCTCAGCCGCGCGCGCAGCGATTTCGACCGGCCCCACTCCTTCAACGGCACGTTTGCCTATACCCTCCCGATCGGCAAAGGCAAGAAGTTCGGCGGCACGATGCCGCATATCATGGATACGCTCATCGGCGGCTGGGAAGTCGGTTCGCTGGTCATCTGGCAGAGTGGCGGCCCGTTCACCATCTCGTCCGGCCGCAACACCACCTATGGCCTCGTGAACTCCCAGGCCAACTACACCGGCAGCCGCAACGTGGGCACGGTTACCCGCCAGGGCAACGGCGTATGGTTCTACCCGCAGGACACATTCGCCACCAACTTCACCTTCCCGACGGCCGGCGACTTCGGCAACACGGGACGCAACACCTTCCGCGGACCCCGCTACTTCGACACCGACGTATCTCTCGTGAAGCGTTTCCGCATCTATGAAAAACACGCGGTCACGTTCCGTGCCGAAGCCTACAACATTTTTAATGACGCGAACTTCGGGAACCCCTCCGTGAGTTTGACTACGCCGCAGACCTTCGGCAAGCTCACCAGCATTGTGGGCAGCCCCCGCATTATGCAACTGGCCTTGCGCTACGACTTCTAGCCAATCCAGGTCGTGACCCGGGGCCGGGGGCCTGGGGCCAGGGACCAGGGAAAGGACGCGAAGCGAGCATCCTCTCCCCGGCCCCTGGCCCCAGCC
>JADGNR010000438.1 GCA_017883415.1 Bryobacteraceae bacterium | reverse complement strand
GATAGCGCAGAATGCCGTTTTCGCCGTCCAGATAGGTGATGGCGCTCTGGCAGGAAGCCGTGTTCATGAAAGCCGGATCGTAGGTCATCAGCCCGAAATCCGTGGGGCCGGTCTTGATCTGGCGAAGGTCCATGGCGCGAATGGTGCCGTGGGAAATCGGGATGGTGTAGTCCTGATTGGTCCGATTGTCTTTGATGGTCAACGTCTCGTTATCCATGCGTGCATCCTCCTGGATCGCAACGGGTGTTCGGGGGCACACTTGCACGCGGATATCCACACCCTAATGTCTCGAATTTCAACACATTGTGCATAAAACAGGTGGATTTTGGCATAATATAGGTGGAAGCACCGGGGCTTTTCACGCAAGCTGCTGGGTGCGGAATACCCACCGGCGCTCCTAATCCGAGGGGAGGGTATGATTTCCACAAAGCTGGTCCAAGTCATTGAAGGGCATTGGGAGGAGATTGCTGCGCGCCTGATCCGGGAGGTGAGGAAGCACCCGGAAATGCCGAACCTGTCGCGACAGACCGACGCCGAGTTTCGCGAGTGGTGCCGCACCATCCTGGAAAACCTGGGCTACCTGCTTTCGGCGCCCAAAGACGAGGAGATGGGCCGGTTTCAGGTACTGGGCCGAACGCGTTTTGAAGAGAATGTCCCGCTGCACGAGGCGGTGCTGCGGCTGCACATCCTGAAGGACAAGATCATCGGCTTCGTCCACGAGCAGGGGTTCCCCATGTCGGCCATGCATCTGTATGCCGAAGAGGAGCTGGAGCTGCGGATCGGCCGGTTTTTCGACGCCTGCGTCTATCACGTCGTGCGGGGGTACGAAGGGGCCCTGGCACGCGCCAGCCGCCTGGCATCGTGAATCATGGTGGGCGGGAAGTCCTGGCTGGGGTCCTTTCGGGACGCATTTCAGGCTGCTTGGCGCCGGCTGAAAGCCGGCGGCAGCCAGGAGTGGCTACCCCACGGCTTCAATGAAATCAGTGGATTACGGCCGTGGGGGATCGGGCGACGAGAGCAACCACGGCCCACCGTGACGATTTGGCAACAGGCACGTCCAATTCCACAGGCAGATGACAAATGGGAGTACGGTTAAGGCGCTAGAATAGCGTGGTTTATGGCCGGAGCAGCCGGAGCGACAGGCGCCCGATTGAGTCCACAAGTCGATTCTCTAATTCGGGCCGCCCAGCGCGGCGACCAGGATGCGTTTGAGCAACTGGTGCGCGCTTACGATCAGAGTGTGCTTCGCCTGGCCATGAATCTGTTGCGGTCGCCGGAAGACGCGCGCGATGTGTACCAGGAGGCGTTTCTCCGGGTCTACCGGAATCTGGATACCTTCCGGTTCGATTGCAGCTTCCATACCTGGCTCTACCGGATTGTCACCAACATCTGCCTGGATCAACTGCGGAAGCGAAAGGTCCGCAAGGAGGAGCCCGCGGTGGTGGAAACCTCGGATGGGCCCATCGACCGGATGGAAAGTTTCGAGGAGGATGCCGCCGAAGCGGACCCGGAACGCTCCATGTGGAATCGCCAGTTGAAGCAGCGGATCGAAGGAGCGCTGGAGGATCTGACGCCTCGCGAGCGCATGGTTTTCGAACTACGGCACTACCAGGGACTACGGTTGCGGAACATCGGCGAAATGCTGGGAACGAGCGAAGAGGCGGCCAAGAATTGCCTCTTCCGCGCGACCCAGAAGATGCGCTCGGTGCTGGGAGATTTTGTATGACGTGCGATTCGCTTGCGAAGCTGATTCCCCTCTACTATTACGGCGAGCTGACGCCCGAAGAGGAAGACCGCCTGGAGGAGCACCTGCACGAGTGTGCCGGGTGCGAGCGCGAGCGGGAGCGGCACCGGCTGCTGGCGGCGGCGCTCGACCGGCGGCAGCAGGAGGTCTCGCCGTTGCTGCTGGAGGACTGCCGCGACACCTTGATGGCCGCCATCGCGGGCGGCGCCACGCACGCGGTGGCGGCGAAGCCGGCCAAGGGGCCCTGGAAGCTGTTCCTGGAGGCCATGGGCGCCACTTTGACCGGGTTCCACCGCTACCGGCAGCCGGTGGGGGCGCTGGGGCTGGTCGCCATCGGATTCTTCGCCGCGCGCTTCATCGGAACCAATCCCAACACCCAATCCGCGCAGACGGCTTCCTCCGCCGGCGACGTGTTCGCCACGGTGCGCAACGTGGAGCCCGACAGCGCCGGCCGCGTGCGCATTGCCTTCGACGAAACGCGGCGCCGCGTAGTCTCCGGGAGCATGGACGACCAGAACATTCAAAAGCTGCTGCTGGCCGCGGCGCACGAGGAGAATCCCGCGGTGCGCGTGGAATCGGTGGGCCTGCTGCGGAGCCGCTCGGATTCCGGCGAAGTGCGCGATGCGCTGCTCAACGCCGTGGCGCACGATAGCAACGCCGGCGTGCGGCTCAAGGCGCTGGAAGGGCTCAAGCCGCTGACCGGAGACGCCGAGGTGCGCAATGCGCTGGCCAAGGTGCTGCTGGTGGACGACAACCCCGCCGTGCGCATGCAGGTGGTGGACCTGCTGGTGGCGCGCCGCGACGATTCGGTAGTGGGCGTACTGCAGAACCTGGTGCAGAAGGAAAACAACAGTGGCGTGCGCCTGAAGTGTGAGAAGGCGCTGAAGGACATGAATGCGTCGATCGGTACTTTCTGAGGCCCTGACCGCAATCGCTCTGCTGGCGCCGGCGGCCCGGTCGCAGCCGGCGGTGACGCGCGAGAACGGGCAATGGGTGCGCACCTTCCGCGGCACGGTGGCGGCGGCGCCGCGCTTGCGCATCAATGCGCACGGGCCGGTGACGCTGGAAGGCGGGGTGGCGCGCGAACTATCCTACATCGTCAAGGTGGGCGTGCGGGCCCGCACGGCGGAGCAGGCGCGCCGCCTGCTGGAAAAGTATGCGGTGCGCGCCGAATCCAGGGGAGAATGGCTGGTATTGACCATGCCCGGCGGCGCGGCCACTTCGACCGCGGTCTTGCGGGCGCCGCGATTGAAGACCGTGGAAATCTCGACCACCGATGGCGCCGTGGAAGCCAACGGCATCGACGGATCGCTCAAGGTGGATTCGCTGGCCGACCAGCTTCGGGCGGACCGCATTCACGGCGATTGCCGGCTGGTGACCGGGGGCGGCGCCATTCACGTCGGGCTGGTGGAGGGATCGCTGCATTGCGCCACCGGCGCCGGGCACATCACCGTGGGAACGGTGCGCGGGGAAGCGGTGATGCAGACCAACGGCGGCGATATCACGGCCATGCAGGTGGGCGGGGCGGTGACCGCGGAGACGGCGGGCGGCACGGTGCGCATCCAATCGGCCGACGGGCCGGTCAACGCCGTCAACGGCGGAGGGCCGATCATCATCGGCAAAGCCAGCGGCATCGTGACCGCGCGCAACATGGCCGGCCCGGTGCAGGTGGGCGCCGCGGCGGGCGTGCGCTGCGAATCGCGGACGGGCGGCATCCGCCTGAGCAATATTACGGGCAGCATGAGCGTGTCCACGGCCATGGGCAGCATTCTGGCGACCCTGCTGGGCGGCACGCTGGCCGATTCCTTCCTGGCCACCGGCAATGGTGACATCACGGTGATGATTCCGTCTAACGTAGGTGTGAGGATTCGCGCCGAAAACGAAATGGCCGATACCTTGCGGCGCATCATCTCCGATTTTCGGGAGCTGCAGGTGCGCCGCCAGGGAACGCAGATCGTGGCCGAAGGGCCGGTGAACGGCGGAGGCCCGCTATTGCAGATCTCCGCCACAGCCGGCACGATCTTCATCAAGCGTCAATAACCGAGGTCCTATTTCGATGAGAATCAACTTAGCAATTGGCATGGCATCGCTGGCCGCCGCGCTGGCTGTGCCGGCCGCCTTCTCTCAGGCCACCGCGCCGCCGGCGCCGCCCGCGCCGCCGCGCGCGCGCATCGCCACTGCGTTTTTCGCGCAAAAGGAGACTCCCTGGCTGGGAATCGGCGTGGTCGACATCACCGGCGACCGGGCCAAGGCTCTCAAGCTGAAAGACGAGCACGGGGCGGAGGTCACGCAGGTGGAAGAGGACAGTCCGGCCGCCAAGGCGGGCATTAAGGAAGGCGACGTGGTGCTGGAATACAATGGCCAGCGCGTCGAGGGCCAGGAACAGCTCGGACGCATGGTGCGCGAGACTCCGGTGGGCCGCCAGGCGAAGATCGGGGTGTGGCGCAACGGCGCGGCACAGACGCTCACCGCCACGCTGGCCTCGCACAAAGGCATGGTGATGGACAGCGGCGACTGGGGGGGATATACCGTCAAGATTCCGCCCATGCCGCCCATGCCCACTATCGAGATCCCGCAGATTCAGGCCATCTGGCAGAGCGTCACCCTGGGGATCGTAGGTGAGCCGCTGGAACGGCAGGCGCAGCTGGCCGAGTTCTTCGGGGTGAAGGAGGGCGTGCTGGTAAAGTCGGTGACCCGGAATTCGGCCGCGGAGAAAGCGGGCATCAAGGCCGGTGACGTCATCGTGAAGGTGGACGATACCAACGTATCGAGCACGCACGACATCTCGAGCGCGCTGCGCCAGCTCAGGAGCAAGCGCACCTTCACCGTGACCGTGGTGCGCAACCGGAAAGAGATGCCGCTCACCGTCACGCTCGAGAGTGCCGGCATGCGCGAGCACGCGGCCGCCGCCGAATCGCACTGCTGAGCGCTGATCACCGCCGAGGCGCCGAGAAACCGGCCGACCATTTCTGTGCTTTCTCGGCGTCT
>JADGNR010000437.1 GCA_017883415.1 Bryobacteraceae bacterium | reverse complement strand
GCCACGCCGCCGCCGGAGAGCGTCCCGCCCGCGAACCAGCGCATGCGCTGCGGGAGGTCGGGCAGCCGGGCATGGCTGGGGGCGATCGCCCAGACGATTGCGCTCATGGACTGCAGCAACTCGCGCGACGTGGTCGCGATTTCGTCGAGCGCTTCGCGATCCGCCCCCGCGCGGCGGCTCACCACCTCGCTCATGATAACCACCTGCGAAAGGCTCGCGCCCACGTCGTCGTGCAGATCGGTGGCGATGCGCGTGCGCACCCGCTCCAGTTCCAGCAAGTGGCCCATCCGCCAGCGATATACGCCGTACAGGCCGGCCGCCAGCGCCACCGCCATCAGGCTCAAGGACCACCAGCGCCGCCACAGCGGCGTTGCTACAAACAGCTCCACCGAGGCCGGTGGATCGGTCGCCGCCCCCTCGTTATTGATGGCGCGCACCAGCAGGCGGTAGCTGCCCGGCGCCAGGCCGGCGAAGTGCACCGAGCGCCCCTCCAGCGGCTGCCAGGCTCCCACGGCCCCTTGCAGCATGTACTGGTAGGTGAGCGACCGGCCGGTGCCCAGTTCGAGGCCCACGAAATCCACCTCGACTGAGTTCTCATACGGCCGCAGCGAAATCCGGCTCACGGCGGCTTCGCCTCGCTCCGCTACCGGCACGTTTCGTCCCGACGATCGAATGGAATTGATGTAAACGGGTGGCGCAGCGTGCGGCTCGTCCGGCTGGGGAGTGAAGCGCGAAGCACCCATGGTCGAGCCGAACCAGAGATCGCCCTGCCGGTCGCGCCACGCGCACAGCAGCCGCCCGCGGACCAACCCGTCGGCGGTGGTGTAGCGCCGCCGCCAGGCGCTGGCCGGATCCAAGCCGGCGACCCCGCGCCCCGTGCACGCATAAATGCGGCCGGCGCGGTCTTCCGTCAGGCACGCCACCGCTTCGCCCAGGACCCTGTGAAACTCCGGGCGCTCCTGGGCCGGGTGGTCGCAACGGAACAGGCCCTGGGAGTTGCCCAGCCAGAGGCGCCCGCTCCCGTCGAAGTGCAAAGCGGAAGCGGAGTCCGGCGCCGTCCCCGTGCGGTCCATCCGCTCCAGCCGTCCTCGGCGCCAGCGAAAGATACTGGCCGTGGAGCCGATCCACATGTCTCCGGCGGAATCTTGCGCCAGGGCCATGATGGACGGCCCGGCGAGCACGGGCGGCTGCGCAAAGGAGCCGGTGGCGCGATCCCAGCGGCTCAAGGTCGCCGGGCCGTTGGTCGCCACCCAGATGTCGCCCCGGCTGTCCTCGAAAACTTTGAAGATCTCGTTGCCGCCGAGCCCGTCCCTGGTCGTATAGACGGCTTTGGGCGGTGTGCGCGCCAGCGCGGCGAGGCCGCCGTGCCCGTCGAAGCGGCACAAGCCCTGCCCGGTTGCGACCCACCAGTCGCCTTCCCGGTCCTCGAGCGCGATCGTTCCCCGCCCCCATCCCCTCCAGCGAATGTAGTGCGGCAGCGCCGGATGAATGGCGGTGAAGCGCTCGCCGTCGAAGCGGTTGAGGTCCAGTGAGTCCAACATCAGGCTGACCGCGAACAGGCCGCCCGCCCGCGACTCGGCAAAAGCGGTGATGGCGTCGCGCGCCAGGCCGTCTGCTCGCGTGTAGGACATGATCCCGCCATGCGCGATGCGCTTGACGCCTTCGTCCCCGGTGCCGATCCAGAGATTTCCCGCGCTGTCCTCGGCGATGGCCTGGACTCCGCGCGCGACAACCCCCGCGGCGGCGCGGAACGGCCGTTGCGGATCGCCGGTGAATTCGCTCGCCCCGCCCTCGGTGGTGCCGGCCCAGAGGCGCCCGGCGCGGGTGACGTAGAGGCAGTAGATGCGGCCGGCCCCGATACCGTCCCGCGCGGTGAACACGCGGTCGACGATGCTGCCGTCCGGCGCCGGTTTCGCCCGCAGCCGACACAGGCCCGAGTGCGTGCCGACCCACACTGCGCCTTCCCGGTCCACGGCCACCGCGTAGACCCACTTCTGGCGGCGGCCCTGTGCCAGGAAGTTGGGAGGCCCGTTCGGCTCGCCGTAGCGCCTTACCTCGCCCGTCGCGGTCATCTCCACCACGCCCTGGTCGAACGCCGCCATCCATAGGCTTCCGCCGGGCGCCTCGGCCAGGCTCACAATGGGCACGCCACTCAGCACGGCTTCAAAATCCGGTATCGATCCATTCCAGCGGATGCGGTACAAGCCGCCATTGGTGCCGCACCACAGCACTCCCGCGCGATCTTCAAACAGCGTGTTGATCTCGTGATCCACCGCCGGTACCGGGTAGTAAGCCGCGAAGCGGCTGCCTTCGCCGGCGCGCGCTCGCAGCACCGCGAGTCCCGCGCCGGTGCCCGCCACCAGGAGTCCCGCGCGCGTCTCGACGAACGTGTTGACCAGCGGGCTAGGCAGCCCCTGATCGACACCGTAGGTCCGGAATTCGTACCCATCGAAGCGCGCCAGGCCCTCGCTGGTACACAGCCACAGAAAGCCGCGGCTGTCGGGGAACAGACAATTGACGCTATCGTGCGGCAGCCCGTCGGCGGTGGTGTATGCGCGCACAGGCAGTTGCGCGGCCACGGCCGGTAGCGCCATCGCCGGCGCCAAGGCGAGCGCGATCCACACCTTAAGCGCGAGCGGCACCGCAACAGCATATCATGCGGGGCCGATTACTGCCCCGCGCCCAGCAGCCGCTGGTAAGTCTGCTCCGCCTGCGGGTCGGGGTTGTGCGGATGCGCCAGGTAAATGCCGATCCAGCGGCGAGCCCGGTTGCGGTCGCCGACGCGCGCGAATACCTGTCCCAGGCCGCGCGCACACAGCGTATACTGCGGCTCCCGCTCTATGTGCAGCGCGCACTCCGCTTCCATATGGTCCAGCACGCGCAGCGAATCGAGGGGCGCCACGCCCTCCGGAGCATGCCGCATGAAGATCATGGACGCGCTCTCGCTGTAGACCAGCTTCCACTCCCGCTGCCGCGGGTCGGCCAGCGCCGGAGCCAACAGATAGACCAGCCCGCCGGTGTATTCGAAGCTGTTCATCACGATCGTCTGGATGCCGTATTGATCGAGCAGCTCCTGCGCGCTCTTGCCGCCGCTCTCGTCGTGGTTGTAGAGGATCCGCGCGTAATCCATGAACAGCGATTCGCTCAGCGCGCGCCCGTCGATGAACACCCGCTCCCGCGGCCCCAGCCGCCAGATCAGATAGCCGCCATACTCGTACGTGTTAAACATGGGCCCGGTGACATGGTGCGCGAGCAGGAAATCGGCGGCGCCGCGGGGATATCTCCACTCCGCCGCCCGCAGTTGGAAGAAACGGCCGCCGCCGATGCCGATCCCGAGGCCCGCCAGCAGCAAGGCGGCAGCGCCCCATTGCGCCGGCGCGGGAAGGTTCCGTTTCCAGGGAATATAGCAGGCCATCAGAACCGGCGCCAGGAAGCCGATCAGGATGATGTTGCGCTCGGCTGTGAGCGCCGCCGCCGCGAAGGCCGCGAACAGCAGCCAATCCGCCGCGCGTACTGCGCGGCGCCGCCAGAGCAGCAAGGCAGCCGCGCCCGCCAGCAGGAGCGTGAATTCGCCGGGAGGCCAGAGGCGGGGAGGCGACCACTCCAGCAGCCGCGAGGTCAGATAACTGCCGCGGTAATGCAGCAGAATTTGCGGGACGCGAAAACCGTTTGGGTTGACGCCGGAAATCAAGAAGGAAGCCGCACTCGCCCTCCACAGCGTGCCGTCGCCCGCCAGCGGCGCCTTGCGCCATCGCGCGAAGAGAGCTTCGGCCGCATACGCTGCCAGCACCAGCCATCCCAGAAAATAGCCGCCATGGCAGTTGGCCCAGATCAGAAATACGGCAGGAAGCAGCCACAGCCCGCGCCGGTATTCCAGGATGGCGAACGTCAGGGCGAGAAACAGGAAGGTAATCAGAAACGGCCGGTCCAGGGCGAAGCTGGATGCGATGCCGGCGGTGGCGAATGCGGCGCCGAGCGCCCGGTAGAAGCCGCCCGAGCGGCGGTAAGCCACCAGCCCGGCGAGGCCGCAGAACGCCGCCAACAGGGCGCCGCGAAACAGAACCATGCCCGCAAAACCGCCCATCCGGTACACCGCGTAGAAAAGCGCCTGCGACAACCATTCATGCGTCAGGTTGAAATGGCGCGTCAGGTCCTCGCCCGGATAGGACGGCGCGGCCAAGGCGGTGGTGAAGGCAAACGGATCCGGCACCGGCAGCGCGTGGTTCTGCCAGATATACTCGCCGGTTTTCAGGTGCCACCAGAAATCCGAATCGTGAATTTCCGGCGTGAACCAACCCAACCACAGGACCGCCGAGAGCCCAAGCAAGACGGCACGGAGCCAGCGCGGGACGGCCGCCCCTTGCGGAACGGAGCTGCGACCGTGAGGGAGCGGACGTGCAGGCGGCTTGGGCGGCGTGCCGGTCTTACCCTTCACGGGACGGTTATTCCACCGGCACGGCGCGGTCGAAGACTACATCCACGGTCGAACCGCGGCTCAGCTCCACTTCCCTGCCGCGCGTCAGAAGCACCGTGGCCAGCCCCACCGCTCCACCTGCCCCAGCGCCGATTCCAGCCCCTTTCCAACTGCGGTCGGCCAGGCCGCCCAAGGCCGCGCCGCTGCCCGAAATGGTGGCGACGCGTGCGGCATCGGCGCCGTGACTGCCGCCCTGTTTGACTTCGTTTTCCTTGGTATCGACCTTCTGCTCGGTGCCCTCGGAATCCACCGAGCTGAGGTGCGGCGAAAC
>JADGNR010000142.1 GCA_017883415.1 Bryobacteraceae bacterium | reverse complement strand
GAACTACAAAAGAAGCAGGGGCAGAACGGCATTCCGGCCGCCCCGGCGACGGCCCTGGCAACTCCGAAGAAGACGGAATTCGCCCAAGCCGCGCCGCCGCCCGACCCGGACGTGAAGACCGAGCTGGCCCAGCAGACCAAGGAGGGCGAACAGGCCGAGCATGACGTCTTGCAGGAAGCGGCCAGCGGCCCGAGCGCCGGCGGAGAGGCGAGCGCGCCTCCTGTGCCGGCCGCGCCTCCCAAGCCCAAGAAGTTCGACATGGGGATGTCCATCGATGCGGTCAAGGCGATCATGGGCGAGCCGAAGGATATGATCGACGGAGGAGCCAAGAAGATCTACATCTACGACTCGCTGAAGTTCACCTTCATAAACGGGAAACTGACGGAATTCAAGTAGGCCCGGACCAGACCAACCACCCGGCAAGCGGCAGCGCCTGCCGCACGATCGCCGCCCGCGGACCATGGTTCGCGGGCGGCTTTTTATTGGGGCGGGAGAACGGGCCCGGGCGCGAACTGAGCCAGGCGCGTCCGGGCGCTGGTGTTGCCGAGGGCGGCGGCCCGCCGATAGAGATCCAGGGCCTTGGCTAAGTTCCTGGATACACCACGGCCCGATTGGTACATGCGGCCGAGATCGTACATAGCGGGAGGGTTTCCGCCGTCGGCGGCGCGCCGGTACCAGGAGACGGCCTGCTGGTAATCCTCCGGGACGGGATCGCCCGTCTCGTAGATGAGGCCGAGGTTAAGCATGGCTGTGGTGTCGCCCGCCGCGGCCGCCTTCTGAAACCAGCGCAGGGCCTCACCCCTCTCCTGGTTGTCTCCTTGCAGCGCCTCCTCGGCGAGCTCGACCATGGCGCGCGGGTCGCCGAGCTCGGCGGCCTGGCGAAACAACGGGAGCGCCTGGGCGTGTCCCTGTTCGCGGCGGGCCAGGCCCTGGGCATAAAGCTGCTTCGCGCGCTCGGCGGCGGTGAGGTTGGCGGATGCGTCACCGGCGGGGCGCGGGGCATCGACCGCCGGTATCGCCGAGGGAGGACGAGACGGAGATGGGAACGGCAGGTTGGCCACCGACGCCGAGCGGTAGACCAGGACCGAGCCGGACAGCACGGCGGTGGCAGCCAGAGCGCCGGCCGCGTAGGCCATCCTTTTCGCCGGCCGCGCGATCGCGCCCACCACAACGCGCGCGGCCGGACGGGGTTCCAGCGCCCCGGCCAACGCGTCGGCGAATGCGAGGCAGGACGGGTAGCGTTCTTCGGGAAGCTTGGACAGAACCTTGCGGAAGACGGCATCGGCGGCGGGCGCCAGGAACGGGGCCGCGGCGTGGGCCGAGGGACAGGCGGCGTAGACAATCTGGTGCGCCAGCGCCGGCAGGGTATCGGCCTGAAAGGGCCGGGTTCCCACCAGCATCTCGTAGGCCACCACGCCCAGCGAGAACTGGTCGCTGCGGGCATCCACCGGGCGCATGCCGATCTGTTCCGGAGACATGTAGGTGGGAGTGCCGAGGGTGATTCCGGACGCCGTCCGATGCAGGGGCGTGGCAATTTTGGCGATGCCGAAATCGGCGATCTTCACCACGCCGGTGTGATGCAGCATGATGTTGGCGGGCTTGATATCCCGATGGACGATGGCGTTGCGATGGGCGTAATCCAAAGCCCCGCCCGCCTGGCGAAGGATGTCCACCGCGTGGGCCGGCTCCAGGCGGTGGCGCGCGGCGAGCAACTGCTGGAGCGATTGCCCCTCCACCAGTTCCATGGCGATGAACGCCAGGTCCCCCTCCTGCCCGACGTCGAACACGACCACAATGCCGGGGTGCGACAACGCGCCAATGGAGCGGGCCTCATGCACCAGGCGCTCCTGGAGAAAGGCAGCGGCGGCATCGGCAGGGGCGCCCATGCGAATGGCCTTGAGCGCCACGTTGCGTCCGATCACCGGATCCACGGCGGCATAGACGATCCCCATGGCCCCGGACCCCAGTTCGCCGGTAATGAGATAACGTCCGAGTTTCCGCGAGGCCGGGTTCTTGCTCAGGAATCCGGTCGAATGGCGGCGGGCGTCCAGCAACCGCTCGACGGCCGCCGCGATTTCGGGTTCCGCGGCGCGCGCGGCTTCGAGGAGCGCCGGCCGCTCCCCTTCGGACTTGTCCAGGGCTTGGTCGAAGAGCTCACGCACCCGACGGTGAATTTCCGGCGCCATGCCCGCGGCCGTCCCCTTTCCCGGCGCGTCCGCCGATGTGGTCGAACAGCCACGAACGGGCGAATTCCCAATCCCGCCGGACGGTGGCACTGGACAGGCCGAGGGCCTCGGCCGCCTCGCTGTCGGTGTAGCCGCCGAAGTATTTCAGCTCGACCACAAGCGCCGCCCGACGATCGATCCGTGCGAGGTCGGTGAGGGCATCGTCGAGTTGCAATACCTCGGAATCCGGATCGCCGGCGCCGATTTGAATGGCGTCCAGATCCACGTGAACGGCGCCGGCACCGCGCCGTTGCGCGCCCGAACTGCGCGCGGAGTCGACCAGGATGCGGCGCATCTGCTGGCTGGCAATGGCGAAGAAGTGTCCGCGGCTCTGAATTTCCAGCGACTCCGCGCCGATGAGCCGCAAGTAAGCCTCGTGGATCAGCGCGGTGGTCTGCAAGGTATGCCCCGGCTGCTCGCGACGCATCTCACGGGATGCGATGCGGTGGAGTTCGCCGTAGACCAGCTCAACGGCCTGCTCGCCAGCCTGCTTGTCTCCCCCCTGCATGCGCCGAAGCATCCCGGTAAGCACCCCAGGCTCAGACTGTTGCTGCTTATCGGGGTCTAAAATCACTTTGCAATAAGTATATAGCGTGGGAAACGTAAAAGAAATGCAAATTTTGCCGCCCATTGGCATGCCGGGCGGGCGGCGGGCGGGGGCGACGCGACTCGAAGGCGGCGCCGCGCTCAGTGATTCGCAGACGGCCGACAACGGGGAGCCAGACCGTAAGGAGTGGGGAACGGCCGCGGCTAGTCAGGGAGGCCCGGAGGAGGGGAGGATTGCGGTCCCGGTTGAAGTGGAGCCTGAATTTGAGCGCGGCAACGTGAGCGAGTTCAGGACCGCATCCACATCCTATCGCGCTGAGGCTGGCATGGCCATCTATTTCCGATAAAAGGGTACTAGAACTATACTAGAACCATCTACTCATGATGACCTTTTGTTCGGTGTAAAACGCCACGGCGTCCTTGCCGTGGGCGTGCAAGTCGCCGAAGAAGGAGTTCTTCCAGCCGGCGAACGGGAAGAACGCCAGGGGCGCGGCCACGCCCACGTTGACTCCCACCATGCCTACTTCGATGCGCGACGAGTATTCGCGCGCGGCCTTGCCGCTGGCGGTGAAAATCGCGGTGGCGTTGCCGTAGGGTGATTGATTCACCAACTGGATGGCCTCATCGAGCGTGTTCACGCGAATGACGGAGAGCACGGGTCCGAAAATCTCTTCGCGCGCGATGGTCATCTGGGGGGTCACATGGTCGAAGATGGTGGGGCCGAGGAAGAATCCGCCGCCGGTTTTCTTCGCCTGGCGTCCGTCCACCAGCGGCGTCGCGCCTTCGGCCACGCCTTTCTCCACATACCCCTCCACGCGGCGGCAATGGTCCGACGTCACCAGCGGGCCCATTTCGACACCGGCCGCGGAGCCATCGCCCACGGCCAGCGACCTGGTGCGTTTGACCAGCAGATCGAGCAGCGGAGCGGCCGCGTCGCCCACGGTCACCAGCACGCTGCCGGCCAGGCAGCGCTCGCCCGCCGCGCCGAACGCCGAGCCGATGATAGCCTCAACGGTCTTGGGCATATCGGCATCGGGCATGACCACCAGGTGATTCTTGGCGCCGCCCAGCGCCTGCACACGCTTCCCCTCGGCGGCGGCGGTGGTGTAGATATACTTCGCTACGGGAGTGGAACCGACGAACGACACGGCCTTCACCAGCGGATGATGGAGCAGCGCGTCCACCGCCTCCTTGCCGCCATGCACCAGGTTGATTACGCCGGGCGGCAGGCCGGCATCGTGCAACAGTTCGATGGCGCGGGTGGGCGTGAGCGGCACCTTCTCGGAGGGCTTGAGTATGAAGGCATTGCCGCAGGCGATGGCGAACGGGTGCATCCACATGGGCACCATGGCGGGAAAGTTGAAGGGCGTGATGCCGGCGCAGACGCCGATGGGCTGGCGGATGGTCTTGCAGTCGATGCCCTGCGCCACGTCGTTGAGCGAATCGCCCAGCATGAGACTGGGCATGCCGCACGCCACTTCCACCATCTGGATGGCGCGCCGCACTTCGGCCTTGGAGTCGTCGGCGGTCTTGCCGTTTTCGCGCGTCAGGATGGCGGCCAGTTCCGTGGCGTGCCGCTCGAGCAGCGTCTTATAGCGGTAGAGCGGTTGCACGCGGTCCACCACCGGCACCTCGCGCCATTTCAGAAACGCCTCGTGCGCCGCGCGGACGGCGCGGTCGATATCGGCCTTCTCGGCGAACGGCGCCTCGGCCAGCACCGCGCCCGTGGCCGGGTTGGTCACCGATTGCGTGGTGTGGCCCGAGGGCTTCTCCCAAACTCCGTTGATGTAAAACGAAACCAATTCCACCTTCGACTCTGTTGCGATCATCCTTCACCTTCCCATTCCGGTTGGTTGGCAGGCGCCTCGGCGCTCTGCATCAGCGTTAGGTAAACCGCGCCCGCCACGCCGAAGCCGGCGAACCAGGCATAGTCATACAAGAATCTGAGCGGCGGCGCCACCAGGCCCAGCAACGCCGTCGCCACCCCCGCAACCAGCGCCGCGACCGCGCGCCAATTGACGCCGCCTTCGTATTCGTAGGCTCCCTTGCGGCGGTAGAGATCGTCCACCTTCAACCGCGAGTGGCGCACCAGGAAATAGTCCGCGATCATGACCCCGGCGATGGGGCCGAGCAGCGCCGAGTAGCCCACCAGCCAGCCGAATATGTAGGCGCTGAAATCGCTCATCAGCTTCCACGGCATCATGAGGACTCCGACCACGCCGGTGATCAGCCCGCCGGTGCGGAAGGAAATCAGCCGTGGATTGAGATTCGAAAAATCGTTGGAGGGCGACACTACGTTGGCCGCCACATTGGTATTCAGGGTGGCGACCAGCAGCGCTACTAGCGCAATCACCGCCACCACCGGCTGGTTGAATTTGCCGAGCAGCACCACCGGGTCCCAGACGGCCTCGCCGAACAGCACCACGGAGGCCGACGTCACCGCCACGCCAATGAACGAGTAGAGCGTCATGGCCGTGGGCAGCCCCAGCGCCTGCCCCCACATCTGCGCACGCTGCGATTTCGCGTAGCGCGTGAAATCGGGGATGTTGAGCGCCACCGTGGCCCAGAACCCGACCATCCCGGTGAGCGAGGGGATGAAGAAGCGCATGAACTCCGCCGTCGAGCGAAACCGGCTGGACGCGCGCAGCACCGGGCCCAGGCCGCCGGCCTTGCCCGCGATCCACCACAACAGCAGCAACCCGATCCCCAGCATGAACGGCGCGCCGATGCCTTCCAGGAACCTGATGGTCTCGATGCCGCGCCAAATCACGGCGATGTTGAGCAGCCAGAACGCGAAAAAGCACAGCCACGAGCCGGCCGCGGGCACGGCCGGCCAGAGGATCTTGAGCATGGAGTAGATGGCCTGCCCGCCGATCCACGTCTGGATGCCGAACCAGCCGCACGCTACCAGGGCGCGCAGCACCGCGGGGATGTTGGCGCCGCGCACGCCGAACGAAGCGCGCACCAGCACGGGAAAGGGAATGCCGTACTTCGCGCCGGCGTGCGCGTTGAGCAGCATGGGCACGAGCACGATCAGGTTGCCCAGCAGGATGGTGCCGACGGCCTGCCACCAGCTCATGCCGCCCGCGATCAGCCCCGACGCCAGCATGTAGGTGGGGATGCACACGCTCATGGCCACCCACAGGGAAGCGTAGTTATAAAGGCCCCAGGTGCGCCGCTCGATGGGAATGGGCGCGAGGTCCTTATTGTAGAGCGCCGGGTCGTACCGCGCCATTTACTTCCACGCGCCTCCGCGCGCCGCGCGCTTCAGGTAATTGCCGCGGCCCGGCTTGCCCAGAAACTTGTCGCCATCCACGATCACCTCGCCGCGGGAGAGCACCATGCGCGCGTTGCCGCGCACCTGGAACCCCTCGAACATGGAGTAATCCACGCGCATGTGATGCGTCCGCGCGCTGATGGTGTGTGGGGCGTTGGGATCCCAGACGACCAGGTCGGCGTCGCTTCCGGGCGCGATTTCGCCCTTCTGGGGATACATGCCGAAGATGCGCGCGGGCGTGGTGGAGGTCAGCTCCACGAAACGGTTGAGCGTGAGTTTGCCCGCATTCACGCCGTAATGGTAGATCAGTTGCAGCCGGTTTTCGATTCCCGGCCCGCCATTGGGAATCTTGGTGAAATCGTCTTTGCCGAGGATTTTCTGATCGGCGAAGCAGAAGGGGCAATGGTCGGTCGAGACCACTTGCAGGTGGTCGTCCTTGAGTCCGTCCCAGAGCTTCCCCTGATGTTTCTTGGGCCGCAGGGGCGGCGTGAACACGTACTTGGCGCCCTCGAAGTTGGGCCGCTCCAGGTCTTCGATGGAGAGCAGCAGGTATTGCGGGCAGGTCTCGGCGAAAGCCGGAACGCCGCGGTCGCGGGCCTCGCGCACCTCGTCGAGCGCGTCTTCCGAGGAGAGATGCACGATGTAGACCGGCGCGCCGGCGATCTCGGCCATGGCGATGGCGCGGTGCACGGCTTCGGATTCGGCGCGCGGCGGCCGCGTGAGCGCGTGGTACACCGGCGCCGTCTTGCCCTCGGCCAGGGCGCGGGCGATCAGCACGTCGATCACGCTGCCGTTCTCCGCGTGCATGCAGATGAGCGCGCCGTTTTTGGCGGTTTGGGAGAGCGCTTTGAAAATGGTGGCGTCGTCGACCATGAGGACGTTGGGGTAGGCCATGAACAGCTTGAAGCTGGCCACGCCCTCCTGCACCATGCCGTCCATGTCCTCCAGGCCGCAGTTGCCCAGGTCGGTGACGATCATGTGCAGGCCGTAGTCGATGGTGGCGCGGCCTTCGCCCTTCTTCCACCACGTGTCGAGGGCGTCGCGCATGCGCGTGCCGCGCGCCTGGATGGCGAAATCCACGATGCTGGTGGTGCCGCCGAAGGCCGCCGCGCGCGTTCCGGTCTCGAAGTCGTCGGCCGAAGTGGTGCCGCCGAAGGGCATATCGAGATGGGTGTGGGCGTCGATGCCTCCGGGGATCACATACATGCCGGCGGCATCGATGACCTTTGCCGCCGCGCTGGCGGGAATCGCCGCGCGCACCTCTTTGATGCGCTCGCCCTCGATCAGTACGTCGGCGACCCTGGAATCGTGCGCCGTGATCACCGTGCCATTGCGAATCAGTGTGTTTGACATCGCTGCTCCCAGGTCTCCGGCGCCTTTCCCGTATCTATTGGTTCCATGGTAATGCAGCCCTCCACCGGGCAGACCAGCCAGCACAGATTGCAGCCCACGCACGCGGCTTCGTCGATGCGCGGGACGCGGGTGGGCGGCGTCTTGCCGTCCCACGCCTCCACGGCGTCCAGTTTGGCGATGGGCGTGGTCACGATGCGCGCGCGGCTGGCCGCTTCCACCGCCGCGGGCGCGGTGTGCCCGTCCAGGTGAATGCACTGGTGCGCGCCGTCCCAGCAGGCCACGTAGCAAAGCTCGCAGCCGATGCATTTCCGGGCGTCGATGCGCGCCACAATCTTGTAGTTGAGATCGAGATGCTTCCATTCGGTGATTTTGGGCAGCGTGCGGCCGCGAAAATCTTCGATGGTCCGGAAGCCTTTCTCGTCCATCCAATTGCTCAGGCCGTCGATCATGTCTTCCACGATGCGATAGCCGTAGTGCATGGCCGCGGTGCAGACCTGCACGGTGCCGCAGCCCAGCAGCATGAACTCGGCCGCTTCCCGCCAGCCGGCGATGCCGCCGATGCCCGAAATGGGCAGCCCGACCTCGGGATCGCTCGCGATCTGTTGTACCAGGTGCAGCGCGATGGGCTTGACGGCCGGGCCGCAGTAGCCGCCGTGCGCCGAAACGCCGCCCACATTGGGCCGCGGCGTCAAGGTATCGAGATCGATGCCGGTGATGGAATTGATGGTGTTGATGGCCGAGAGGCCGTCGGCGCCGCCGTGCCGGGCCGCGCGCGCCACCATGCGGATGTCGGTAATGTTGGGCGTGAGCTTCACCAGCACCGGAGTGCGCGCCACCTCCTTCACCCACTCGGTGATCAGGCGCGTGTATTTCGGCACCTGTCCCACGGCGCTGCCCATGCCGCGCTCGCTCATCCCGTGCGGGCACCCGAAGTTCAACTCCAGGCCATCGGCGCCCGCCTCTTCGCTGCGCCGCACGATGTCGTGCCACGTCTCGCGCTTGGAATCCACCATGAGCGAGGCCACCACGGCGTGCTTTGGATAGCGCTTCTTGACTTCCGTGATTTCTCGCAGGTTGACGTCGATGGGCCGGTCGCTGATGAGCTCGATGTTGTTCAGCCCCATCATGCGCTGGCCATTCCAATCCACCGAGGAATAGCGCGACGAGACGTTGAGGATGGGCTCGCCGATGGTTTTCCAGACCGCGCCGCCCCAGCCCGCGTCGAAGGCGCGCATGACCTGCTCGCCGCAGTTGGTGGGGGGACCGGAGGCCAGCCAGAAGGGATTGGGGCAGCGAATGCCCCCGGCAAATGTGGTCGTCAGATCAGCCATGGGCTTGCCTCATTATTGGGGCGTGGGGCAGCCAATACTGGCTGCAGCCGGCTTTCAGCCGGCGGGCCGCCTGAACGGCGTCCCCAGAGGGGACCCCGGGCAAGATTGCCCGCCCCACAGTTTGATGTTCTACGCCTCATGAGGCCGCTCCCACCGCCAGGCGCTGCACCATGGCCAGCGCGGCGCGCTTGCCGTCGGCGACGGCGTCCACCACTTCGCGGCCGCCATTCACGCAATCGCCGCCGGCGTAGTATTTGGGATTGCCGGTGCGGCCGGTGGGACGGTCCACCACGATCGAACCGCCCTCGAACTCGATCCCGCGGGTGGCCTGTAGCATGCCGGCCAGGCGCGATTGCCCCAACGCGGGGATCACCATGTCGCAGGCAAACTCGAAGTGGGAATCGGGGACCGGCTCGACGGTGCGCCGCCCGCCCGCGCCCGGCTCGCGCAAGCGCGTCTCCTGGAACCGCACCCCCACCGCGCGGCCGTCTTCGGCGAGGATCTCCACCGGTTGGGCCAGCCAGTGGAACTGCACGTCTTCCACTTTGGAATGCGCATACTCGAAAGAGAAGGCGGGCATCTCCTTTTCGGTGCGCCGGTAGAACAGGTGCACCTCGCCGGCCCCCAGGCGCCGCGCCGCGTTGGCCGCGTCGATCGCGGTGTTGCCGCCGCCGATCACCACCACCCGGCGGCCGGCATCGAACTCCGAGGTCTTGTAGCGCTCGATGAAATGGAGCGCGTCCACCACGCCGCGCAGATCCTCGCCGGGAATGCCGAGCCGTTCCATCGCGCCGAGGCCCAGGCCCAGAAAGAGGAACGAGAACTCCTTTTCCAGGTCCTCGATCGCGACCGCGGCGCCCACTTCGGCCCGCCGGAATTCCACTCCCAGCGAGCGGACGAGGTCCACTTCGCGCAGGCTGTCCGAGGGGCGCAGCTTGTACTCGGCCACCCCGTAGGTGTTCAGCCCGCCCGGCAGGGGACGGTTGTCGAACACCGTGACGGCGCAGCCGTGGCGCCGCAATTCGGCGGCACAGGCGAGGGAGGCGGGGCCGCCGCCGACGCAGGCGACTTTGATATTAGTCTTGACATCAGAAACGGGGCAGGCCGGGAGGCCTACCCCACTGGAATAGAAATGGTCCATGGCGTAGCGTTGCAGGCGGCCGATCTCGATGGGCTTCTTGTTATAGCGGTGCAACACGCAGGAGCCTTCGCACAACACGTCCACCGGGCACACGCGCGAACAGCTCAGCCCCAGGATGTTGGCGTCGAGAATGGTCAGGGCCGAGCCGCGCAGGTTGCCGGTCGCGATCTTCTTGATGAACCGCGGCACGTCGATGTGGGTGGGGCAGGCCGCCGTGCACGGCGCGTCGAAGCAAAAGAGACAGCGGTTCGCCTCGGCCAGCGCGGATTGCGTGTCGAGCGCCGGATGGAGCTCCGGAAAGCGCTCGAGGTTGCGCGGGACCGGCAGGGCCGCGGAGCCCATCTATTTCACCGCCGCCATAGCGCCGCAGGCCGCCAGGCTGTGGTCGAGCAGCTCGATGAACTGATCCACGTCGGCGCGCCCGATGTTCATGGGCGGCGTAATCCGCAGCACGTTGCCGAACATCCCGCCCTTGCCGATGAGCAGCCGGTTCTCGCGCGCGGCCTCCATGGCCATGGCCGTCTGCCGGGTGGCCGGCGCCTTGGTCTTGCGGTCCTCCACCAGCTCGATGGCCTGCATCAGGCCCATGCCGCGCACGTCGCCCACGATTTCGTGTTTGTCCTGCAACTCCTCCAGGCGGCCGCGCAGATAGGCGCCGGTCTCCGTGCAATTCGACAGCAGGTTCTGCTCCTCGATGAAATCGATCACCGCTTTGGCCTGCGTGGCGGTCACCGGGTTACCGCCAAAAGTCGAAATCGTGAGGCCATGCACCGCGTCGGCCACTTGCGGCTTGGCCACTGTCAAACCGATGGGTGTGCCGTTGCCCAAGCCCTTGGCGGCGGTCATGATGTCCGGGGTCACGCCCCAGTGCTCAATGCCGAACCACTTGCCGCCGGTCCGGCCCCACCCGGTCTGCACTTCATCGCTGATGAAAACGCCGCCGTGGTTGCGCACGATTTTCTCGACGATCGGGAAATACTCTTTGGGCGGGGTGACGAAGCCGCCCACGCCCTGAATCGGCTCTCCGATGAAGCCGGCGATGCGTCCGCCCGTGGTGCTGCGGATCAACTCTTCCATATCCTGGGCGCAACGCACTTCGCAATCGGGATAGGTCAGGCCGAAAGGGCAGCGGTAGCAGTACGCGTTGTGCGCGTGCACGATGCCGGCCTGCGCGGGGCCCAGGCGCCACGCGCCCTGGCCGGTGAGCGACATCGCCATGGCGGAACGGCCGTGATAGGAGTGGCGCAGCGCCACGATTTCGGTGTTGCCCGTGTAGCAGCGCGCCGCCAGGATGGCGGTCTCATTGGCTTCCGTGCCGCTGTTGGTGAAAAACGATTTGGTGAGCTGGCCGCCGGGTGTGAGCGAGGCGATCTTCTTGGCCAGCGCGGCCTGCGGCTCGTTGGCGAAGACGGTCGAAACGTGCTGCAGGGTATCGAGCTGCTTATGCACTTTGGCGTTGACCTGGTCGTTGGCATGGCCCACGCTCACGGTGACAATGCCGCCAAAGAAGTCCAGGTACTGGTTGCCGTCGGCATCCCAGACGTACTGGTTCTTGGCGCGGGCCACCACCAGCGGCTCCTGGTAGTAATGAAAAACGGCCGGGAAAAGGAATTCCTTGTTGGCCAGAATGATTTCGTCTTTGGTCATGGGTTTAGGCCTTGATGAGGGATTGGTACATCTCGGGACGGCGGTCACGGTAAAACTGCCAGGTCTTGCGGACTTCGCCGATGAGGTCCAGGTCGAGATCCGCCGTGAGCACCTCGTCGCGGTCGCGCGCCGCCTGTGCCAGGATGCGCCCGCGCGGATCGCAGAAATAGCTCGACCCGTAGAACTCGCCGATGTTCCAGGGCGCTTCCACGCCCACGCGGTTGATGGCGGCGATGAAGTAGCCATTGGCCACGGCGTGCGCGGGCTGCTCCAGTTTCCACAGATATTCGCTCAACCCCGCCACCGTGGCCGACGGGTTGAAGACCAGCTCGGCGCCGTTCAACCCGAGAGCGCGCGCTCCTTCGGGAAAGTGGCGGTCATAGCAGATGTACACGCCGATTTTGACCGGGCCGAGATCGAATACCGGAAAGCCCAGGTTGCCCGGCCGAAAGTAGAATTTTTCCCAGAACCCCGGCGCCACGTGCGGGATGTGCGTCTTGCGGTATTTGCCGAGGAAGCTTCCATCGCTGTGGATCACGGCCGCGGTGTTGTAATAAACGCCCTCCTGCTCCACCTCGTAGACTGGCACGATCAGGGCCATGTGGTGCTGCCGCGCGAGGTCGCGCATGAGCCGGATGGTGGGTCCGTCGGGCACCGGCTCGGTGAAGTCATACCAGCGCGTGGTCTGTTCCGCGCAGAAGTAAGGACCGTAAAAGATCTCTTGCAAGCACGCCACCTGCGCCCCCGCCTCGGCGGCCTGGCGGATATAGGCCACATGCTTGTCGATCATGGCCTTCTTGGTGGCTTCGAGCGAAGCATCCGGGGGAGCGGCATTCGACGCCTGAATCAGGGAACACCGGACGATGCGAGACATGAATCCTCCCCCGTCGCCAGGGAACACCTCACCCTTGGTGGGTCTGGCGGCCGGCAAAAGTGGCAACAGCGTTTATTGTGAGACTTTCGTTACAAAGAAGCAACCGTAGCGCCCGCCCCGCGGGGCCCGCGCTGATTTTGGCCGACCTACGGCTTGGGAAACAGAATCGGCAGCGCCACTTCGGCGGTGAACATGCAGCGGGCGTTGTGGCCGCACAGGGGCACCACGGTCACCGTGTGCTTCGCGCCATAC
>JADGNR010000018.1 GCA_017883415.1 Bryobacteraceae bacterium | reverse complement strand
GCCCTGCCCAACCTGCGGCCCCCGCGCCCCAAACCCGCCCCCCCGGCCCCGGCACCGTCTCCAGGCGCCTAGCGCTTTTTCCCCAGGATGGCGTAATCCAGGCCGCCAAAGAATGCTTCGCGGAATGCCTCGGGCAGCGAGGCCACCGCCGGCATGGATTCCACGGCGGGCGAAAGGCGGCGCACCTCGATACTTCCCACGCCGCTCTCCTCCAGGTAAAAAGCCAGCAGGGGAGCGGGCACTGGGCGCTGATGCGTCGGGTCCAGATAAAAATGGGTGGCGAAGATCGCCAGACAAGCCGGATCGGGCGTCTCCAGGGCGATCACCCCGTGGCGCGCTAGGCGGGTGGCGCACAACCGGATCATCTCCGGCAGCCGCTCGGGGGGCAGGTGTTCCACCACTTGCGCGCAGAAGATGCCGTCGAGCGAGGCTTCGGGGAGACCGGCGAGATAGGGGAAAAGGTCGGCCGTCTCGGCGGTGAGCCCGTTGCGCCGGCAGGCGGCGACCGATTCCTCGCTGAGATCGATCCCGCGCGCGGGCACCCCGGCCTCGCGCATCAGTTCCAGGAACTCGCCGCGCCCGCAGCCGATATCCAGAACTTCCTGGCGGTCCTGGAAATACGGCAGGTACATGCGCTGCCCGGCCTTGACGTGCTCCGCCGGGCCGCGAAACCGCTCGGCAAAGCGGGCGTAGTCGAGCGAGGGGGGCGTTAGTGGCGGCGCTTCACTGGCCGTCCCTTCGGGACGGGGGGGGCAGGCCGGGAGGCCTACCCCACTGCGCTGGCGGATCAGGCGCAGCTCGGAGAAGATCAGGCGGTCGAATTCCTCCCGGACGCGGGCCATATCGCCCCACAGGCGCTTCTGGATGTCGGTCCCGGCCCGCTCCAGCGAGACGGTGAAATCGGCGTGCTGCGCGCGCAGGGCATCGCGGTAGTTGGCATCCATCAGGGAGGCGCGGTGTTGAAAAGCGCCCTGCAGGTCGGCCACGCTGCGCAGGAACTGCATCTCGTTCCGCTGCAGCTTGTGCTCCCAGTCGAGGCGCCACTCGGCCCAGTGGTCGCGGATGTCCTTGAGCTCCTCGGCCACCACGATGCGGTCGCCCAATTCGGCGATGCGGTCGCTCAGCCCGGCCAGCGCGCGGTTGGTGTCGTTGAGCGCTTCCAGGGCGGCGTCCACGCAGGCCATCGCGTGGCGGTTGAACTCCACCTGCTCGCGGACGTGCCAGTCCAGCACCCGGGCCACCAGGCTCTTCCACGTCTGGACCACGAAATTGACCGGCCCTCCGCGGCGCGGGTTCACGGTGCCTATGGCCGCCACCTTGCCGATGGCGGAATCGCGGGCATGCGCCAAAGGCATCAGGTCGGGCAAGGCGATGCCCGCGGCTCCGGCGGCGGTCTGCGGGTGGCGGGCGCGCACGCGGTCGCGGACTTCGCGCAGGATGGCGATCAGCTCAGAGCTTTCCACGGGGCGCCCTCCGCGGCCGGTTCCAGGTTGCGGTGACGAGCGTGCTCAGCCCGCCGCGGGGCACGAATTCTCCGGCCACGGTCGCCGAGACGGGGTGGGCGGCCTTCACGACATCGCGCAGCACGCGGTTCACCACGTTCTCCTGAAAGATGCCCAGATCGCGATAGGCCTGCAGGTATGTTTTATACGATTTCAGCTCCAGGCACCGCTTGTCGGGGACATAGCGCAGCACGATCCGGCCGAAATCCGGCAGGCCGGTCTTGGGGCAGACGGAGGTGAACTCCGGCGTCACGATCTCGATTTCGTAATCGGGATACTGGTTGGGCCACGTTTCGAGTTCCGGCAGCGGGGCGTGGACCCCGCTGCGCGCATGTTCGTCGGTATAGGAGCGTTTCATACCAGTGCCTTCGAGAGCAGGTCCAGGAAGAGGCCGACGTCGGCCACCACGCCGATGGCCTGCCCGGTGCCGCGGTCGCTCACCTTGGTGGCCACCGCCGGGTTGATATCGACGCACACGATCTTGACCCAGCCGGGCAGCATATTGCCGGTGGCGATGGAGTGCAGCATGGAGCCGAGGCAGATCACCAGGCCGGCCCCGGCCAACTGTTCGGCGTACGCGTCCTGGGCGGCGTTCATGTCGGTGATGGTGTCCGGCAGCGGGCCGTCGTCGCGCAGGCTGCCCGCCAGCACGAAGGGCACGCCGGCCTGGACGCACTCATAAAGGATACCGGAGCGCAGGCACCCGGACTCCACGGCCTGCCGGGCCGACCCCGCGCGGTAGATGGCGTTGATGGCGCGCATGTGATTGCGATGGCCGTGCTCTTCCTGCCGGCCGTCGGCCAGGCGCACCCCGAGCGAGGTGCCCATCAGGGCCGCTTCCACGTCGTGCACGCCGAGCGCGTTGCCGCTGAGCAGCGCGTGCACCCAGCCGTGGCGGATCAGCGAGGAAAGTCCGGCCACGCCGCCGGTGTGGACCACCACCGGACCGGCCACGGCGATGACTTTCAGCTTCCGCTCGATGGCGTGCCGCACCAGCGACGCGGTCTGGCGCACGGCCGTCTCCACCTGCCGCTCCGAAGAGATGCCTTGGGACATGAAGGCGAATTCCAGCCGGTCGCGCTCCTTCGACTCGGGGATGACGCGGATGCCGCGCAGTCCCACCACGATGGAGTCGCCCCGGCGGAGATCGCGCAGGCGGCGGCACACGGCGCGCCCCTCGCCCACCACGATCATGGCGTCCATGCGCTGGTTCTCCACCTCGATCCACTTCGGCCCGCTGCGCACGTACGTTTTGTGGTTGGTGGTGGAATAGAAATCCTCCGGCGCGCAGCGGTCCCGCTCCACTTCCCGCAACGCCGCGTCGCCGCTGTCGACGGGAGCGCACCCAAGCTCCAGCAGCGCCTCGAGAAGGCGCTCCAGGGCGTGTCCGTCGGGCGCCTCGACCTTAAGACGGAGATAGGACGGCTCGCTGTTGGTGCGGCCAATGCGGAACTGTTCCACCTCGAACCGGCCGTGATACTCCACGACCTTATCGAAGATGTTCTCCATGATGTGGGAATCGATCAGGTGGCCTTCCGCTTCGACCACTTCCTGAAATGGCATACAGGATTCTATTGTACCGGGGTTGCGGCGGGGGAAGATCTTTCCGGGGTTGCGGTTTCCAGGGTTGCGGCGGGCGAAAACCTCTCCAGCAGGTCCAGCAGGTCTTTCGGCCGGAGCGGCTTGGAAACGTAGGCGTCCATGCCGCTGGCCAGGCAGCGCTCGCGATCGCCCGCCATGGCGTGCGCGGTCATGGCGATGATGGGAATATGGCGGACGCTTCCGCGCTCGCTCCGGCGAATCCGCCGGGTGGCCTCGAAACCCGACATCTCCGGCATCTGTACGTCCATCAGGATCAGATCGAAGGGTTCCCGGCCCAGTGCGGCCAGGGCTTCCCGGCCGTTGGGCGCCACCGCCACGCTGTGGCCATGCTTTTCCAACAGCCCGACCACCACCCGCTGATTGACGGCGTTGTCCTCCGCCACCAGGATCCGCAGCGGCGAGCGGCCGGCCGCGGGCTGGCGCGATTCCGCAAGCGAAACGAGGTCCGCCTCCGCGGCCGGGCCCGCCTCCTCGCCGGCCGGCGCCGTCGCGATCGTAAAACGGAAGCAACTGCCCTCCCCCACGCGGCTCTCGACGGTCAGGGCGCCGCCCATGATGCTCACCAACCGGGACGAGATGGTCAAGCCCAGGCCGCTGCCGCCGAACCGCCGGGTCATGGAGCCGTCGGCTTGCGAAAAGGATTCGAAGATGGTCTGCTGCTTATCGAGCGGAATGCCCATCCCGGTGTCGCGCACGGCAAACTCCAGCGTGACCCGGTCCCGCGCCGGGAAAGCAACCGAAACCTCCACCGCCACCTCGCCGCGCTCGGTGAATTTGACGCCGTTGCCCGCCAGATTGAGCAGTACCTGGCGGAGGCGTAGCGGGTCGCCTACCACTCTCTCGGGCACGCCGGGATCGATTTCCGAGCGCAGAGCGAGGCCCTTTTCGCGGGCCTGGAGGGCCAGCAGCTTCATGGTCTCCTGCACGCACTTCCGCGGGCTGAACGGGATCCGGTCCAGCTCCAGCTTGCCGGCTTCGATCTTGGAGAAGTCCAGAATATCGTTAATCACGTTCAGCAGAGAATCGGCCGAGTGTTTGATGAGCAGCAGAGACTCCCGCTGGTCCGCCGTCAGTTCGGTGTCGAGGGTCAACTCCGTCATGCCGATAATGCCGTTCATGGGCGTGCGGATTTCATGGCTCATGTTGGCCAGAAATTCGCTTTTCGCCCGGCTGGCTTCCTCGGCCTTGTCCCGGGCCTCGGTAAGCTGGGCGTTGACTTTCCGCAGCTCCGCGGTGCGCGCGGACACCTCTTCCTCCAGGCTGTGGCGATGGCGCTCCAGATCGTGATCTCGCCGCTGGATCTCCGAGAGCATCTCATTGAATCCATCGATCAGCACGCCCAGTTCGTCGTTGGTGGTTTTTTGCGCCCGGATTCCGTAGTTCTTGAGCAGGGTGACGGCCTTGGCGGTCTGCGCAAGGTGAACCACAGGACTCGAAATCACCCTCTGGAGCCGGGCGGCCACCAAATAGGCGCAGGCGCCGGACAGGGCCATGACCATCAGCATGATCCACATGGACCGCGCCAGCCGTTCGTTCATCTCCCGCAGATCCGACTCCAGGTACACGGAGCCGATCTCGATCCCGTCCATGTATACCGGATGAAAGACCAGCAGGCGGCCGTTCTGAAACCAGGTCCGGTCCCGTATGGATTTCGGCGGCTCACCGATGGCGGCCGCGCCGGGCCGCAGATAGCCGGCGAACTCCTCCCCGTCGACCGTATCGATGCGCGCCACCTGGATCGCAGGCTGCACCCGCAAACCTTGCAGGAGCTCGCCGGCGGACTTCTGGTCGCGGAAAATCAGCGCCGCCGTGCTGTTGGCGCCCATCGTTTGGGCCGTGACTTCCATCTCGCCCTTCATCGAACTCCGCACCGCGCCAGTTTCGTAGACCCGGAGCACCGCGCCGGCCAGCAACAGGGCCGCCGTCACGGTGACCATAATGATGGCCTGCAGCTTGTGTTTGATGGAGAGCTTGCCCAGCAGTCTCATCGCAGCGTCCACTGGCCCCCGTTGCGGACGCTTCTCGCCAGGCTGAGGAGCTTGGAGCTAAGGTGCAGGCGCGCCTTCTCCGCGACATCGCGATTGATGGTGAGGCGCACCTTGTTGTCCACCAGCTCGAGACTGACGATACCCCCCTCGTCGCAGAAGCCGGGCATGTCCCCGACCGTCAGGACCGGTCTGGTGCCGAACCGGCTGAGGATGGAGCGGAGCCTGCTTTTCTCCGACGATCCGATGAAGACGATGTGGCAACCGATGAAATCCTCGCCCGGTTTGAAACGCTTGATTACCACCTCCCGGCCATTGATCGGTTTCCCCCGCGCCACTTCGTCGAGCGCCTGCCCAAAAGGGTCCTGCCCCACAATGCCGATGCACAGCGGACCGTTCGTCCATTCGGACGGCCAGTCCACAAACTTGCCGAGGTTGTACAGGACCGCGGCTTTCACTTCGTATTCGTTGGCGGCGGGCGCCGGCAACGCCGCGGCCCCCATTCCGCCGAGCGAGACGGCCAGGACCAGCGGCGATAGCAGCCCGCGGCAAGAGTTCAGAAGGTCCACGTGATTTTTCCGTAAATGCTGCGCTCGACCTCCGTCCCGGCGATCTGGAAGGTCTCCGCGAACTCGCGGAACCGCGGACGCAGCAGGTTCTGCCCCACGATGCCGATCTCAGTCCGTTCGCCCACCTTCCACGCGATGCGGCTGTCCAGGCGCGCGTGGCCCGGAATGTTGTTGTGCGGCAAGCGTTGCGCCCAGGATAACGTGTGATCCCACTCCAGCTTGCGGGACAGATTCCAAAAGGAGCGGAATTGAAACATGTGCCGCGGCGTGTTTTCGGCCAGCACGAAGCCTTGCTGGTCGGTGGAGGTCGGGTCCACCCGGTAATTGATATGGAGTTGGGAATAGGAGGGGCTGATCCGCCAGCGCGAGGTCACGCTCAGGTTGAGGGCGGCCTCGCCTCCGTAGTTGACCGAGCGCCCCTTATTATCCACGATCACGGCAATGTCCAGGTGCGGCGGCAGACCGGGAACGAAAGCCGGCGCCTGCGTCTCAAGGGTCCCCAAATGGCGATAGAAGCTCAGGAAGGTCGTGAGGTCCAGGGAAACGCGCCTGCTCCATTGCGCGCGATAGCCCGCTTCATAGTCCCGCAGTTCCTCGGATTGAATGTGAGGATTGCCTTGCAGCCGGGTCACCGCCAGGAGTCCGGGGGCGACGGGAAGTTCCAGGAGTTCGAGGTCCACGCCGGTTTCCTCACGCGACGGCTGGCGCATGGCGCGGGAGGCGGCGGCCCAAAAGGTTTGCCGGTCCGTCGGGGCCCACGCCAGACGCACGCTGGGCTCGTACTCGAACCCGGTATAGGCGTTGTGCTCGATCTTTGCGCCGAGCGTCAGCCAAAGCGAGGGGGCCACGCGGACCTCGTCCTGGAAGAACGCGCTGAATAGGGGCACGGTCCTCATGGGAGGACTAAGCGATACCTCGTAGCCGGGAGGCAAACCGGAGGTGATCAGGCGCGCGCCCAGTCCCCACACGATGTCGTGGCGTTCGCCGGCGGCAAAATGATCCTGGAAATCCACGTCCATGGTCCGCTCCACCTCCGGCACTTCCATATCGTTGCGCCGGTAGGTGTCGTAGTACGCCTGTAAGGACGTGCTCGATCCCCTGGCGGAGGTGTGGTCCCAACGCGCCAGAAGGCTGCCGCCGGCGGCATCCACCGCCTCGTGGAACGGCGGGTCGAAGGGCGCCGGATAATACCATTCGCGGCGGGACTGGCCCCCGGTGTTGGAGAACAGGTCGCCCTCCACCGTAAGCGAATCGTGCGGCGAGAAGTCCCAGTCCGACCGGAATCCGCCGTGCACCCTCGACCAGCCGTCCCCACCCGGCGAGCCATCCGGAAGAGGCAAGCCGGCGATCCGGGAGTATTTGGCGAACGCCCGATACGCCACGCCGTCGCCCGACCCGGTACCCACCACGCCCCCGTAGCGCGCCAGCCCTTCGGTACCGCCGTGGGAATCCGCCGCGGCGCTGGCGAGCCCTCCGCCGGTGGCTTTGGCGCTCTTGGTAATGATGTTGATAACCCCGTTGACCGCGTTGGCGCCCCACACGCTGCCGCCCGGCCCGCGGATCACCTCGATGCGCTCGATATCCTCCAGCGGCATGTCCAGGTGGTCCCAATACACGCCCGAAAACGACGGCGTATACACCGACCGCCCGTCGATCAGAACCAGCACCTTATTGGCGTACCGGCTGTTAAACCCGCGAATGGTGATGGCCCAGGCGTTGGCGTCGATCTGCGCCACATCCACTCCCGGCGCCATGCGCAGCAGGTCGGGAAGGCTGGCCGCGCCCGATCGCCGGATGTCCTCCTGCCCGATCACGAATACCGCCGCCGCCGTCCGGGACAGCTTCTGTCCCTTCTTGGACACGGACGTCACCTCGGTATTGAGGAGCTGTTCGAGGCTCGCTTCGGCAAGCTTGTTCTGGCACCAGCCGGCGGTGGCGAACAGGGCCAACAGCCACGCCGGCTTACTAAAATTCCGCACGCGTGTCTTATCGGCAGTTTTGGGACGGGGGTTTAGGACTACTTCACCGCCAGCCACGCCACGAACAGCCCGTCCGGCTCCACATCTTCCCAATAGGAGACCAGGCGGCTGGACACCTGCCGGCAGTGGCGCCCGAGCATGCGCTCCAGCTCCTTGCGGGTGAACCAGCGCTCCCATTCCGGAGTTTCCAGGCGGCCCCACTGCTCGGCATTCTTATCGATGATGGCGATGCGTCCCCCGGGCTTCACCACGCGGCAGATCTCGCTCACCGCTTTTTCGATTTCGACGGCGTGCTCCAGCGACTCGGTGGCATAGGCGGCATCGAAGAATCCGTCCGCAAAGGGCAGTTCGGTCATGGAGCCGGCCCGCGTGGGAATGCCCGCGGGAACGAACCGCAGCATGGCCTCGGAGATATCCAGGCCCCAGATCTCGGCGGCGGGCTCCTGTTCCCGATAGAGGCGCGCGAAGCGGCCCTTGCCGCAGCCCACGTCCAGCACGCGCTTGCCGGCCAGCGCGCCCAGGTGCTCGCGGATCAGCTTCACGTGGTAGATGCGCGGATCGATGGTGGCCGGGAAATGCTCTTCGTCGCCCGCGGCATCGTCGAACGAGGATTGAATGCGCGCCCGCAATTCGAGCGTCAGCCCCCGCCCGGTCTCCTGCCTGCGAAACAGGCGCTTCCAGTTCACGCCCTTACGCCCGCGTAAGGAAGATCGGCAGGCCGAACTTCCGGGAATAGACCGGGCGGTAGCGCTCGGTGTTGTACATGGTTTCCACTTCCACCCGGCGCGGCCCCAGCTTGGGATCGGGAATCGGCGCCAGCGTGTAGCATCCGCCGCTGATCGCGGTCATCACCCCGTGCCGGCCTTCCTCGATGGCGTCCATGGCCATGCCCGCAAAGGTCACCGCCACCATGCGGTCCACGAAATCCGCGCTGCCGGAGCGCAGATCGTAGGTTAAATCGCTGACGATGGTCTCGTCGCCGGTGGCGGCCTTGATCTCGTTGCTGAGGTCCTCGGCCACGCTCATCTTCTTGCGGTGGCCGAAGGCGTCCGGTTCGCCGTACTCTTTCACCTGGTAGCCTTGCCACTCGGCGCCCTCCGAGAGGATGGCCAGCGAGTAGTTGCTGGGGTTGTGCTTCTTGTCGTTCACCAGCAGCTCGATCAGCTTCCCCAGCTCCACCTTGTACTCCGGAATGCAGCACCGCACCGAGGTCACATACGCGGTGTAGAGCGCGGTATAGCCGGCGTCGCGTCCGAAGACGCGGAAGATGCCGATGCGTTCGTGCGACCCGACCGTGGTCCGCTGCCGCTCGATGGAATCCATGGCGCGCGTGATGGCGGTCGAAAAGCCAATGCAGTATTCCGTATTGCGCACGTCGTTGTCCATGGTCTTCGGCACGGCGATGACGTTCACCCCCTGGCGGTCGAGTTCGGCCGCGTAGCTGAGGGTATCGTCGCCGCCGATGGCGATCAGGTAGTCCAGGTCGAGCGTCCCGATGTTTTTCAGGACCGCCCTGGTGACATCGAACGTGGTCGTGGTCTCGCCCTTCTTGGTGGACTCCTTCCGGGGAAACTCCCCCCCTTCGAGCACCGGCGGGAGTTTCTTCATCTTCGACGGGTTGGTGCGCGAGCTGTGCAGATAGGTGCCGCCGGTGCGGTCGATGGTGCGCGTATTGTCGCGGTTCAGCGGCAGGATATAGCGCGTGCGGCTGGCCGGGTCCTCCAGGTCGACGTGGGTGAGCCCTTCCCACCCGCGGCGGACGCCGATCACTTTACAGCCGATTTCGCTGCCCCGGTAAACCACCGACTTGATCACTGAATTCAGTCCCGGCACGTCGCCCCCGCCGGTGAGGATGCCGATACGCTTCGCAGCCATGCGTGCTCCTTGAAAAATGAGAGTTTCTAGGGGATGAGAACCCCCTCATTATATAAGGATCGAAGCCGAGGCTACCGAAATCCAAAGTGTGCCGCCGGACGCCGCGGGTCCACCGCCCGGTCGTGGGGCGGGCTGCCCCACAACTTGTGCGGGCACCCGCCTCCGATATTACACAAGTCTGACAAACCACGGGCGCAACACCTGTTAGCTTTGAACTGTAGGGTTGCGTACGAGGGGACAGATGGGTACCGAAACAGCCATTTCCATTTCCAAGCGGATCGGCCTGAACTGGGTCACGGCCATCGTGCTGGTCCTGTTTCATATTGGAGCCATAGCCGCTTTGTTCTGCTTTAGCTGGCGCGATTTCGCGATCGCCGCTTTTCTGTATTGGGTGGCTATCGGCCTGGGCATCAGCATGGGATACCACCGGCTGCATACCCACCGCTCGTATCGCGTTCCCTTGGCGCTGGAGTATTTCTTTGCCGTGTGCGGCACCTTGACGCTCGAAGGCGGGCCCATCTTCTGGGTGGCCACGCACCGGCTCCACCATCAGAAGTCCGATCAGCCCGGCGACCCGCACTCGCCCCGCGATGGCGCCTGGTGGTCGCACGTGGGCTGGATTCTCTTCGGCGAGACCAATCACAACAACACGCGCCTGATGTCCAAGTACGCGCCGGATCTGGCGCGGCATCGTTTCTATGTCTGGCTGACCAACTACCACTGGGTGCCGCTGCTGGCGCTCGGCGTGGTGGTGTTCGCCCTCGGGGGCGTGCCGCTGTTTTTGTGGGCCATCTGCCTGCGCATCGTGGTCGGCCTGCACGCCACCTGGCTGGTGAATTCCGCCACCCACATGTGGGGCGCGCGCCGCTTCGATACGCGCGACGATTCGCGCAACAACTGGTGGGTGGCGCTCATCAGCTTTGGCGAGGGCTGGCACAACAACCACCACGCGCATCCCGCCTCGGCCCGCCATGGGCTGGCGTGGTATGAGTTCGACCCGTCGTGGATTCAGATCAAAATCCTGAAGTACTTCGGTATCGCGAAGGCCATCCGCGTGGCCAGCGTGAAGAGCGCCTTCTCCGAGCGCGAAGCCGCCTAGGAACCGATTCGGCAGGCGAAAGCGCCTGCTCCACGAAAACGCAAGTCCCTGCGCAACAGGGTGGGACAGACGCTTTCGTCTGTCAACCCGGCAGCGGATCTCTACTCGTACCGCAGCGCCTGGGTGGGCGCAATCCGGGCTGCTCTTCGCGCCGGCACGTAGGCCGCCAGCATGGTCACCACCACCATCGATGGCGCCACGGCGAGATAGACCGCAATGTCGACTCCGCCGGTATTGAACAGGGAATTGAGGAGACGCTCCACCCCGAAACTCATCGCCAGCCCGATCGCCGTTCCCATCCCCACCAGCACGAGGCCCTGGCCCATGACCAGGCGCAGCACGTCACGCGATCCCGCGCCCAGGGCCATGCGAATGCCGATCTCGCGGGTTCTGCGGCTCACGTTGTACGCCACCACGCCGTACAAACCGGCGATGGCCAGCAGCAGGCCCACCGCCCCCATGGTGCCCACACCCTTGATCGCAGCTCCCGGTCCGTCCACGAAGTTGTACCGGTACAGATCTTCATAGGACCTTGTCTGCAACATCGGCAGGTTCGGATCGAGCGCCCGGACAATGTCCTTCACCGGCTGGACCAATGGCAGCGGATCGCCCGTCGACCGCACCAGCAGAAGCATGCGCGGGATAGGATGCTGGGCCAGCGGCAGATACACGAAATCCAGGGGCTTTTCCATGCCGCTTCGATACTTGATGGTCTCTGCGACGCCCACAATCTCAACCGGAGCTCCGGCGCGTTTATCGAGGCGGATGTGTTTGCCTACGGCATCGGCGCCCGGCCAATAATGTTTCGCGAACTGCTCGTTCACCACGGCGACACGCGGCGCCTCCGCGGTATCGGACGCCAGGAAGCCCCGGCCGCGCAGAATCGGCACCCCAATGGTTTCGAAGTACCCTTCATCCACGGTGTCCATGGTCGAAACGAAGTTCTCGCGATCGCGCGGCATTTCAAAACCGTCCGGCACGAAGGCGACGGTGTCAAATCTCTCCAGCGCGAGCGGAGGGTTCTGCGTGAGACCCGCGCTCCGCACTCCGGGCGCCACCCGCACGCGTTCTATCAGAAGCTTGTAAAACTGTTGGGTCTGCGCTGCGTTGTACTGCACCATGCGCGGGTCGAACCTTACCAGCAGCAGATGATGTTGCTCGAATTTGGTTCCCTCTGCCAGGTTGTGGCGGAAGCCCCGCACCATCAGAAAAGCCGCCGTGAGCAGCATCAGCGACGTGGAAACCTGCGCCACCACCAGCGCATTCCGGCCCCACAGCCGTTTACGGCCCGGCACGTCGACGCCGGCCGACTTGAGCCCGTTCACCAGGTCCGCGCTGGCGCTCTGCAACGCCGGCGCCAGGCCGCAGAGCAGCGCGCTCAATAGCGACAAGCCGAGGCATGCCAGCAACACGCGCGTATCCATCCGGAACGGGTTCGTGACCGGCAACTCGGCTGGAATCGTGGTGCTGCAGAGGAACTGTATGCCGCCGTACGCGACGGCGATCCCGCCCAATCCACCGAAGCAAGCGAAGATCAGGCTTTCCGTCAACAGCAGCCGGATCAGCCGGAAACGCCCGGCGCCCAGCGCCAACCGCACGGCGATTTCACGGGTTCGCGCGCGGGCCCGGCTCAAAAGAAGTCCCGCCACGTTGGTGCACGCCACCAGCAGGACCGACAGCGCGAGGATAAAACAGATCACCAGGAACTTCCAGGGACTCGCATTGACATCGTTTCGAGTGAGCATTTCGAACTGGGTGTGCACCGCCGCGCCGCGGTTGCGATTGAGCTGTGGATAGTCGCGTTCGAAGTTTTGCGCGAGCACCGCGAGTTCATTGTGCGCCTGCCGCTGCGTGGTGCCCCGGTTCAAGCGCGCCTTCACGCTCAACTCGCGGTCGTCCCGGTCCTCGAAGAAGCGTTTCTGGGGGTTGGTCGAAAACACCGGCGCCATGGCGAGCGGCATGTAGAAGTCGGGATTGGCGAAGATCAGCATTCCCGGGAAGGTTTCCGGCGCCACGCCAATCACCGTGAAGTCCCTCCCGTTCAGGCGAATCGTCCTGCCGACCACCCCAGGGTCGCTGGCGAATTCGTTCTTCCAGAAGTCCGGAGCCAGCACCACCACGGCATCGCGGCCGGGCGCCTGATCTTCGTCGTCCCGAAAAGCGCGCCCCAGCCGCGGCTCTACGCCGAGCACATGGAAGTAATTGCCGGAAACCATCATTCCGGCCCTGGCCCGTGGCGTGGTTCCAGGATCGGCGCTGAAGCCGACAGTCCCCAGGTTTGTGTTGGCGATCACGCCGTCGTAACTCCTGGTGTGGCTGCGGATGTCCAGGTATTCGCGATATGAGAAATTGTCGTAGCTATTGTCGTGCGAAGTGCTCACCAGGCTGACCACGCCGCCCGGATGCGGCACCGGGTAGGGCCTGAAGATCAGCGCATCCACCGTGCTGAAACTCATTGCGGTCAGCCCGATCCCCAGCGCGAGCGTGACCACCACGAATGCGGTAAGTCCGGAGGTGCGGCGCAGGCTGCGGACCGCGTAGTGCACATCGTCCAGGAAGTCCGTCAACCAGTGAATGCGGCGCATGTCTCGAATCTCTTCTTTCCGTTGTTCCAGTCCGTCCATCGCGCGCAGCGCCCGGTAGCGCGCCTCTTTTGGAGAAAGCCCCTGGGCGATGCCTTCCTCGATCTTGTGCTCCAGGTGGAATTGCAGTTCCTCATCGAGCTCCTGTTCCACACGGCTCCGCCGCAGGATGGACCTGAGCCGCAAGCGCGCCGTGAACCACCAGTGCTCCATCCGCATGGCTAAACCTCCGCAATCTGGATGACGTGCGAGATGGCCGCCGACAGCCGCTGCCAGTTCGCCGCCTCCGACTCGAGTTGTTTCCTGCCCAGGCGGGTGAGCGAATAAAACTTCGCGCGACGGTTGTTTTCGGTCTGCTTCCATTCGGCCGCGATCCAGCCTTCCTGCTCCAGCTTGTGCAATGCAGGGTAGAGCGATCCTTCG
This sequence comes from Bryobacteraceae bacterium, assembly GCA_017883415.1. Classification (GTDB taxonomy): domain Bacteria; phylum Acidobacteriota; class Terriglobia; order Bryobacterales; family Bryobacteraceae; genus JADGNR01. Next base: position 13,628 of record JADGNR010000018.1, on the reverse strand, counting down.
CTGACCTGCAGCACGTCTCCGGAGATCGATTTCAGGCGCAGACTGATGGCCCACCCGTGCAAGGGCTCCAGCGCCAGCATTTTCAGGAGGAGCAGATCCAGGGTGCCCTGGACGAGGTCGTTCGGTTTACTCATCTCGGTATCCTAGGTGAGTATAGAGCAGCTTCTCTCGGTAAGCAAGGGGAATCTTGGGCGGACTGGGCGGGCGGACGCGTCGCGCCATTTTCGGCGGACCTGCTCCCCCAACATAACGGCGCTCGCCGCCTCGCTCGCGGCGGCGGAGGCGGCGCTGGTGGAGGCGGTTGCCCGCGCCCGGCGCCGGGAACAACCACGCGGGTCGCCGGCGCGCTCCGGGCGGGGTCGCTGCCGGAAGGCGCCGGCACGAGTTATCCCGGGCGCCGGCCGCGGCTCATGCTTTCGCGCCCAGCGGTTCCATCCCCACCGGGACCCGCACCTCGATCCTGGTGCCCGTTCCCGGCCGGGAGTGGATGGCCACGCGGCCGCCCACCAGCCGCACCCGCTCCTCGATACTCACCAGGCCCAGCCTGGCCTTGCCGTGCACCGCTTCGGCATCGAATCCCACCCCGCCGTCCTCGATGACCAGATCGATGGCGGGGGCGGTCCCCGACAAGGTTACGGTGGCTTGCCTGGTTTGCGCGTGGCTCACGATGTTGCGCAGGCTCTCCTGCGTCACCCGGTACAGACACAGAGCCACCGACGGGGAGACCGACTGCGGCAGCGCCTGGTGGGAGAACCGCACCTGCAGGCCCTCCCGCTCGCCGAATTCGCCGCACAGTTGCTCCATGGCCTGGCGCAATCCCAGCCGTTCCAGGACCGACGGATGCAGCCGGCGCGCCACGCGGCCCACATCCTCCGATAGTTCGGTCAGCTTTTCCTGATGGGAGGCGATGCGCGCCCGAATCGCGCTGGCCGATTCGGGCAGTTCGTTGCGGAGCATCTCCACATCGATGATCAGGGAACAGAGACTCTGCGAGACGGAATCGTGCAGCTCCCGCGAGACGCGCTTCCGTTCCGCTTCCTGGCCGGCCAGCAGCGCCGTTTCGGCGAACTTGCGGGCCGAATTATCGCGGATCACCAGCACGCCTCCCGTCACCACGCCGCTGGCGTCGCGCAGCGGATGGGCCGTCACACTGGTCCAGATGCCCTCCGGCACATCGGGATGGCGCACGAAAACCTCCAGCCCATCCACCGCCTCCCCACGCAATACCCGGAGCATGGGCAACTCCTCGGACGGGAACGGAGTCACCCGGTCGGGCAGAAACAGGTCGAATGCTTCGGCCCACTCCGCCAACTGGGTGTTATGCCGTGCCTTGGGATAGAGCCGCCGGGCCGCCGGATTGATGGTCGTAAGCTGGCCATTCTGATTGAACACCACCACGCCATCGCCCATGCTGTCGAGAATCGATTGCAGTACGCTGCTTTTCGCGCGCAATTCGGCCAGCCGCTGCTCCAGGGCCTCGGTGGCCGCCCAGAGCGCCATTTCCATCCGCTTGCGCTCGCTCACGTCCCGGACAATGGCGATGGTGGCGCCCGTCCCCAGCGGGCTGAGGCTGATGTCCGCCGGAAACTCGCCGCTCTGGCGGTGCCGCGCGACGATATTCAGTCCCGACCCCATGGGACGGGGATGCGGATCGGACCCGTAGCGTCCCCGGTCCACCCGGTGGGCCTGATGGAAACGCTCGGGAACCAGCATCTCCACCGATTGGCCCAGCAGTTCCTCCCGGGGATAACCGAACATGCGCTCGGCCGCCGCATTGGCCAGGAGAATCTCCCCTTCGGCGCCGATGATCAGTACGGCATCGGGCGCAAACTCGACCACCCGCTCCAGATCCACCATGTTGAAAATCCTGCTTTTTTCCGGTGATTGTAAACTGAATGGATTGCTTCATGCCAATCCTGCACGCTTCCCCGTTTCAAGTCAATGGGCGTCGGTCCCTCAAGCCTTGAAAAGGTGAGCCGACTGTGTAGAATGGTTACAGGACTATAGTACTCCAAGAAGCCGTATTTGCCCTCCCGCGCCCTCGGCAATCTCATGTATGGCCGATTGGGTACCGAGCGCGGCAGAATAATGAGGCGGGGACCGGGTAGCTGGGGGAACGGATCGGGAGAGGGGAGGCCAGGGATGGAACGCACGGGGATTCTCAGGATGCCGGGGATCGTACATTTGTTCCTGTATTTGCAGTTGCTGGATCTGCTGACCACGCTGGTGGGCTTCAAACTGGGAGCTTCCGAGGCCAGCCCTTTCATTCGGTTCATGATGCACGCCGGGCCCGCCGCCGGGCTGTTGATCTCGAAAGCCATTGCGCTCGCAATCGGCGGATTTTGCATTGGTTCGGGCAGATACCGCCTCATGCGCTGGGTTGCCTACTGGTATAGCGGCCTGGTGGCGTGGAACCTGCTCGTCATTCTGGCGGCGCCCGGCCGGCTCTGAGAACCTGGCGCTGTATACCTTTGAGAATATTGGCTCGGGGCGGCCGTTTCGATTACCCTACAGCCATGACTGCACAGGTATGGAGCGACGATCTACTTCTGTCGGTTCCCAAGATCGACCGGGAGCACCGCGAAATTCTCGATCAGGCGACCGAGTTTCGCGCCGCCGTGGACGCCGGCATCCCAAAGGATGTGCTGGAGCGGAGTCTGGCGGCGTTTGTTGGCGCCGTGGAGAGACATTTTGCCTCCGAGGAGCAGTTGATACGCGCGAGCGCCTACCCATGCTACGAAGGGCATCGCGCGGAGCATACGAGATTGCTCGAACAATTGCAGGCAGTGCGGGAGCAACTTGCATCCGGCAAAATCCAGCCGGGCGGCGTGCTGGCGGTGTTCCTGAAAGTCTGGGTCGAGCAACACATCACCCTCGCGGACCGGCATTTCAGCGAATTCCTGGAGAAGACCGCGCAGATGGCTTTGGCGCAATAAGCGCCGGCCGGGAATCAGGGCCCGGTCTGAAGCAAAGCGGCGGAGAAAATTAGTTTACGAATGTAAACCGGTCATATTATCCTTGGGTAGTGGCGTTGGTTTAGGGAGCACCATGCCTCAGGGGTTCACCGGAGTCCGATTGTCCAGCGGAAGATTTGCGGCGTGGTTCCGCGCCATTGCGGCCGCGACGCCGTGGTACGTCCCGGCCCTCCTGGCTCCCGGCGGCGCGCTCCTGCTCTCGCTTCTGCTCGAGCCGCTGATCGAGCCGGATTTCTCACCGCTGTTCCTGGGCGCCATCGCCCTGTGCACCTGGCGCTGGGGCTTGCGCGCCGGAGTCCTGAGCACGGTGGTTTCCGTCCCGTCCCTGCTGTTCATGTTCCTCCCGCCGCACTACACCATGACCCTGCTGAGCTGGTCGGCGCTTTTACGGGTGTTGTCGTTCCTGGCGACGGCTTTGCTGATTGTCTGGCTGGTGAAGAACTTCTCCGACGCCCAAGGCCGCCTCACCAGGTCTCTAGAAGCGACTCAGGCGCGGGAAGAGCTTTTCCGCATCGCCCTGCGCAAATCGCCGGTGGTAGTCTTTCATCAGAATGCGGACCTGCGCTACTTGTGGGTGTATAACCCGTTCCCCGAACACGGGAGCATATCGCTGTTGGATAAGCTGGACACGGATCTGTTCCCGCCCGGCGAGGCGGCGCAACTGACGCAATTGAAGCGCGCCGTTCTGGCGAGCGGCAAGGGAGCCCGCCAGGAAGTGACGCTCACCAGCCAGGGGCAACCGCGGATCATGGACCTGATTCTCGAACCGTTCCGGAATGCCGCCGGCGGAGTCGTGGGCATCCTGGGAACCGCGGTGGACGTGACCGACCGCAAGCGCAACGAGGAACGGCTCGCATACTCACGCCAGCAGTTGCGCGACCTGGCCGCGCGGCTCCACGCGATGCGGGAAAAGGAGCGGGCGCTGACCTCCCGCGAGGTGCACGACATCGCTCAGCTGTTGGCCGCCCTGGAGCTGCATCTTTCGGTGATGAGCGCCGGCATCTCCGAGGGGGCCGATTCCGCGACCGTGGCAGCGCGGCTCAAAGCCGTATCCGAGTTGCTGGCTTCGACCATCGAGTCGTCGGCCAGGATCTCGACGGAGCTGCGGCCGGGACTTCTGGACAACCTGGGGCTGGCCATGGCGACGCACTGGTTCGCCCAGGAGTTCGCATCGCGTACGGGGATGGAAGTGAACCTCGAGGCGATGGAAGAAGCTTCGCTCGATCCCGACGTCGCGACCGCGGTCTTCCGGATTTTTCAGGATATTCTGGACAACGTCGAGCGGCACGCGCACGCGGCCAAGGTCCGCATCGGCTTGTGGCGGGACGGCGCCGATCTGGTGCTGGAGGTCAGGGACGACGGCAGGGGCATCACCGCGGAAGAGCTCGCGGACCCCAAATCGCTCGGCCTGCTGGCCCTGCGCGAGATGGCGCTTTCGTTCGGCGGGAAGATCGACGTCCGCGGCGTTCCCGGTGAGGGAACAAGGGTTACTCTGAGAATCCCGGAGCATGCCGTAATGCCCCAGTCCAGGCAATAGGCCGCCGGTGAGCGTCGGCGAGATGCTCTAGCTCTAGTACTATTGCCAAACATTTGGTACCCGTACTGTTTACAATTTGGGCACAGTTATTTTACTTGTTTACAAGTGGTTCGTCGGGTATAGTGACATAGCGAGGGGATCTTTTCATACCATTATGGCCAGCAATTGCACAGTGAGGGTACCAGTTCCCATGGGCCCGGTGGGAGAGTTCGGATGCGATTCCTGTGGCGGCGCTTTCACCTACTTTCCGGAGTCGCGGGAGCACCGGCCGGGTGGCAATCTCGTCTCGACCAAAGACGCCGCGCTGCGTCATACCGGCGAAATGCTGGAAGCGCAGCTCAAACGGATTGCCAGCGCACTCCATGACGACGCCGGGCAACTGGTGGCGCTGATTCAAATCCGCCTGGCGGAGGCCTTGTCCCAGGTGCCGGAGCACTGCGCCTCGTCCTTTGCCGAGGTACACGAGCTGCTGGGGCAACTGGAAACGCAGCTTCGCCACTTTTCCCACGAGCTTCGCCCCACCATCCTGGACGACTGTGGGCTGGTCCCCGCCATCGAGTTGCTGATCGAGGGATTCTCGCGGCGAACGGGCATCCGGGTGGGATTTACCTCGTCGCTGGAATCGAGAGTGGATTCGGCCGCGGAAGTGGCGCTGTACCGGGCGGTCCAGGAGGCGTTGATCAACGCCGGCCGTTACTCGGGGGCGACCCTGGTGCGGATCTGCGTGCGGACGGCTGGCCCGTGGGTGCGCTGCGTGATCCAGGACAATGGCGCCGGCTTCGACATGGGAGCCAAAGGAAAAGGCGGCCTCGGTCTGATCGGGATGCGCGAGCGGGTGGAGGGGCTGGAGGGGCGGTTGGCGATCCAGTCGCAGCCCGGCCGCGGCACCGAACTGGCGATCAGCCTGCCCGTCGCCCTCGCTCGTGAACGCGTGGCGTGATCAGGCCTGGCCGCCATCGTGGCTCATGGCGATGCGCGCGTGGTCGGGGATTTCCAGCGAAACGACGGTCTCCTGCTCGGGAATCCCATGGAAATCGATATTCCCTCCGAACAGTCCCGCCAGTTCCCGCATTCCCAGGATGCCCAGCGATTTCGGCGCCGCAAGCTCTTCCTCGGTGATTCCCCGGCCGTTGTCGCGCACCCGCAGGACCAGGCCGGGGCCGTCGTGGCACAAGCTGAAACGGACCTCGGTGGCCTGCGCGTGCTGCTCCACATTCGCCAGGATATCCTGAAAAATCCGGAAGATGGCGGTGGCCACCGCGGGATCGAGCCGGGCGTCTTCGAGCGACTCGGAAGTGGTCTTAATCCCGGTACGGATGGTGAACTCCCGGGCCCGCCACTCCATGGCCGCGGCCAGGCCCAGATTGTCCAAAATGCTGGGACGCAGCTCGGTGGAGATTCTCGCCGAAGTCTCGATGGTGGAAGTGAGCAGCTCCGAGGCCGCCTGCAGCCGCTCGGCCATGGCCCCGGGATCGGCCCCTTCCGACAACCGGTCCGCGATCACCGATAACTGGAGATCCAGAGCGGTCAGCAACTGTCCGATATTCTCCACCTCGCGCGAGGTTAGCGCGCGCTCTTTTTCGCGGATGTCCTGCAGGCGGGCGGCCAGGCCGCGCAACTGCTCTTCGGCGCGCTTGCGGTCGGTGACGTCCACGCCCACGCCGCCCAGGTAAACCGCTTGCGTCTCTCGTTCGACGATGGGGAACTTATAGACCAGCCAGGAACGCAGCACGCCGTTGCAGGGGATCAATTCGATGCCCTCGAAGGTCTGGTGGTCGCGGAAGACCACGTCGTCGTGCTTCTTGTAGACGCTGGACAATTCCAGCGGCCAGATCTCGTCGTCCGGTTTGGAGAGGATCTGCTCCGGGTCGAGCCCCAGCAGCGCCGAGGAGGCGCCGTTGAAATAGACATAGCGCCCGGCCGGGTCTTTGATGAACGCGATGCCGTGGAGGTGGGTCATGAAGGCGTCGAATCGCTCGATCACCTGCTGCGTCTCGTCGCCCTCCACATGTTGCAGATAGACCGGCTCGGACAAGGGCTCCACCGGGGTCTCGGATTCTCCGGCGCCGGGCTTCAGCCGCTTCAGCCAGGGCGCCAGGAACACATAGAGCAGCAGGACGATCAGGGCCGCCGCCAGGGGAATGGTGACCACGCGAATGGTGGTGCCATAGGGCCCCTCCAACGCCATCCACTCCGACATCCGCAGCCCGGCCAGCCAGACATTCAACAACAGGCTGATGCCGGCCACCATCCAGGCCAGAGAATGGAGCCAGGTCTTACTGGCGAACTCGCCCATGCGCCGCCGGTCGCCGGTGAAATGGATGAGCGGAATCATGGCGAAGGGAAGCTGCATGCTGAGTACCACCTGGGTAAGGAGCAACAACTGATAGGCGCCCTGATTGCCGAGAAAATAGACGGTCACGGCCGCCGGGATAATGGCCAGCAGGCGCGTCAGCAGGCGGCGCAGCCAGGCGCGCATGCGAATGTTCAAGAAGCCTTCGACGACAATCTGGCCGGCCATTGTCCCCGTGATGGTAGACGCCTGTCCGGCACAGAGCAGAGCCACCGCGAAAATCACGGTGGCGGCTTTCCTGCCCAGCAGGGGCCCGAGCAGCTCCGTCGCCTGTTGGATCTGTTCGAACGGGACCCCGCGCTTGAAAAACACGGCCGCGGCCAAGACCAGGATGGCGATGTTGACGAACATGGCCCCGTTGAGGGCCACCATGGTATCCCACAGGTTGTAGCGGCAGGCCCTCCGCTTGGCCTCGACGCTGGTTCCGATGCGCCGCGTCTGCACCAGGGCGGAATGCAGATAGAGATTGTGGGGCATCACCGTGGCTCCGAGAATGGCGATCGTCGCGAACAGGCTGCCCCGGTCCAGCCGCGGAATCAGGCCGCCGGCCACTTCCATGGCATCGGGCTTGGCCAACAGAATCTCCATCCCCAGGCACGCGGCAATAATAAAAATCAGACGGAGCACCAGCGATTCCAGCGTGCGGATGCGGTATTGCTGGAGCCAAAGCAGCAACAGGGTATCGGCGGCGGTGACCAGCACGCCGGTCAGCAAGGGGATCTGGAACAGCAGGTTCAAACCGATGGCGGCGCCCAGCACTTCCGCCAGATCGCAGGCGGCGATAGCGATTTCGCACAGGACCCACAGGGCGTGGCTGACGAAGCGGGGGTACTCCTCGCGGCAGGCTTGTGCCAGGTCCCGGCCGGAAACCACTCCCAGGCGCGCGCTCAAAGTCTGGAGCAGAATGGCCATGGCGTTGGACATGACCAGCACCCACAGCAGACTGTAGCCGAACTTGGCGCCGCCCTCCAGATCGGTGGCCCAATTCCCCGGATCCATGTAGCCCACGCTGACCAGGTAGGCGGGACCCGCGAAGGCCAGCGCGCGGCGCCACAGCGAGGCGTGCGACGTGGCGACCGACGAGTGGATCTCCGCCAGCGACCGCGTTCGCAAATGACCAGGCTCTGGACGCACAGTATTTTCCAGCACTAATTCTGGATGGTCGACCGCGAAGATGTCAACGTGTAAACACGGTACAGAAGCGGTGCGGCAAGTACCATACAATACGTTTTTACATTCTTTTTACAGCAGGCGGGGGTATTTACACCTGTGTCGCGATATAGTTAACACCACGGAGGGATCGTTTCTCACATCATGGGGGCCAATCAAGCGGCTTGCGACTTTGGGTTTGTGCCGGGGGGGACGGAGAACTGGAATGGCAGTGCGGGTAGCGCTCCGGCGCGCGTGCCCGGCCCGGCGGCGGGGCGCGGAGAGGCGTCGAGCCGCCACACCAGCGAAATGCTGGAGGCGCAGATCAAGCGGATCGCCAGTGCGCTCCATGACGACGCCGGGCAACTGCTGGCGCTGATTCAAATCCGGCTGGCGGAGGCTCTGGACCGCCTGCCCGACCGGGATGCCTGCTCGTTTGACGAGGTGCATGCGCTTCTGGGACAACTGGAAACGCAGCTCCGCCGCTTTTCCCACGAGCTTCGCCCCACTATCCTGGACGATTATGGACTTGGTCCCGCCATCGAGTTTCTCGGCGAGGGGTTCTGCCAGCGCACCGGCGTCCGGGTCGGTTTCACGTTCCGCCTGGAGGCGCGCCTGGGGTCCGCGGCCGAATTGGCGCTCTACCGGGTGATTCAGGAGGCGTTGATCAATACCGGCAAGCACGCGCGGGCCACCCAGGTGCAGATCCGCATCCGCTCCGCCGGAGAACGGGTCCGTTGCGTGATCCAGGACAACGGAACAGGCTTTGACCCGGGCGCCAGGGGAAAACGGGGCCTGGGCCTGATCGGCATGCGCGAACGGGTGGAGGGGCTCGGAGGAGAACTGGCGGTGAGGTCCCGGCCGGGGCGCGGCACCAGCCTGGTGGTAACTCTCCCCCGGTCGTCCGCCTAGCCGCGCCAGAGTACTTGCCCGAGCGAAGCTCAAACTCACCGTGGAGGCGCGGAGCAATGCGGAGGGCTCGCGGAGCGCCGCTCAATGCACTCGCCCCGCATGAGCGCGCGGGGGCGGGCGGCGTTTTCTTCTCCGCGGATGGCGCGGAGAACGCGGAGGGCTCGCGGAGCACCGCTCAATGCACTCGCCCCGCATGAGCGCGCGGGGGCGGGCGGCGTTTTCTTCTCCGGGGTGAGTGGGAAATTTGACCTGCTCAGTCCGAGCCGGCCACCTGATCGGACGTTTCGTCCGGGATCTGCAGGGTGACGGTGGTTCCCCGATCGGGAGTGCCGCGGATATCGAGCGTACCGCCCAACGAGAGGGCCCGCTCACGCATGCCCAGAATCCCGAGCGACCTGGGGGTGGAAATCTCCTCGGCGGTGATTCCCCGGCCATCGTCGCGGACCTCGAGCACGAGATTGCCGCCTTCGCGGCGCAAGCGGAAATGGACTTCCGACGCGTGCGCGTGCTGCTCGACATTGGCCAGGATATCCTCGAAAATCCGGAAGACCACCAGGGCGGCTTTGGGATCGAGCCCGATCTTTTCCACCGATTCGGAGACCACCGGAATCCGGGTGCGGGACGCGAACGCGCGGGCGTGGCCCTCCAGGGCCGCCGCCAGCCCCATATTGTCGAGCAGGCTGGGTCTCAATTCGGCGGAGATCCTGGCCGACGACTCGATGGTCGAAGCCAGCAGTCCGGAAACCGCCTTGAGCCGTTCGGCCACGGTGCCGAGGTCGGCTCCCTCGGAGATTCGGGTAGTCATCACCGACAATTGCAGATCGAGAGCGGTCAACAGTTGCGCCATGTCGTGCACCTCGCGGGAGGTAAGCGCGCGCTCCGTTTCGCGGGCCGCCTGGAGCCGTGCGGCCAGGCCGCGCAATTGCTGGCGCGACTGCCGGAGTTGCTCCTCGTCGCGTTTGCGGTCGGTGACATCCACCGCGGTCCCCAGGATGCCCACCACCGGGCCGGCGGCGGCGCGGAACGGCTCGACACTGAAGTCCAAGATGCGCGGCTGGCCCTGGCTGGTGAGCGCCACTTCCCGACGCGCTCCCCGGCCGGTGGAGAGCACACTCCTTTTGAGTTGGACAAGTTGTGCGGCTTCGACCGGTGGGAACAGGTCGGTATCGAGCTTGTGCAACAGGGAAATGCTTCTATGCTCGGGAAACGGGTTGTACACCCACTGGTAGCGCAGGCCGGCATCCTGATGGAAGACCATGACCGGCGAATTCCGCAGGGCGATGCGAAAGAGCTCTTCGCGGGCCTGAATCGCCTCCAGGGATTGGGTGAGACGGGTATGCGCGGCGTTGAAGTTTTTCACCAGCCAGACGATGAGCGAAGCCGTGGCGGCGAAGGAGAGCTCCCGGAGGAAGGTGGACCAACTGAGGAAGGCCAGGCTGTAATGCGGCGGAAGGAAGAGGTACAACATGGACGCCGCGGAAATGACAGTGCTCAACACCCCCGAGCGCACGCCCCAACGCCAGGTGCAGAGCGCGATGGCGCCCAGGAAGATCGGCGAGAAATCCGGCTCGATGAGCGGCTCCAGGAGCAGCGAGAGCAACAAAGCGCCGGCGGTGACCACCACCGCCCGGACGCACCACCAGGACCCTCCCATCAGCAGGTCGAACCATCGGCGTATCTTGGCGAAGAACAATGCGGACTCCGGTGACCTCGTTGTGCCACACCGGTGCCCCGGAGAGCACGCGAAGAACCAGAGGCTTCCCACTGGAAAGCCCCTGGAAAGGAGTAACGAGTAATCAGCCACTCAAGTAGATCACTCCGGCTGCGCGGTTTAATTGGGAAAGGGTAAAACTTTGGTAAATCGGCCGGGCGCGGGCAAGTTCTTACAAGTGCATCAGCCATAAGCCTTTAGGGTTAGTCTTTTCGCTCTCCAGCCTTCCGCCGGCCCGGGTGGATGCAAGGCCTTCCCGCGTGTCCGGCTATGCCGTCCGCGGAAAGCCATGCGGCTGGATCACGCTTCCCGACTACGGTCTGGAGCATGATCGCCAAGGCCGGAGACTGCCACGAAGCCGGGTTCCAACAGGCTCTCGCGCTTCTCTGCGCCAGCTACCGGCGGCCGATTTACGCGTCTATCCAGCGAAAGGGCTTCGGCCCGGAGGAGGCCGGCTGAAAGCCGGCCGCGGCCAGGATTGGCCGCCCCACACGGGAGGCTATACGCCAAAGACCAGGTGCAGCAGGGAAAACGCGAGCCAGGCAAAGAGCGCCGCCATGGGGATGGTGAGCACCCAGGCCCAGACGATATTGGCGGCGATGCCCCAGCGGACCGCTTTGATGCGCTGGATGCTGCCGACGCCGGCAATGGCGCCGGCAATGGCGTGCGTAGTGGAAACGGGCAGGCCCAGGTGGGTGGCCAGGATCACCGCGCCCGCCGCGCCGGTTTCGGCGCAGAACCCGCTGCGGGGCCGGAGCCGGGTCAACCGTCCGCCCATGGTGCGCACGATGCGCCAGCCGCCGGAGAGCGTGCCGAGCGCGATGGCCGCGTGCGCCGACAGGATCACCCAGATGTGTACATCGAAGGTCTTCTGAAACCCGGCGGCCACCAGCACGCCGGTGATGATGCCCATGGTCTTCTGCGCGTCGTTGGCGCCGTGCGAGAGGCTGAAGGCGGCGGCCGAGAGCAATTGCAGCTTGCGGAAATAAAGATCCATCTTCGACGGGCTGGAGTGGCGGAAGAGCCAGTACACCACGACCATCAGCGCGTAGGCCGAGATGAGCCCGATCAGCGGCGCCAGGAAGATGAACACGACGGTGAGCGGCCACTGGCCGACGATGAGCGCTTCGAGTATGTGTCCACCGCCGTGCGTCCAGGCCAGGTGGGCCATGGCCGCGCCGGCGTATCCGCCGATCAAGGCGTGCGAGGAGCTGGTGGGCAGGCCCAGCCACCAGGTGATCAGGTCCCACAGAATCGCCCCGATCAGACCCGCCATAATCACCCACAACGTGACATGGTTCAGGTTGACGAAGCCTTGTCCCATGGTGCGGGCCACCGCCGTTCCGAAAACGAAGGCGGCCACGAAATTGAAAAACGCCGCCCACACCACCGCCTGAAACGGCGTGAGGACGCGCGTGGCGACGATGGTGGCGATGGAATTGGCCGCGTCGTGGAAGCCGTTGATGTAGTCGAATACCAGCGCGATCGCTATGATCAGGACGGCCAGCGAGAAGGGCGACATCGGTTAGCTGTTCTTGACCACCACGTTTTGCAGGACGTCGGCCACGTCTTCGCAGTTGTCGACGGTGGTCTCGAAGAACTCGTACACCTCTTTGAGCTTGATCAGCGTAATGGGGTCCTTTTCCTTGTTGAACAGGTCCACCACCGCGCTGCGCCCGATGAGGTCCGCCTCGTTTTCCAGGCGGTTGATCTCGATGCAGTGCTCCATGATGGGGCCGTCGTTCTCCAACGCCTCGAAGGCGTTTTTCAGGGCCTTGGCGCAGGAGGCCACAATCTCCGCCAGCCGCACCATGTTGGGCGGAATGGGGTCGATGCGGTACGACACCAGGCGGTGCGCCGTGTCCTCGATGCCATCCATCACGTTATCGAGGGCGGAAGAGACGTTGTGGATGTCCTCCGGATCGATGGGGGTGATGAAGGTCTGGTTGAGGCGGGTGAAGATTTCGTGGATGACTTCGTCGGCCTGGTGCTCCAACACGTTGATCTCGGTGACGACCACGCTCAGCCGCCCGTTGCCGGCGCGCAATCCGTCGAGCAGCAGGCGCGAGGCCTCGGAGATGAACTCCACCTGCTTCAGAAAGAGGTGGTAAAACTTTTCCGCGCGCGGCAGCAGTCTCATAAGGGGAAAAAAGAGAGACCCCCATCTTAATCGTTCGGGGATGTTCCGGTCAAACGTCGGAGCCGGTGACGATGGGAAACGGATCGTGCCGCTCGGGTTGGTCCAATTGGAGGAAGCGGGTATCGAGCAGGCGCCCGGTATCCAGGTTGCCCATGGCGGCGAGAATATTCTCTTTCAGGTGGGGGTGCTCGCGTTCGAGCGAGGCGAAGAGATCGCGCAGGGCGCGGCGCACGGTCCCGGTCTTCTGCGAGCATCCGCACGGCACCACGGGGACGCCGCGCGCTTCGGCGAAGGCGCGGGTGATGTCTTCGGTGACGTAGACCAGGGGGCGGATGAGCCGGTATTCGCGACTACGCGAGACGGTGACCGGCGGCAGGGCGCTGAGCCGGCCGGTGAACATGGTATTGCGCAGCAGCGCCTCGCAAAAATCGTCGGCGGTATGGCCGAAGGCGATCACGTTGGCGCCGAGGGAGTGGGCGATCTCGTAGACGGCGCGCCGGCGGTACCGGCTGCACAGGTCGCAGCCATGTTCGGGCTGGTCTTCCAGCAGCCGCAGGGAGGGCGCATCGCGGAAATAGGTCCAGGCGACGCCGCGCTGCTTGAGGTAGTCGCCCAAGGGCTCGATGGGCCGGAGGAACTTACCCTGCTCCACGGTGAAGGCACATACGGAGAATTCGATGGGCGCGCGTTTCTGCAGCAGCAGGAGGGCTTCGAGCAGCGTGGCGGAATCCTTGCCGCCGGAGAGCGCCACCGCGACGCGATCGCCGTCGCGCACCATCTTGAAACGGTCGACCGCCTCACCCACTTTGCGCAGCAGTGCTTTTTCGAGGTCCACTGCCTCAATGGTAGCG
>JADGNR010000141.1 GCA_017883415.1 Bryobacteraceae bacterium | reverse complement strand
GGCGAGATCGGGTTCACCATCGTCTCGATGACGCTGTCGCTGGCGGCGGTGTTCATCCCGGTGCTGTTCATGGGCGGCGTGCTGGGCCGCCTGTTCAAGGAATTCGCGGTGACGATCTGCGTGGCGATCCTGATATCGGGCGTGGTCTCGGTGACGTTGACGCCGATGCTGTGCAGCCGATTCCTGCGCGCGGCGCAGGAACAGAAGCGGGGCCGGTTCTACCGCGTTACCGAGCGGTTCTTCGAGGGGATGCTGCGGGTCTACGACCGGAGCTTGCAATGGGTGCTGCGCTACCGGCCGTTGACCATGGGCGTCTCGGCGGTGGTTCTGGCGGCGACGATGTACATGTTCGTGGTCATCCCCAAGGGTTTCATCCCGGACCAGGACACCGACCAGATGCAGGTGTACACGGAAGCCGCGCAGGGCACATCCTACTACCAGATGGTGGAGTACGAGAAGAAGATCGCGGACGAAGTGTCGAAGGACCCCAACGTGGATTCGCTGATGGCCAGCGTGGGGGGCACCACCGCGTCGACCCTGGGCGGTCCCAACTATGGGGAGCTGGTGGTGCACCTGAAGCCGCGCAACAAGCGGGCGTTGAGCGTGGACGGAATCATCAAGGAAGTGCGGCCGAAGCTGGCCAACTATCCGGGGATGAAGGTATACGTGCAGAACCCGCCGACCATACGGATCGGCGGCAAAGTGACCAAGAGCCTGTACCAGTTCTCGATGCAGACGCCGGACAAGGCGGAACTGTACGCCGCGGCGGCGGAACTGGAGAAGCGCGTGGCGGAGGTTCCCGGGGTGGAGGACGTGGCCAGCGACGTGGCGGTAGCCACTCCGCAGGTGAACCTGACCATCGACCGCGACAAGGCGGCGGCCATGCAGATCAACGCCAACCAGATCGAGAACGCGCTCTACGACGCCTACGGGCCGCGGTGGGTGTCGACCATCTACGGCTCGGTGAACGAGTACAAGGTGCTGCTGGAACTGGAGCCGCAATACCAGGCCGACCCGCGGGCGCTCTCGCTGCTCTACTTCAAGAGTCCCGGCGGACGGCTGATTCCGCTCGACACGCTGGCGGGAGTGGCTTCGGAGACCGGGCCGCAGACCATTAACCATTACGGCCAGCTTCCGGCGGCGACGATTTCCTTCAATCTGCAGCCGGGGGCATCGCTGGGCGACGTGGTGGCGCGGATCCAGGAGATCGCCGACCGCGATCTGCCGGCCAGTATCAGCACGCAGTTCCAGGGGGCGGCCAAGGCGTTCCAGAACTCGCTGGGCAACCTGTGGGTGCTGTTGATCATCGCCATCGCGGTGGTGTACATCGTGCTCGGCATTCTGTACGAAAGCTACATCCACCCGATCACCATACTTTCGGGCCTGCCCTCGGCGGGATTCGGCGCGCTGCTGACGCTGCTGCTGTTCCGCATCGATCTGAACATCTATGCGTTCGTGGGGCTGATCATGCTGATCGGCATCGTGGAAAAGAACGCGATCATGCAGATCGACTTCGCGCTCGAAGCCGAGCGGCAGCACCATCTGCCGCCGATGAAAGCGATCTACGAAGGGTGCCTGATCCGTTTCCGCCCGATTATGATGACCACGATGGCGGCGCTGCTGGGCGCGGTGCCGATCGCGCTGGGCTATGGCGCGGGCGGCGAAGCGCGGCGCCCGCTGGGCCTGGTGGTGGTGGGCGGGCTGCTGTTCTCGCAGTTGGTGACGCTCTATTTGACGCCGGTGTTCTACACCTACATGGCGGCGCTGCAAGAGTGGGTGCGCGCCTGGCGGCACGGCAAGGTGGTAGAGGAAGAGATGCCGGTAGCGGGGTAGGGGCTCCGGAAGCCTAACTCACCGTCAATGAGACTCCGTTGCCGCCGTGGCGCAGGGCGTCGATCAGGCCCTCCAGCTTTTGACCGATACGGTCGATCGTTGCCTCCAGGTGCGTATCGGCCTCCTGACGCCGTTTGCGCTCGTTGCGCGCTTCGCGCACACTGAGTTCGACGGCGCGGCGCAGTTGGTTGCGGATACCGGCCATTTCCCGGCCGTGCTGCTCCGCAGCCTTCGCCTGTTGCGCGGTCAGGTTCTCCAGTTGCACGGTCAGGGCGGCCTGATGCACGCTCAGGTTGGCCTGCTGCTCCAGGATGAACTCGATGGTCCTTTCGACGTCCACACACTCATTGTGTCATGGCGGGCCGGAGTACCACCTGGGCGCAAGCCCGGCAGGGGTTCGGGCTGGGAGGAGTGGGTGCAGGCCTGGCGGCGCGCCAGGGGGTGTCGGCGCCGCCGATGACCGCGCGCAGGCCGCCGAATCGCGCCGGCGACTTGTGGGGCCGCATCTCGCCGCGAGGGCGCCCCGGCCTAGCCCACCCACCGGCGGCCGAAAACCGATCTCATTCGCCGATCTCGATTTTGGGGCCTTCTTCTTTGGCCGCCTCTTCGGAGCGCGCCACGGTCTGGCGGGCCAGTTCGAGGAACGGCTCGCCTTCGCCGGCGCGCAAGACGATGGGCTTGCCGGAATCGCCGCCGATGCGGACCTGCGGGTCGAGCGGCAATTCGGCCAGAAAATGCACGTGCATCTCTTTGGCCGTGCGGCGGCCGCCGCCGTGGCTGAACACATCGATGCGCTCGCGGCAGTGGGGGCAGGTGAGGAAGCTCATGTTCTCGACGATGCCGAGGATCGGCACGCGCACCTGGTGGAACATGTGGATGGCCTTGCGCGCATCTTCGAGCGAGACGTCGGAGGGGGTGGTGACGACGATGGCGCCGGTGATGGGAGCGGTCTGGATGAGCGAGAGCTGCACGTCGCCGGTTCCGGGGGGCAGGTCAATCACCAGGTAATCGAGGTTGCCCCAATCGACGCCGCGCAGGAACTGCTGGATGACGCTATGGAGCATGGGGCCGCGCCAGATAAGCGGCTTGTCGCCGGGATTGAGAAAGCCCATGGACATGAGCTTGATGCCGTACTGATCGAGCGGCTGGATGCGCTCCCCGTACGCCATAGGCGTGCGGTTGATGCCCATCATGAGGGGCACGTTGGGACCGTAGACATCGGCGTCCATGAGGCCGGCCTGGTAGCCGAGCGAGCCCAGGCCGACGGCGAGGTTCACGGCAACGGTGGTCTTGCCCACGCCGCCCTTTCCAGAACCGACGGCGATCAGATTTTTGACGCCGGGGATGGGCATTTTGGGCATCTGGCCCGGTTGGTTGGGGGTCATCGCTTCTATCGTAACAGGCGCGGCGCGGAGACTGACCGGCGCCGCGGCGCACCAGAACGTGAGCGGAAATCGGCCGGCAGGCGAAAGCGCCTGCCCCGCAAGAACGCTTTCAGTCTTGCCGGAGCGTGACCAACGGGTCCACGCGCGCAACGCGGCGCGCCGGAGGGTAACACGCCAGCAGGGAAACAGGATCAGGTGCGGCAGGCGTAGCGCACGTCGTGCCCGAGGCCGGCCAGCAGGGGGACGCGGGGATCCGGCTCGAGGCGCGGCGGCGCCGGGCGCTCGGCGGCGCGCAGTTCCGCCGCCAGCGCGGCCCAGTCTCGTACGTACGATCGGGCGCGGTGGGCCGCTTCGGCCTCGCCCAGTCCGGCATCGAGCGCTTCCTGCCAGGCCTGGGAAAGCTGATCGGCGAGTTCGGAGGCGATCTCGTTCTCGCGCTCGGGAGACAAGCCCAGCTCCGGCAGATTCCGGCGCACGTAGGCGTTCCAGTCAGGAGGCATTGCTAAACCTCGTGAGGCGGTTGAGCGCCGAGAAGAATTCGCGCCAGGCGCTGCGCTGCGCCGCCAGGGCCTTTCGTCCGGCCGGAGTCAATGCATAGAAGCGCCGGCGGCGTTCGCCGGGCTTTTCCACCCACTTGCCCTGCACCAGGCCTTTCCGTTCCAGCCGGTAGAGCATGGGGTAGAGGGAGGCCACCTGGTATTGCAGGCGCGCTTCGGAGCGCGACGCAATCAATTTGGCCAATTCGTAGCCGTGGCGGGACCGCGCTTCGAGCAGGCGCCACTAGTATACATGAAGGGGGCTGCCTCCAAGCTGCGCCTGGAGAATTCCAGGCGGGCTTTGCGGCACGGAGGGACTGCGGGGCTCCGGCGGCAGTTCGCCGGCGGCGGCGAAGAGGGCCGAGCAGTAAGTCAGGCTACAATAAACCCGATCATGCAGTTTCAGTGCAACATCTGCGGAGCCGCCAACGCATTCCCCCGGCCGGACTTTAGCCGGGACGAAGCCAGTTGCGCAGAGTGCAACTCCACGGTGCGGCTGCGGGCGCTGCTGCAGGCGCTGAGCGTGGAACTTTTCGGGATACCGCTGGCACTGGCCGATTTTCCGCCGATGAAATCCATTCGCGGGCTGGGCATGGCCGACCAGAAGGAATGCGCGTCGCTGCTCGCGGCGCGCTTCGATTACCGCAATACGTTCTACCACGAGGCGCCGCGATTCGACGTCTCCCAGCCGCCCGAACAGCGCGGGATGTTCGACTTCATTCTGGCGGGCGACATCTTCGAACACGTGGCGCCGCCCGTGGAGCAATCCCTGGCTAACGCCTGCGCGCTGCTGAAACCCTACGGCTTCCTGGCGATGACCGTGCCGTACTCGCCGGCCGAGACTACGCGGGAGCATTTCCCCGAGCTGCACGAGTGCAGCCTGGCGACCGTAGGCGGCCACCTGGCGCTGGTCAACCGCACGAGGTCCGGCGGCTGGCAGGTCTTCGAAGACCTGGTGTTCCACGGCGGACACGGCTCCACCCTGGAGCTGCGGGTGTTCGGTGAGGCCGATCTCCGAAACAAGCTGGCGGCCGCCGGTTTCTCTCGCGTGGAGTTCGCCGCCGCCGAGTATCCGCAATTCGGGGTCGCCCACCGCGAATCGTGGTCGCTGCCGGTGATCGCGGGCAAGGAGCCGTTCCACCTCTCGCGCGAAGGCATGGCAGAGCTGATGCGGCAGCACATCTTTCTGAGGGAACTCAAAGAGAAACTGGAAGCCGAACGGAAGCGCCTGGAGGGCGAGTTCGAGGACCGGACGCGGTGGGCCATGGAACTGGATGCCGAGGTGAAACGGCGGACGGCGGAAACCGCGCGGCTGTACGACGAACTCAACCGGGAGAGATTCCGCCTGGCATCGTGGGAGGCGTCGCGGTGGACTCACCTGGGGCGCGCGCTGGGCCTGGGGCCCAAGGTTTAGGAATCGGAGCGGATTTCATTGGGAGGGCGCCAGTTTGAAGAAGCGCATCAGGCCGCGCGCCTTGGGCTTCGGTTCCGTGCCGAGCGACCGCGCCACCAGTTGCGCAATCTGCTTGCGCAGGGGCAGGGACTCGTCGAGGAAACGCCCGCGCGCATAGGCCTCCGCCAGCTCGTCGGCACAATCGAAGATCGTCCAGAACACCGGAACTCCAAAGACCTTGGCGAACTCCGCTTGGGGCAGCGACGCGGATTCCGGCACCCGATTGAAGACCAGGCGCAACCGCTGGCTGGTAAATCCCCGTTCGATCAGCTCGTGCGCCACGCGCTTGGCCTCGTACATCTCCGGCAGGCCGTTGGTCGTGACCAGGTAGATTTCGCTGGTTTCCTCGAGCAGGCTCATGGCGACGGGATTGAGGCGGCCGAGGTCCACGACGATGCTGTCGTACCTGGTGCGCGCAAAGCGCAGCACGTGCCGCAAGGCGTCGCCGGCGAGAGGCTCGCTGAACCCGGCGGCGCCGGGGGCTTGCAAAACGTCCAGACCGCCGGGGCCTTTTGCCACCACGCTGCCCCAGAAGGCTGCGTCCAGCCGGTTCAGGTTGGAGGCGGCATCGGCCACCGTGTACTTCGACTCGATCTTCATGAGGAAGGAGGCCGAAGCCGAGGTGGGGTCCGGGTCCAGCAGCAAGACTCTCCCGCCGGTCTGCCGTTTCAGCTCCAGGCTGAAATGGGACGCGAAGGTGGTGGCCCCCACGCCGCCCTTGGCCGCCAGGATGCCGATGACTCTGGCCTTCGCGGTTCCGGCCGCCCCCGGTTGGTCCTGGCCCTGCTGGCGCATGACCGCGTAATGCAGTACGCGGGCCAGCGACTGGCTGGTCACCTTGCCCTTAATGAGGTAGTCCTGCGCGCCACGCTGGACGGCGGCGGGCGCCAGCGCCTCGTTGTCGATCCCGGTATAGATCACCACGGGCAGGCCAGGGGCATGGCGCCGGATGGTCTCAAAGGTGGGGAGGCCCTTGGAATCCGCCAGGAAGATCTCCACCACGGCAATGTCGAAGGTGTGGCGTGCCATGGCATCCAACGCCGATACCAGCGTTTCCGCGGAATAGACGGTGAACGGAGCGCCCTCGGCGCCTTCCAGCATTTCACGAATTTTGCGGCCGTCCTCCGCATTGTCGACTACCAGCACCCGGAGTGGATTGACCATTGTAGTGGCTCCTTTTGTCTATATCGGCCGGAAACCGGATTCCGATAGGCCGATCATGGGCCGGTGCAAAACCGGACGGTGCGGCCATCCAGGCGGTTGTCGGGCGAGCAGGTGGCGGGGGTGCCGTATGGGCGACGTTCAGCGACGGGGGATTGGGTGCGGCGGCCTTACGCGCGCCGCGAGCCTCGCTTCCAATTCCTTCGCGACAAGCCCATTACCAGGAGCAGCCCCGAGCCCAGGGTCCAGAGTACCGCCGGTTCGGGCACGGGCGCGATATCGCCGCCGTGGAGGTTCGGAAGGCCTGTCATAGCCACGATGCTAAGCGAGTGCGCAGCCAGATCGACCTGGTAAAGCGGCGAGTTTTGAAGGCAGAAATTCGTGGCATAGAGGTTGTCGCCACCGTCGAACGCCAGCCCCATGATGCAGCCCGTATCCACACTGAAGAGCGGGGTTGCCAGCGGGGTTGCCGGGAAAGAAGTTGCCGATGGTTGTGAGTGCGCCGGTAGTGACATTCATCTGGAAAAGCGTGCTTCCATCGGAGGCGTAGAGTATACCGGAGGGGGAGAACTGCAACATATCGATGCTATTTATGGCCAGATGGGCGTACGGATTCGCGTGGCCGGTGAGGAGGTCCACGGTCGCAAGTTGGCTGTTGTTGGAATTCATACCGGTTACGATGTAGAAGGTGCCGTTAGGACTGAATGCGCCGGCAAAGACACCCCCTACGCCGAAGGGTTGGTCAGCCGGTGTGCCGTGGCCGGTCACAGTGTCGATGGCCACGAGTTGGCTATTGTTGCTGCCGGAATAAATCGTTCCGGCCCAGCCGGGCAGGCAAACGCCGAGCAGCAGTAGGACCGCAATGGCAGCGGGGTAGCGAAAACGCAACATGAACATGAAAATAGTCCTTCCTTAGTCTTAAGCGAGATTTCGTTTTGAATATCCTGCGACCGTATTGTCAGCCAATTTGTCGAGGAGATCAAGGATAAACAAACCCTTAACTCCTAATCTTTCGGGCATTTGTGGACATCCTCAACAACTCTGGTCGGTCAAAACGCTTTTCCACAGCCTTCCGATGCCCATACGACCTTGCGCCTGCGGTCCCCGGCTTTCGCGATGGGCCGGGGTGAGGTTTTCCAGGGGACCGGCACTCAGGGCCGCGACGCGAGCATGAGCCCGGTGATTCCCGGCAGGCGCGTGTGGCGGATCTCCCGGAAACCGGCCTCGCCGAGCCAGGCAGCATATTCCGGCTCGCTGTAGCTGCTGCCGCCGGGCGTGCCTACCAGCATATTGAGCGCGAACAGGGCGGCGAAGCGGGGCGCCGTCTTGTCCGCCTCCAGGATGAAGTCCTGAATGACGACGCGCCCGCCGGGGGCCAGCGCCTCGCGGCAGCGGCCGAGCAAGTCGAGATTCTCCACGGGGCTGAGCATGTGGCAGATGGCGGAGAGAAACACCAGGTCGTATCCTTCGCCTAACGGACCGGTACGCAGATCGCCGGCGCGGACCTGGACGCGGTCCGCCACCCCGGCCTCCTGGATGTGGCGCCGCGCGATGGGCCCGACGGGGGCCAGGTCCAGGATGTCGGCCCGCATGGCAGAGTGGGCCTGGGCGAAAGCAATCGAATACGCGCCCGATCCGCCGCCGACGTCCAGCATGCGGCGGACGCTTTCGGCGCCCACCGCGCGCACCACCAGCGGCGCGCGTTCCGAGGCGTTGCGGTGCATGGCGGCGATGAACGCCTCGGTCCAGTCCGGGCCGCGGCCGGCGATTTCGTCGCGGGCGGCGGCGGCGCCGGCGCGCACGCAGTCGGTAAGGGTCGACCAGCGCTCCCACAAGTGGGCGGTATGCAGCAAGGCTGGCCGGGCGTTGTCGCGCGACCCGGCGGTGAAGTAGCGTGCGGCCGCCGGCGCATTGTGAAAGACGCCTTCCCGCTTGACCAGCAGGCGCAGGGACGCCAGTGCGTTCAGGAGCATCTCGGTGGCGCGCGGGCCGGTGTGGAGGCTGGTGGCCACTTCCAGCGCGCCGGCGCCGCCCTCCACGGCGGTAAACAGGTCGAGCTCCAGGGCCGTGAGGATGGCGCGGCTGGCCTGAAACGCCCGGATGCTCTCGTTCAGGTCGTCGGGGAGAAGCCCGGCGGCTTCCCGGGCGCTGCGTGCGGCGAGCCTCTTCTCGCGGTTATTCAGGATCTCCGCGCGCAGAGCCGCGGGATCGGCGCGAGCCAGCCGCGCGACGGGGGTGTCCTGCTGGAAATGGGAGCGGACGATCTCCGGCACGTCCGCCGGGGTGACGCCCGAGTACCAGATGCCTTCGGGATACACCACCAGGTTCGGTCCGTGCTCGCACAAGCCCAGCGAGCCGCACGCCGTCACCTGGACCTGGTCTTCCAGGCCGCGCGCCGCGACTTCGCGCCGTAGCGCCTCCAGGACCTGGCCCGAGCCCCGCGCCGCGCAGCACGGAACGCCTTCGGGCTTTTGCTGGTCGCAGACCAACACGTGAAACCGGAACGGCTGCATATTTCTTCTCCGGTTTCACGGTAACAGGTTTGCTTCGCCCCCTACATGGGCCCACAAGCGGCATGGGGCGACGGCAGACATCGCGGCTGGCCGGCACGCTGTGGCGAAGACGGAATCGCATCGATCGCGGCGATGACCTGCCCGGTGGCGATGGCCGAGATGCCGCCCGCATCCGCCAGCGTGCGCGCCGCGGTGGCTTGCCAGGGCGCCCAGGTGATCTGGTGGCCGATTCTGCCGTAGAGCACCACCAGGGGAACGTTGAAGGCAGCGGCGATATGGGCGGGGCCACTGTCATTTCCCACAAAGAGCGATGCTCCGGACAGCAGGGATTTAATATCGCTCAGCGGCGCGCCGGCGACACATTCATAATCCGCGAACGGCGTCATATCGTCGCCGGAGCTGCCGATGAAGACCGGGTCGAGGCCGTGTCCATCATGCAGGTGTTTCGCGACGGCGACGAAACGATGCGGATCCCACGTCTTGTAGGGAGCCGCCGCCGTGGGGTGAATCACGGCGTAAGGAGGCCGTTGGGCCGCCGGCCGCGCGAAGAGCCGAGCGCGTGGGACCTCCTGGTGGGGACAGCCCAGGTAGAACATGGCGGAGGCGAGGTGTTCGGCCGTGTGTACGGGCCTTTCCACACCGAGAATCTCCTGGGCCCGAGGGATGCGAATGTGGTAGATCCCCGAACCACGGTGGTGGCCGAAGCCGGCTCGAATGGAGGCCCTGGAGGCGAGAGTCAGTACCCGGCTGCGACTGCCTCCGTGGAAATTCAGGCAGAGGACCGGGCGCCAGCGAAAGACCTGAATCGCCGATGGCGCAAGAATCGCCGAGACGGCAGGGTTATCCTCGAAAATTGCGGCGAATCCGGGTTCAACGACGACTCCGATCTTCACATCCGGCCGGTAGCGAGCCAAGATTTCGATTGCCGGAGTAGTAAGTACACAGTCTCCCATCGATCTTAGTCTGACAATGAGGATTCGAGCTCCGGCGGGGATCCGTTCGATCACGCTGGGTGCGTCTTGGGACATCTGTTTCCTGGCGATCCGCGGTTCCAGTTTTCTCAGTGTATCAGACCTGTTCCGCCGCTCCGGGTGACAGGGAAAAGGCGGTGCGGTCGCGCCGGCAGCCTGCGAGCGCCGCGCGGCGAGGCGGAAGACGGAAATCGCGCAGGTTCGGGCCAAGAGGAGTCGGCAGGGGCTTTGCCGGGGACGAAGAGTTTCGCGCCCGTCTCTCCCATATCCGTCCCAGTCTTTCGCCGCATGAGGTACGAAGGTGATGGTGGTAACGCCGCCGAGGAATTGGCGGATGGCATCGGCGCAATGGTCCAGGTAGGGCCTGCCGTGGCAAACCGAGTTACTGACAGCAGGAGCTTCTTTTCAGCCGATGGACCGCCGGTCCCGGCCTGACGGCCTCGTCGCGCTGGAGGCCGGCGCCGCGGCGATGTCCAGAACGTTCTGGTTTGACGGCGGCGCCCTGCTGGGGAAGATCCCCGTTGGCGCCAGTGCACTGGCGGAGCGTACCACGGCGGATGGTGCGCACCTGATTCGCGTGATCGATGACCATGGGCGTGCGGCGGAGCGCGATGTTCAGGTGCAGTTTGCGCCGTGAGGCGGCCCTCAGTTCTTCCCGCCGAACCTTGCCAGCGCCGTGCGGGCGCGCTTGCGCATCATGGATTCGAAGGAAACGCGCGGCACGTCGATGAGCTTGCGCAGTTCGGCGCCGCGGAGCAGACGCTGCGCGCCGTTGGGCATGCGCGCGGCCGCGCGTTCGAACGCGTCCGGGGAGGCGGTGCGCATGCCGGCGATGGCGCGGTAATAGCCTTGCTGGCCCTGTACCTTCTCGCAACCGCTCACCAGCGCGGCCAGCACTTCGTGGCTCTCTTCCAGTTGCGCTACCACGCCGCCCCATTCGTCCAGAAACGGGCTCAGCGGTAGCAGTGTGGCCGGCGAACGGCGCAACGCCTTCACCGCCCGCAGGGGATAGTGACGGTGGCCTTCGGCCGAGAGGCCGGTGTGTTGATACACCCGAACGGGGAGGGAGAAGCGCCCGCGCTCGGAGAGATGTTCCATGGCCGGCGCGGTCAACGGGGTGCGCTTCCAGAAACCCATGCCTTGAGTCAGATCGCCGCGGTTGTGCGCCAGGGTCATCGCAAGGCGCAACAGGTCGAGCTCGGCGCCGCGTTCTGCCGCGACTCCATCGAAGACCTCCCGTTCCCGGTCGATCTCGGCTTCGATCACGGCCTGCGCTTCTTCGGCGGAGACGGTATCGCCGAGCTCGAGCAGCCGGCCCAGGCCGCCCGCAATGGCGCTCCACTGTTCGCCGTTGTGCCCGCTCACGCCGCGGATGGCCCGGATCGAGATGCCGTCCTCAGTCCATGCGCGTGAGTCGAGAGCGAGGCGCAGCATGGGTCGTAGTACTTCGGAATCGCGCGATTCGCGCCAGACGATGCCGCGGATTTTGGTATCGACGTCGGTCGGTACGAATGTGGCGACGGTAGCGTGGTGACAGGCCAGGCAGAGGGCAAAGTAGTCCTGCAACTGCTCCTCGGCGTTCAGGTTGGGGCGCAGGATGTTCTCCCAACTGGCCAGAATCCGTAGGAAGCCGTCGGGCGAGTGGCCGAGTTCGATCAGGCGGCCGCGGTCAGTTGCCGGCAGCCGCGGTCCCAGGAATGGGGCCGTGCCGCGAACTTGCGAGATCAGCGTCTCCGGACCGATCCACTGGGCCCAGGCGTCGCGGGACGGCTTGATGAGTTGGCCGGACAAACTACCAGTATGACCGCCCCAGGGCGGCCCGCGGCGCCGCCCGGCCCCTTTTCACGCGGGCCAGCCGGTTTGCCGGTCCCACTCCGCCGGGGCTTTGCCGGGGACGAAGAGTTTCGCGCCCGTCTCTCCGTGCAGCGTGGCTCTGCCTTGATCCACGACAATCCACGAGCCCTCGCGAAGCCCAACGACG
Organism: Bryobacteraceae bacterium; assembly: GCA_017883415.1. Taxonomy (GTDB): domain Bacteria; phylum Acidobacteriota; class Terriglobia; order Bryobacterales; family Bryobacteraceae; genus JADGNR01. Next base: position 814 of record JADGNR010000141.1, on the reverse strand, counting down.
GTCAGGTCGTTCTCCTCGTGGAACTCGGCGATTCGTTTCTCTCGTGTTTCGCCCATGTGGGTGGAGTTGGGATCGGCATCGATATAGTGCGGATTAATCTGAAAACTCACGAGACCGAGGGCATGGAAATCCGCCGGCTGCACGATCGGCATATCGTTGGTGGTCTTAATGGTAGGGCAGGCAAGGTTCGCGCCCGCGCTGGATCCCATGTACCGCATTCCGTCGAGGACTCTGCGGCGGATTTGATCCAGCAGTCCGCGGTCCTGCAGGGTCTTCAAAAGGCGGAAGGTATTCCCGCCGCCCACAAAGACGGCCGGGTGGTCGGGAAGCGTGTGCGGCCCAGCTCCGGTTTCGTGGACGCTCTCGACCTTGAGTCCGAAGCCGGCGAGCGCGCTGCGAACCTGGCGGGCATATCCGTCCCAGTCTTTCGCCGCATAGGGTACGAAGGCGATGGTGGTAACGCCGCCGAGGAATTGGCGGATGGCATCGGCGCAATGGTCCAGGTAGGGCCTGCCGTGGCAAACCGAGTTACTGATCAGCAGGAGCTTCTTTTCGAGCGCGGGGCCGGCCATAATCTCCGTTCTAACACAGGGAGTTCCGTCGCAGGTGCTCGGTTGGCAGACAAAGCGCCTGCCCCCACAAAACCGCAAGGCCCCGGCGTCACGACGTGGGACAGGCGCTTTCGTTCCGTCGACCGGTGAGCGCCGCGGCCGACGGCTGGGAGCCGGCCGGGCGCGGAGCGAGGGAAGGTTTGCGGGTGGGAACGGTGCGGCGGCCTCCGCGCGGTGTTCCGAAGCCGGCCTTCGCCCGGCTG
>JADGNR010000436.1 GCA_017883415.1 Bryobacteraceae bacterium | reverse complement strand
CGGTCAGGCACGCCGGCAAGGCAGCTCACTGCTGGATCGGAATCACTACCGGGCCGGGCGGCAAGGAATTGATACTCGACGGAGACGTCGCCCCGTTGACGGAAATCGAGATGGGGTACACGCCGGTCGGCAGCGACGGCACGGTGAAGTTGATCTGGAACTGTCCCACCGCCACTAGCGCGGCCGCATCGGCGGGGAACGTGACCGTGCCGATGGTGACCGTCACGCCGCCGACGGCCTGCACGACGGGCAACACGCCGGCAGGCATCGGTACCAATGCGCTGGCGTAGAGCTGGATGATCTCCCCCGGCCTGGCATTGCGCAATACGGGGGCGATACCCGGATCGCCCACGAACTTGCCATCGGAGAAGAACACCCCGCCGGCGTAATTCGTTCCGTTCACGATGATGGGTAAGATGGCGGGCGAGTTGGTGACGGCCGCGGCGGTAATGGAGTTACTCACCACACCGTTGACGGTCACCTGCACGGTGGCCGTTCCGCTGACTCCGGCGGGCACCTGGAAGTTGATCTGTGTCGGGCTGATGTAATAGACGGCCGCGGGGAGATTGTCGACCGTCACCCGGGTTCCGCTCAAGTCGGTGGGCAGGCTGTTGCCGAGGCCGGTGAAATCGGATGCGTCCCAGAGGCGCGTTTTAGTGCTGAGGTTCGTGCCCTTCACCTGCGCCCAGGATCCCGGCACCAGCCCGCCTTCAATATACGTCAGGCCATTGGCGAGACTGCCCGCATCGAGGGTGGGCACGGCGGAGGGCGCGATCTTGGCGACAAAGCCGTGGTAGCAGCAGCCGGTTCTTTCGGCGGTCGTCTGGAAAGCGCTTGGAGTGGTGATCAGGTCCGGGCCCAAGATGTTGCCGGCGAGATAGATGTTCCCGGCGGAGTCGACTGCCAGCCCGGCCGGACTCGCCGTTTCGCGTCCGCCGGATCCGATGCGGGTGGAGAACAGCACGTTGGCGCCGGTGGGGTCCAGCTCGGCGACGACAATCTCCATGGCCCCGTAGAGCTGTGGGTTTGGGTCTGGCTCCACCGGATTGACCATGGGAAAACTCGTCAAGACTTGCCCCATGATATAGATGTTCCCCTTGCCATCCAACTGGATGGGTCCGGTGAAGTATAAGGCGTCGGTCCCATCGCTTTTGGAGTTTCCCACATAGGTGGACCAGAGGATGGCGGTGCCGGTAGGATTGAGTTTGGTCACGTGGGCCGCGGCGCAGGTCACGCCACCCGTCCCACAGACGGTCCCATAAGCGCCGCTCGTCACCGGAAAATCCTTGGAATTGGTATATCCCACAACATAGGCATTGCTTGAACTATCGATGGCGATGCCGCTGATGTAGTCGTTGGCGTTCGTCTGCCCGCCAAGGTAGGTGGCGTAGGCCAGCGTTACTCCACCGGCGGAAGTGAGGGGAGCGAACTTGGCAATGAAGCCGCGCCAAGTCTGCAGAAAGGCTTGTCCGGGGGACAGAGGAGCGCTGCTGGTCTGATAGGCGCCGGTGGTGGTCGGCAACTGGCCGGCCTGGGTTTCGCCGACCAGGTAGAAGTAGCCGTTGGCATCCACCGCGACCCCGGTGCCATACGTACCGCCGCAACCGCTGGTGCACTTAATTCCATTCAAGTCGCCGAAGATGGTGGAATAGAGCAGTTGGGAGCCGGCCGGACTGAACGCCGCGACGAAGGCGTATTGGGGCGAGCCCGGGCCGGGTTGGTTGCCGCCGATAACCGCTCCCCCGGTGGTCGGAAAGCAGGATCGGCTTGGGTCGCAAGCGCTTTCGTTGCCGGCAATGTAAGCGCGGCCGGCGCCATCCACGGCAATGGCAGTTGCGTACGCATTATTGGCGCCGCCCAGAAATGTCGAGTAGACAAGGCCGGTTCCGGTGGAATTCAGCTTGGTCACAAATGAGGAAATGTTACTGGCGTAGACTGTCTGGTACGCTCCGGCGGTTGTCGGGAAACTGGCCGAGTTTGTCTGGCCGGTCACGTAGGCACTGCCACTGGAATCCACCGCTATGGCGTAGATGTAGTCCTGGTTGTTGCCGCCCAAATAGGTGGAATAAACCAGCGAAGTGCCATCCGGACTGAATTTCGTTACAAAACCTGAAGGCCATTGCCCGGGAGGGACGTTGACGCCGCCAAACTGCTTTGCCGGAGGCGCGCTTTGATAAGGGTTCTTGGTAGGGAAGTCGAGGGAGTAGGTGCTGCCCGCCACATACACGCTGCCCGCGGCGTCCACGGCGAGGCCCTGCGAGACACCGACTTCAAGGATACCCGGTCCGGTAGGGAGCCCGATGCGATCGTACGCGGTGCCGGCAAGATAGCTGGCATAGCTGAGCACGGGGTCGATGATCAGGGCTCTGGAATGGTCGTAGGGGCCCAACCGGAAGTGTAGTTCGTTGCCGGCCACGGCGTACCGCCCTTCGACGCGTGTCTTTTTGTCTCCGTCCATCTGGTACACTGCCGGCTTGAGGAAGGTGGCCGAGCCATTGGACGCATTCAGGGCTAAATTGCCCGCCGCGTCCACGCTGGCGCGGGCCCCATCAATCCGCCAGGCGATGCGGCCAGGGTCGGCGCCGGGGGCGACCACAAAGTCGTACTCCAACTGGCGCTGATTCCCGTAAAAGACCAAGTCCACGCCGGGGTAGACCTGGGAGTACCGGACCTTGCCGTAGGTTTCGATGCCGGTGCGCCACTTCTTCGGGTCGTTGCCGATGAAGTAGCTCACCACGCCGGCCTGCGGAGCCAGTCCTACGGCGTTGCCCTGAGGATTGGCCCCGATCAGGCTCATGCGCAGGGTGTCGACCGACGCGGCTTGCGGTGTTTGCCCGGCAGCCGCCTGTTGCTCCAGGTTCAGGACGACCTGGCCCGGAGTGAGGAAGAGCGCGTAGCCGGAACCGCGCGAGAGAAACTGAACCGGGGAGGCCAACTGCCCCTGGTTCGGCTCGAAACTCAAGGGCACGCTCATGAGCTTCGCTTCGGTGCGGTGCGGTTCCCGATCGCGCGGCGCCGCGGAGGCGCGCGGCCAGCCAAGACCAAAGGAAATCGAAATGATTGCGAGCGCCGCTACTGTCCAACGCGCACGTGCCCGGAGTGCAACCGAAGACCGATCGCTTGTCATACTCGTTGTCCCTCTCTTTCCTTCCGGATTAGCGCCGGAGTTCATCAGCCAGGATTACCGTCTGGCCTCCCGGCCACTATCAAGCATAACTCCAATGGTATAATCAGAGCCATTTTTCTTATTTCTATCCGTCTCCGCCCCCTCCCCCCGATTCGTCTATCGTGGTAACAGGCACCCGGAGGGCTGAACATGTTTCGCATTCTGCTGGCAGGATTGTGCGCCATGCTGCCGGCCGCGGCCGGAGATCGCGACCGCGCGCCGGTTCTGGTGGAGCTCTTCACCTCCGAGGGATGTTCGAGCTGTCCGCCCGCCGACCGTCTGCTCCAGCAACTCGATGCGCGGGCCATCGTACTCAGCGAGCACGTCGATTACTGGGACCACGACGGCTGGAAGGACCGCTTCTCGTCGCCTTCGCTCACCGCCCGCCAGGCCGCCTATGGGCGGCAGTTCAACGTAGAGAGCGTCTACACCCCGGAAATGGTGGTCGATGGCGCGGTGGAATTCAACGGCAGCGACGCCGGCCGCGCCGCGGCGGAGATTTCCCGGGCCAACCAGCGGAAGAAAGCCGGGTTGCGCCTCTGGCGCACCAGCGCCGGCCTACGCGTGGAGGTGGACGGCGCGCCGGCGTCCGTGGAACTGTTTCTGGCGCTGGCCGTCGATAGCGCCCGATCGCAGGTCTCCGCGGGCGAAAACAAGGGCCGGCAAATAGACCATGTGGCGGTGGTGGAAAGCATCCGAAAGATCGGCGCGGCAAAGCGCGGCGGGGGCTTCCGCGGCGAAATCGAGTTGCCCTCCGGCGCCGCCCGCGAGCGGATCGTGGTCTTCCTGCAGGAAGCCGGGCACGGCCGCATACAGGGGGCCGCCATGCTGGGCCCGGCGGTGGCGGCGCCGCCGCTTTAGCCTCAATGCTGTTCACTTAACGAATCGAATAGGCCGTCGACTTGGCGGCACGAGGGCGCAAAGGGTTCCAGTACGCGGCTCCTGGGTGGGCGCTTTGCTGGTGCGAAGGGGATTTCGCGCCAGCTATTAGAGCTGCCGCCGCGCCGCGCTGCTCTTCCCGTCAGCGAGCTCGCCAACTTCCGGATTGCCAACTGGTCCCAATCGCCGATGGGCGAATGGGACTGAGTTAGGCGGCAATTCTCCCGTGAGGCTCGGCTACCTCGACGTAGGCGAACAACAAATCCCGAAATTCGGGATTCTCAAGATGGTTTGAAACGCCTTGCGCTTCAGGCACCTGTTGTCCGGCTTCTCGATAGGCTTCGAGGTTGATCCGAATCGCTTCGCCGGCCGCGCACTTTGCCGCTTCGATGGTCTCTCCGAAGGTGGCGATCGCCAAATCGGGCGCCTGCACCGCAAATCCCGCCTCGGTTTGCTCCAGCATGATCAGGAATCGCATCACTTGTGCTCCAGTCTGATTTTCTTCACCGTATCCACTGCTCGTCCCACCGGAACATCCTTTTGGGGATGCACGATGGTGACTATAAACCGGCTCGCCGGGTGCTTGAAGTTGTGATGGTCTCCCGTCACGCCGACCAACCTCCATCCAAATTCTTCGGCCAGCTTGACCAGTTCCCGGCTTGTGTAACGCTTGGGCATGAATCGAGCTGAAATCCTATTCTCCCATGCCGCTGGCATTGCGCCCGA
>JADGNR010000435.1 GCA_017883415.1 Bryobacteraceae bacterium | reverse complement strand
CGCGAGAAGGCGCCGGTGAGGAAAGTGAAGGTTCCGAAGCTGATGGCCCCGGCAATCGTCTTGATCAGGACCACCGCGTAGGCCCCATAGTAGCCGCCTGTGGAAAGCAGATTCAGGGCCGAGCCGAAGATCGCGCGCTTGGTGGCGATCTCTTTATTTTCTAGATAGATGGATTCTGAAAGCTGATGATATCGTTCAGTCAGGTGGGGGCCCAGCCCGAAGATCTTCACCTCCTTGGCGCTAAAGGTGGAAGCGCCGAGAAAGCGGAGGTAGTCGAGCTGGCGGCGCTCCGGGGTGCGCCGGTATAACGCCGAATAGGCCAGGCTGGTGAAATGGGTCTCGCCGAGGAAGGCGGGGATCACGGCCACCACCAGGAGTGCCATCAGCCAGGGCGAGAACACCAGCAAGCCGGCGGAAAGCGAGAGCAAGGTAAGCGTGTCCTGCCCCATGTTCAGGAGCGCCGCCACCAATCCCAGGCGGCCCGTGGTCTGGCGGCGGGCCCGTTCCAGCTTGTCGTAGAAAGCGGGGTCCTCGAAGGAGGACAAGTCGAGCTCGGTGGCATGCTGCATGAGGCGGAGACTGACCACGTTGGTGAAGCGGTCTCCCAGCAGGCTGTCGCAGAGGGTATTGGCGCGGCCCAGGACATCGCTGGCCACGGCGAGCGCAAGTTCCAGGGCCACCAGCTTCCAGATGCCGGCTAGGGTGCCGGTTCCGCGCGAGATGCGCCCCACCACGGCGTCCACGATGAGCTTCGACACCCAGAGCATGGCCAGCGGCAGGAGCCCGCGCAGAAGGCGCAGAAGGGTTGTGGACAAAACCAACGGCGGGCTGGTCTTCCACACCATGCCGAGGAGCGGGCGCACGTTCCGCAAGGCGGCCAGCCGGGCCCGCCAGGACGGCTTTGGCGGGGCAGCAGGAGGCGCGGGCGGGTGCATGAGATCAGTATAACCGCAATGTTTCCTGTAGAATAGAAATGCTCACCCGGGAGGGGTGAGCATTTTGCCCTGTTCTACCAGGGTGATGTTCGATGGGAGAATCAGCTTCGACGGAATCGCAACCGTCAAAACTTTGTAGCTGAATCTTATTTCCCCGCGGCCCGCAAGTCAAGGGAAAATCGGACCCAAAATTTTCGGCTGTAACCTGCTCGTACAGGCTGACTTGCGGGCCGGTTGCTTTTTCGCGAGCGGACGGCGATCGCGGAAATGCACCATTCCAGGGCTGAGGATTTCAGTCTAAGGCAAACAAAACCGGAAGCTTATGTAGCGACCTACTCAGCGTTCGAGATGCAGGGTGACCAGCGCTTCGGGCTCCGGGCCCTTTCTGGTATAGCGCACCGCGGCCCGGACACCGCCCAGCGCGAGTCCCGACACAAGTGAGAACACCAGCAGTATCCCAATGAGAACGAAGGCGTTGATGACCAGATCGCCGATATTATCGCGGCGCGTGGGAACCCGCTCGTCGCGGGTCACTTCGGCCTGGTAACGGATCTCTCCCAACAGGCGTTCGGCAAAATCGGGGTCGGGCGGAGACAGCACAATGGCCACCAGCGGGCCGCTCCGTTTGGCCGCGGCTCCAGGAATTTTCGCGAAATCGGCCACCTTCTGCATGGCAATCTGCGGCGTGGGGTAAGTGAAAACGGCCAGCGCCATGTCGCCTTTGGAGCTGTGGAAAACGCCCATCTGGGCCTCCGCCCCGAGGTGGAAAGCGGCCACCGACGGGGGAATTCCGGGATCGAACTTCTCCAGGCTGACCGGCCCGGTGATGTAGCGCTCGCTGTTGGGCACCAGGGCCTGCGCGGGCAGGTAGCCGGCGAGCGCGGGCAACGAAGTGGTATCCACATTGCGCAGGGCTTCGGCGACGGCATCCAGTTCCGGCCGGGCGGGCTTATAGCCGGTGAAAGAGAGCAGGTAATTGCCGTGGACCAGGGTGAGCCCGTTGGCGGTCTCCGCCGCCAGGCGGGCCGCGTTCGAGACGGTGGATTGCGCCGGACGCTGCCAGTCGAAGGCGGCCAGGGCACCGGTGGTATCGGTGAGCCGGTAGGCGGTGGCGGTGAAGCTGGAAGGCCCGTTTTCGTAGGTGGCGGTCTCGGCCTCCTGGAGGCCGTATTCCTCCCACACGGGGCGATCGGCCAGGGCCGGCGCGGTAGTAGCCGTACGATGGTAAGGGCCGAGGGTCTCCGGCCAGATGGCCGCCAGGCACAGACCGGGCAGAAGAAGGACGGCGAGCGAAAGCTTCATCTTCTTATTAGACGCCAGAAACGGCGGGACGGCGTCAACTGGTGGCGCAAGGGCCGGCGTCAACCGGTGTCGCACGGTCCGGCGTCAACTGCTGGCCGCAGGGTCCGGCGGGGAGCAGGCTAGCGCAGCTTCACCACTGCGTCCCGGTAAAGCAGCTCGAGGGTTTTGATGGAGCCGATCTTTCCTTTGTACGCGAAATACAGGAAGCCGCTGCGGGCGGCGCGGCACTCCCCCTCGGGCAGCGCGGTCTCGACTACCAGCACTTCCGGCTTGACGCGCGGCGGCACGTCGAGGCCGGCGTCGGGAGCGGGCGCGCGCGGAAAGTTGACCGGGGGCTGCCCCGCGGGAACGCTACCCGGGAACGGGTTCCGGTTGCGCGGCGGACCTCCGATGATGACTCCCTTGTCGCCGATGCCGGCGTCCGCCTCCATGGTGGGAGTGGTCCGCCACTCGGGATGCTGCAGCGAGGTGGCTACCATGCCCGGGGTTTGCGGCGGCAGCACCTGCCGTTTGCCGTTGATCCGCAGGCGGAAATCGCCCGCCTGCACGACGATGGTCTCTCCCTTCGGTGGAAACAGCGCCACTTCCACCACCAGGTAATCCGGAGCGATGAAGCTCTCTTCGCCGCGCGAAAAACTATGGACCAGGAACTCCGCGCCGATTTGGGCGTTGGGTGCCTGGGCGTGCGCTTCGTACTCTTCGGGCTTCTGCTTCGGGGTGGTTCCCGACTGGGCAAACGCTACGCCGGCGCAAAACAACAAGAGGAAGGGCCGCACAAATTCATCATAGCGCCGGAGCAGAGCCGGGCCGGCGTTTCCTTGCGCTTCGGTCCGGCCGTGAAAAACTCGCCCGTCAACGGGCTTGGCAGGCGGCAGCGCCTGCCCCACCTGCAAGGTCAGGATTTGTTTTGGTGGGGCAGGCGCTTTCGCCTGCCATGTGCTGTACTTTATCGCTAAACAAGGCATGCTATCCTGATGCATCAGGCCCGGCTGGCACTTCTCGGATTGGTAGATGGCCTGTCCGTTGCGCTCCGCCCATTTGCCCACCGCGGTGAGGATGCGCACCGCTCCAACTATGCAAGCTTCTCCCGCAAGCGAAACACGCTCTACCTGCACGTGCACTACTGGCCCGGAGATACCGTGGCCATGGGCGGCTTGATGAACCAGGTGAAATCGGCGCGTTTGCCGGCCACCGGCAAAGAGGTGAAGTTCGACCAGGACCGATTCCGCGTGCGCCTCACCGGGCTGCCCGCGAAGGCGCCGGACGACCCGGTGACCACCTTCGCTCTGGAATGCGACGGCGAGCCGCGGCAGGAGACTACCGAATCGGTGCGGAAAGAGCGCCCGCGGCTGAAGGCGTGATGCGAGACCGGGCGCTTTACAACCAGGCCTCGATGCGCTCGAGGCACTGCGCGGGCGGCAGTTGGCCGGTATCGAGCAAGAGTCCTTCGCCAGCGTATGGGTACTCGCGGACCAGGCGCTGCACCAGTTCTTCGGTGAGATCCTTGCGCACGGCGTCGGGCCCGCGCTGGCGAAAGCGCGCGAGGGCGGTCTCGGGCGACACGCGGCACTCGATCAGCTTCAGTTGGGCCCCGGCGATGCGTGCCAGCTCCGCGCGGTCTTCGGGGTGCCCGTACGGGGCGTCGAGAATCGCGGTCACGCCCGCGCCGAGCAGCAGTTCGGCGGCGAAATGCATGGCGCGATAGGCGACCTCGCGGTCGTTTCGCGTGTGGCGGGCGGTGGGCAGGATGCGCTCGCGCGTGGCGTCCATCGACAAGTGCGGCAGGTGGCGGCGGCGCGCCAGTTCTTCCGCCAGCGTGCTCTTGCCGGCACAGGGCGGCCCGGCGAAGACGATCAACACGCTTTATAGTGGCACAGGGGGCGCGATGCTATTTTCCGACCTCGCACTCGCAAGACGATTGGAGCGCGCCGAAGGGCACGCGTGCGCTCAGTTCGCCGAGGCGCGGCGCCGTGTATTCCCCGCGAGCGGCGCCGAGTAGGAGCTGCGGGCAACCGCTCCCTTTCGGTCGCGGCTCGGTTAAAATCGCGGCCAGTGCCACTTGCACTTCCTATAGGGATGCGTTCTCTTTCTCTCGGCGAACGTTCGCGTACGTTCAGGTCTTCTGCGTTTTCATAATATTTTAAGAAACGGTTGAACTCCATTGCTGCCATTCTCTTCAATACATCTTCTTTGCTTACGTCTGCAAATTTCTCTTCCAGCATCTCCACATAGGTTTCATAAAAACCATGGCTGATATCAGTCTGCAAAAGTTTATCCATAAAATGAAAAAACTGTTTGCGGCAAACATCTTTACCACCGGGTATTTCCAGTTTATGAAAAGGAACTTTTATCATGCGTTCAATCTGCTTCAGCCTGCCAATCTCACGGCTATGCACAATGCTCATGCATATACCGGTATTGCCGGCGCGGCCTGTCCTTCCGCTGCGGTGTGTATACACTTCAATATCATCGGGCAGTTCAAAATTAATGACGTGCGTAATATCTTTTACGTCGATGCCACGCGCAGCAACATCTGTTGCAATTAAAAGTTGTAATTGTCTTTCACGAAA
>JADGNR010000140.1 GCA_017883415.1 Bryobacteraceae bacterium | reverse complement strand
GAAAACCGGGATCCCGCACTTTGAAAGCAAGTTTCGCATCGAGGAGCACCTCCGCGGCACCGGCATCCAGTACACGATTCTGCGGCCGGTCTTCTTCATGGAGAACTGGCTGCGTATGCGCGACCAGATCGCACAGGGGACGCTGGCGTATCCGCTCGATCCCCAAACCCGATTACAGATGATTGCGGTGGACGACATCGGCGCGGCGGCCGGCGTGGCCTTCGAGCATCCGGGACGGTGGCAGGGGCGCGTTTTCGACCTGGCGGGCGACGAGTTGTCCATGACCGGAGTGGCGCAGTCGTTCGGCCGCATGGCCGGGCGGGAGGTGCGCTACGAGCAGATTCCGTGGGAGCAGTTCGAGAAGCAGGCCGGCCGGGAACTGACCTTAATGTATCAGTGGTTCCAGGAGAAGGGGTATCACGCGGACATTTCCGTGGTCCGGCAGGAACTGCCCAATCTCATGAGCTTCGAACGATGGATGCAGGCGAAATGGGCCAAGGTATTCACGGCCTGATTGCCAAGAGGACGAGTTATGCCAGAGAAGACTAAGAAATGCGCGCATCCGGCATGCAGTTGCACGGTCGACGAGAACACCAAGCACTGCAGCCAGTATTGCAAGGATTCGGGCGGTAAGACGGAGATTTCCTGCAACTGCGGGCACACGGGCTGCGCGATCGGGGAACAGGCGCCGGCGACGACGGCTTGAGGACGGCTTGAGGAAACAGGAGACTGCCTGATTCACCGCCGAGGCGCCAAGGCGCCGAGAAATCCAAGGGGATCTCGGCGTCTCGGCGGTGAGCTAGGGAGGCTTGGAGGCGCGGTGCGCCCCGTCGCGGGAACGTGATATTGTTCTTTATAGAAGACAGTATCGCCGTGACGCGCCGCATCTTTATCGCCGGAGTGTGTTCCGCCGCCCTCCCGGCGGGCGGGACCCCGCTGGAAGTGGCTTATGCGGGCTCCATGGCGTCGGTGATGGAGGGCCCGCTCAAGCGCAAGGCGGCGGCGGAACTGGGAATGGCGCTGGCGGGCCGGGCGCAGGGCGCGAGCGGGCTGGCCCAGTTGATCGTGAGCCGCAGCATCCGTCCCGATGTGTTCATCTCGGTGACGCCCAGTCCCATGGTAATCGTCCTCGGAGCGGGCTTGGCGGCGCGCGCCGCGGCCATCGCGCGCACCGAGATGGCGATTGCATACAGTCCGCGGAGCCGTTGGGCAGGGGAGTTTCGGTCGAGGCCGTGGTGGCGAGTGCTGGAGGAGCCGGGCCTCCGTTTTGGCCGGACGGATCCTCTGACCGACCCGCAGGGCCGCAATATGGTCTTCGTCATGCAACTGGCCGAGCGTTTCTATGGCCAGCCCGGGCTGGCGCGCCGCGTCTTGGGTCCGGACGTGAACGCGCGGCAGATTTTCTCCGAACCATCCGTCGAAGCCCGGCTGCAAAGCGGAGAACTGGACGCAGCGTCCAGTTATAAGATCCAGCCGCTAGCCTTTCATCTGCCGTTTGTGACGCTGCCGGAGGAGGTCAATCTGGGGAGCACGCGCCGCGCGGCGGAATACGAACAGGCCCGCCTCACGCTGGGCGGCAGGACCTTCCATCCGGAACCGCTGGTCTACTATGCCGCCCCGCTGAAGGAGGCCGCGCACCCGGTGGAAGCCGCGCGCTTTGCGGGCTGGCTAAGAGGGGACTCCGCGCAGGAAATTTTCCGCAGCGCCGGCTACGATCCGCCGGAGGGCGCCGGCGAACTGCGCGGATCGTGATATGGCGGCGCGATGGATCGGCCGCGGCGGCATCGTCGCCTTCGCCCTGGCGCTTCTCTATCCCCTGAGCGGCCTGCTGGGGCCGGTGGGGCCGTGGCGTTGGGACCAGGACGTGGCGCCACAGACGCTGGCCTCCATCCGGGTCTCGCTGGGGCTGACCGGCGTGGCCATGATCGTGGTGCTGCTGGTGGGAACTCCGGTGGCGATCTATATTGCGCGCGCGAATTTCCGGGAGCGGCTGCTCTGGCAGGGCGCGCTGCTGCTTTCGATTCTGCTGCCGCCCCTGGCGCTGGGAATTCTCTTCTCGATCGCCTTTGGGCCGGCCGGCGCGGCGGGCCGCTGGCTGGAGCATTTCGGCGTCCGCATGAGCAACAACCCGCCGGCCTTCGTCGCCACCCAGGTGTATGTCTCGATCGGATACTACGTGCTGGGCGCGATCGCCGCCTTCCAAGCCGTGCCGGCCATGCTGGAGAAACACGCCGCGCTGCTGGGACAGCCTCCCTGGGCCGTCTTCTGGCGGGTCACATTCCCCTTGTCCCGCCTCGGCCTGGCGGCGGCGCTGAGCGTGGCGTGGGTGCGCGCGTTGGGAGAATTCGGCGCCGTGGCGATCACCGCGTATTACCCCTCGGGCATGCCGGTGCAACTGTGGGTCAACCTGCAAAGTTTCGGACTACCGGCGGTGATGCCGCTGCTGGTGATTTTCCTGGCGGCGGCCTTGCCGCTTCCCTGGGTCATCCACCTGCTGGCGCAGCGAAGGCCGCATGCTTGAGGCCCACATCGTGAAGCATCGCCGCGATTTTACGGTGGACGTCCGCCTGCGCATCGCCGAGGGCGGCTGCCTGGCGCTGTTCGGCGCGTCGGGAGCGGGGAAGAGCACCATTCTTTCCTCGATTGCGGGCATCGAACAGCCCGATGAGGGCGTGGTGCGCCTGGGCGATCTGCAACTGTTCCCGCCGTCCTTGCCGCTCCACCGCCGCCCGGTGGGCTACCTGACGCAGGATCCGCACCTGTTTCCGCACCTGACAGTGGAAGGCAATATCGTTTTCGGGCTGGGAAGCCGGCGCACCTCGGCCGAGGCCGGCTGGTTGCAGCATCTGCGCGAGAGCATGGGCTTATCCAGTATCTGGCACGCGCCGGCCGCGCAGATTTCCGGAGGGCAGGCGCGGCGCGTCGCGCTGGCGAGAATGCTGGCGCGGCGGCCGCCGCTCGTGTTGTTGGACGAGCCGTTCGGCGGCCTGGACCGCCAACTGGTGCGCGAATTGATCGACGCGCTGCTGGCGTGGCGGGCGGAAATCGAATTCATCCTGATGGTGATCGACCACCAGGCGGAAATCCTGGAGCGGCTGTGCCCGCACGCGGCGGTGATCTCCCAGGGGCGCATCGTACAGCAGGGAAGCTGGGATCAGATTCGCGCCGCCCCGGCGGATCGGGCGATCGGGGAGTTGCTGCGGCCGCTGTAGCTCACAGCATGCGGCGGCCTGCGCCGGCGGCATCGTATCCGCCGAGGGTTTCCAGCTCGCGGCGAAAGGTGGAGCGGCTGAGGGTGTCGAGCAGGACTTGAATGCCGGGCAAATCGAGGTGCGGTTTGCGAATCGCGAGGTCGTAGCGCTCGCTGACGAGGGGGAGGAAGCCCAGTCCGAAAACGCGGGCAGCGCCACGCGTGGCGATGCAACAGTCCGCGGCGCCGGACTGCACCTGCCAGGCGGCGGGGAGGTGTCCCTGGGCCACGCGGTCGTAGCCGCGCACGGTTTGCCTGCGGATCCGGAGGCGCTTCAGGTGGGAGTCGAGCAGGTGGCGGCTGCCGGAGCCCGGTTCGCGGTTGACGATGGCGATATCCGGCCGCGCGAAATCTTCGATTCCCCGGACCGATTTGGGGTTGCCGCGGGCGGTGACGATGCCTTCCTCCCACACGGCAAACGTGATGGCCGCCACGGCGTTTTTGGGAAACAGGCGGCCGATGGCGGGCAGGTTGGATTCGCCGCTGGCCTCATCGCGCAGATGGGTCCCCGCCACGTGCACGCAGTCTTGTTTCAGAAGGGCCAATGCCTGCGAGCTGTTGCGGTGCGCCAGCACCAGCTCGACGCCCGCCGCCTGGACGTGGCGGGCCAACACGGAAATGGCGGGATCGCAGCCGGCCACCAGAATCCGGTTGCGGAAGTCCTGCTCCGGGTGAAACACCTGCACCCTGGCTTTCCCGCGCCCGGTGGGCTGGTCGGCGACCACAGCGTCGCTCGCGGGAAAGTACCAGGGAAGGGGGGATGGCGGCGAAGCCATGACGCGCTTGTCCACCCGGCACAACTGCACGGGCTGGCCGGGGTTGGCGATCTCCGCGCCGGGCAGCAGCGTGACCGGCTCGGTGCGCAGCGCGGGAGCGGGGGAGTCGCCCGCCAGCGAGAAGAGCTCTTCCACGCGGGCTTCGAGAGCGCGCGCCAGCGTCAAGGCCACGGAGGTGTTGGGCACATAGCTTCCGGCCTCCATGGCATAGATGGTCTGGCGGCTGACGCCGGCCAGCCGGGCCAGTTGGGCGGCGGGCAAGCCGCGCTTGCGCCGGAATTCGGCGAGATGGTTGGTTACCTCCGACGGCATAGGCCTCTTATGGTATTGTCTTATATGCAAGACACAGTCTTTCAGACAATACATTAGCGTTTATGACACCTTCCACGACTTTCACACTACCACGGCTGTTCCTGGCGGCCCTGCTATGCGCTGCGGTGCGGATGGCAAGCGGGCAGGCGGGAAAGGCCGAGCTTTTTGGCGGCATACAGGATCCCGCGGGGCTTCCGGTGGCCGGGGCCACGGTGAAGGCCGACGAGCAGGCGACGGGAGCGCGCACTCGGGCGATCTCCGACGAGCGCGGGGATTACCACCTGCTGGGGCTGGCGCCGGGCCGCTACCTGCTGACCGTGGAGAAGCCGGGCTTTCGGACCTACCGGCAGAACGGCATCGTGCTGGGAATCGCGGCGCGGGTGGATCTGGCGGTGCGACTCCAGGTGGGCGACCAGAGGCAGTCGGTGGAGGTGACGGCGGCGGCGCCGCTGCTGGAGACGGCGAGCGGAACGGTGGGTTACGGGGTGGACCAGGCCAAGGTGGAGACGGTGCCGCTCGATGGACGCAACTTCATTCCGCTGGTGGCGCTGGCGCCGGGGGTGGCGCTGCCGGGGGGCGGGTCGCTGCTGCCGCGCATCAACGGCAGCCGTCCGCGCACCAACGAATACCTGTACGACGGCATCAGCGTGCTGCAGCCGGAGCCGGGGCAGGTGGCGTTCTTTCCGGTGATCGACGCCATTGAAGAGTTCCGGCTGAACATCAATTCCTATTCGCCGGAGTACGGGCGGTCGAACGGCGGCACGATCATGGTGGGCACCAAATCGGGAAGCAACGCGCTGCACGGCACGCTGTTCGAATTCCTGCGCAACGAGGACTTGAACGCGCGCAACTATTTCGCACCGGCGGGGGCGAAGCCGGAGTTCCGCCGCAATCAATACGGGGCGACGGTGGGCGGCCCGGTAGAAAAGAACCGCACCTTCTTCTTCGTAGACTGGCAGGACACGCGCCTGCGGACGGGCATTACGCGCGCGAGCGTGGTGCCGGCGGCGGCGCAGCGGCAGGGGGTATTTGCGGGCGCCATTACCGATCCGACGACCGGGAAGCCGTTCGCCAACAACACCATCACGCCGGACCGTTTCGACGCGGTGGCGCAACAGGTGCTGGCGCACTATCCGGCGCCCAACCACGCGGGGGCGAACGATTTCCAGCGCACGGCGGTGGAGCCGGACGCGCAGGACCAGTTCGACGCGCGCCTGGACCGGCAGTTCGGAGAGAAGCACCGCGGGTTCGTACGCTACTCCTATCTACGCGACGACGACACTCCGGTGACGCCGCTGCCGGACGGGAGCGGCACGCTGACGGCGGGCGCGACCGGCCACGCCCTGACGCGCGGCGACGCGCTGGCGGCGGAATACGATTGGAGCCCCTCGGCGGGCATTCTGAATGCAGCGCGGTTCGGCTACACGCGGCGGGGGTTGGACCAGGAGTCGTTGCAGAACGGCGACATCGCCATCCCCGGGGCGCCGGCCAATTCCTTTACGTCGGTGCTGCCCACCTTCGCGGTAGCGGGGCTACAACAGGTGGGGCCCACTTCGGGGGCCAACGACCATTTCCGGACCTCGGTGACGGAGTATCTGGATACGCTCTCGATGGTGCGCGGGCGGCACACGGTGAAATTCGGCTTCGATATACGCCGGGAGGCGCTGGACGTTTTGAATCCGCCGAATCCCACGGGAGTCTACTCGTTCACGGCGGCGGGCACGGGGAACAGCGTGGCCAGCCTGCTGCTGGGGCAGGTGAACGCGTTTTCGATCGACCTCCAGGACCAGGCGTTACAGGAGCGGGCGCACATTGCGGAGTTCTTCGCGGGCGACGAGTGGCGGATCTCGCCGCGCCTGACGCTGAACGCGGGCACCCGCTATACGCTGAACTTTCCGTCGACCGAAGTCCACAACCACGACGCGGTATTCAACCTGAATACGCAAAAGCTCGATTTTCCGCGCACGGGGCGCGCGCTGGAATGCTGCGATTTCGGGCCGCGCGCGGGGCTGGCGTACCGCGCGGGCGAGACCCTGGTGGTGCGGGCGGGCTACGGAATGATCTGGTTCGAGCAGACCGGAATCACCACGCCGTTCACGCTGCCGCAGTTTCCGTTTGTCGAGACGCTGGGGCGGTTGTCGCCGGACAACATCGCGCCCGCGTTTGTGCTGGCGCAGGGGCCGGGAGTGCAGCCGGCGCCGCCCAGTCCGGATTCAGGGCTGGGGCAAGGAGTGTTCGGCACGGATCGCAACGCGGGGTCGGGATACTCGCAGCAGTGGAACCTGACGGTGCAGAAGACCATTGGGCGCGACCTGAACTTCGAGGTGGGATACCTGGGCTCGAAGAACACGCGGCTGGGGGTGCCGGACGTAAACATCAACCAGTTGCCGGATGCGGACCTGGCGCTGAGCAAGGCGCTGCTGGCGGCGGCGCCCAATCCGTTCCTGGGGCAGATCCCGGCCTCGTCCTCGCTGGGCCAGGCCACCATCACCCAACAGCAACTGTTGCGGCCGTATCCACGCTTCACCACCGTGGCGCTGTTCCGCGACAACGTGGGGAATTCCTCCTACCACGCGCTCGAGGCCAAGCTGGAGAAGCGTCTTTCGCACGGGCTGACGTTCACCCTGGCGTACACCTTTTCGAAGCTGATGGACGACGCGTCGAGCGTGTTCTCGAACACCATCTTCACGGGCCCGATCGCCAACACGGGCGTGGCCGACAGCTACAACCGGCACCTGGAGCGGGACCTGTCGAATGGCGACATACCGCGCGTGTTTTCGGCGGGATGGACGTACGAGATTCCGCGGGTAGGGAAGCTCGCGGGCTGGCGGATCGCCGGCATCGTGCGCGTGCAGGCGGGGGATACGGTGGCGGTGGCGCAGGCGACGAACCTCAATTCGAACCTCGGTTATGGAACGCAAAGACCGAACCGGGTGAGCGATCCGAACTCGCTGGCCCATCGCAGCGCGGGGGAGTGGTTCAACACGGCGGCTTTCACCGCGGCGCCGCAGTTCACCATCGGGACCAGCTCGCGGAATCCGGTGCGCGGGCCGGGCCTGCAGGATGCGGACCTGATGCTGGGCAAGACATTTCGCGTGTCGGAGCGCGTGAATGTGGAGTTCCGTGCGGAGATGTTTAACGCGAGCAACACGCCGCCGCTGAACGATCCCAGCGGCACGTTCGGATCGGCGGCTTTTGGCACGATTACGAGCGCGGGGAATCCGCGGGTATTCGAGTTTGCGGGGAAGGTGAAGTTTTGAGCACCTGATCGCTTGCCGTACTTTGACGCGGAGGCGCGAAGACGCGGAGGAATACGCGGAGAAATTCTCTTTGCGGCTCCGCGAGGCCTCTGTGTCTTCGCGGCTCCGCGTCCAGTCAAAACCGGTAGCGCTGAGGAGGCGGAGGTAGTGGCGGCGGGCTGGCGGGTAGCGGACGAGATCGTCGCGTCCAACTACGCGAACCACGATCGATCCTGCCGGTCCCATGCCCGAGGCGGGCCGGGAAGGACTGAAGAAGCACGTGACCGCGTACCCCTCACCTTTACCATCGATGAAATTCTGGCCGACGGCAACAAGGTGGTGGCTCGCTGGACGGCGCGGGCCACGCACAAGGGGGCGCTGATGGGTATTCAGCCGACCGGCAGGCAGACTGTGGTGACGGGGACGGGCATCATTCGCATCGCCAGATCGGCGCCATTCCGGCGCAGGCGAAGGCCGCCGGCGCGAGTTAGTTATTGCCAGCCGCCGCCCAGCGCGCGATACAACTGCGCGACCGATTCGAGCTCGAGGAGGCGCAATTGGGCGAGCGCTAGTTGGCCCTGGAAAAGGTTGCGCTGGGCGTCCAGCACCTGCAGGTAGCTGTCGAGCCCGCCGCGATAGCGCAAGGTGGAAAGCCGCACGCTCTCGGTGAGCGCGCGCACGAGCTGCTCCTGTTGCGCGCGCTCGACGCGCGTGCGGTCGTGGCCGATCAGGGCGTCGGAGACTTCGCGTAGCGCGCTATAGATCGCTTTCTGATAAGAAGCCAGCATTTCGCGCTCTTGCGCTTCGGAGAGCCGCACCTGGGAGCGGATCTGGCCCGCGTGGAAAATGGGCAGCAAAGCCGTAGGTCCCACGTTTTCGGTGCGCGCCGGAGCGGTGAGGATCTGCGACAGCGCACGGCTCTGCCCGCCCACAAACGCGGTGAGCGAGATCTGCGGGAAGTAGAGCGCCCGCGCGGCGCCGATCTGGGCGTTGGCGGAGACGAGGTTCTGTTCGGCCTGGCGTATGTCCGGGCGCCGCTCGATCAGCGAGGAAGGCAATCCGGGGGGCAATTCGAGCGGCACGGTAAGCTGCTCCAGGGGCTGGCCGCGGGGGCGCGCGGCGGGCGCCTCGCCCAGCAGCAGGCTGAGCGCATCCTCGGTCTGGCCGATGGCCCGCTCCGCGGCGGCGATCTGCGCGGTCGCGGTGTAGAGCAACTGCTGGGCCTGCGCCACGTCCAGCCCCGACGCGGCCCCCTGGTCGCGCCGCAGGGTCACCAGCCGCAGGTTGTCGTTGGCGATGTCGCGCGTATGACGGCTGATGTCGAGCTCGAGGTCCTGCTCGAGCATTTGGAAATAGGCGTCCATCACGTCGGAAACGAGCGAGACCACTACCCCGCGCCGGCCTTCCTCGGTAGCCAGGTACTGCGCGCGCGCCGATTCGGAGAGCCGCCGCAGGCGGCCCCACAGATCGAGTTCCCAGGAAAGCGCACCGCCGATCTGCGTGTAAGCGGCGCTGAGATTGGTGCCCCGCGCGATGAACGGGAACGACCCGATGGAGGAGCTGCGAGTGGCCTGGAACTGCGCCTGGGCATCGACGAAGGGAAACTGGTTGGCACGCGCGATGCCCAACTGGGCGCGCGCCCCGGCCACGCGCTCGGCGGCGATGCGCAGGTCGAAATTATGCTCCAGCGCGGTCGATACGAGCTGCTTGAGGGTATCGTCGTGGAACAGGTCGAACCACCTGGTGTCGGCGATGGAGGCCGGCGTCTCGGGCTGCGGCGCCGCGCGATACCGATCCGGCAGGGCGACGGCGGGGCGCTTGTAGTTGGGACCGACGGCACAGGCGGAGAGGGCGGCCAGCAACGCCGCGGGCAGGCAGGCGTTGCGTTTCATTGCGCCGGCTCCGGCGCCGCGCTGGGGCTGGCCACCGGCCGCCGCCGCTCGACCAAAGTCTGAATCACCACGTACAAGACGGGCACGATGAACACGGCCAGCAGGGTCCCGGTAAGCATCCCGCTGAACACCGCCGTGCCGAGAGAGCGGCGCGCTCCGGAACTGGCGCCGCTCGCGATCACGAGCGGCGTCACGCCCAGGATAAACGCAAATGAAGTCATCAGAATGGGGCGCAGCCGCAGGCGCGCGGCTTCAAGCGCGGCATCGCGGACGGACATGCCGCGCGCATGGCTCGCCTTGGCGTACTCCACGATCAGGATGGCGTTCTTGGCGGTCAGCCCGATCAGGGTGACGATCCCGATCTGCGTATAAATGTCGTAGGGATAGGAGCGCACGTAGACGCCTGCCAGCGCGCCGAACATGCCCAGGGGCAAGGCGAACAGCACGGCGAGGGGAATCGACCAGCTCTCGTACAGCGCCGCCAGAAAGAGGAACACGAGCACGGCGGCAAAGCCGAAAATGGCGGCCTCGTTGCCTTGCGCCAGCTTCTGCTGATAGGTGGTGCCGGTCCATTCATAGCCGTAGCCGGAGGGCAGGCGGGCCGCCAGATCCTCCATGGTCTTTACCGCATCGCCGGAGGAGTGTCCGGGCGCGGGTCCGCCCAGAATCGGCACCGCGCGGAAGCGGTTGTAGCGGTAGACCACGTCCGGACCGGTGGACGGCGTCACGGTGACGAAGGTGCCGAGCGGCGCCATGTTGCCGTCGTTGCTACGCACGTAGAAGCGGTCGATGCCCGAAGGACGGCTGCGAAACTCCGGTTCCGCCTCGACCAGGACTTGCCAGGTGTGGCCGAAGAGGTTGAAGTCGTTCACGTACAAGCCGCTCAAGAAGGTCTGGAGCGTATTGTAGGCGTCGGTGACCGGCACGTTGAGGGTCTCCAGTTTGGCCAGATCCATGTTTACGTTGTAAGCCGGCACGCTGGGGCGGAAGGTGCTGATCACGCTGGCCAGGTCGGGATGGCGGCGCGCGGCGTCCACCAGCGTGTCCGCGGTGTGCGCCATGGCATCGACGTCTCCGCCCGCGCGGTCTTCCATCATCATCTGAAATCCGCCGGTGGTGCTGAGGCCGAGGATGGGCGGCAGGCCGAAGGCGAAGGTGAAGGCCTCGGGAACGCCGTAGAATCCGGCCTGCACGCGCGCCAGGATGGCCTCCAGCTTTTGCTCGTGGGAGGTCCGTTCGTCCCACGGTTTGAGCGCGGCGATGATGGTGGCCACGTTGGAATTCGAGGTCTGGGTGGCGATATCGAGGCCGCCCAGGGTGAATTGCTTTTCGACGCCGGGCACCTTGGCGATCACCGCTTCGATTTTTCGCGTGGCGGCGTCGGTGCGGTCCTTGGACGCGCCGTCGGGCAGCCGGATGGAGACGAAGAAGGCGCCCTGGTCTTCATCGGGAAGAAAGCCCGCGGGCAGCTTTTTGAAAAGGAACACGGCCGCGCCCGCGAAGATGGCGAGCCCGCACAGGGCGAGCACGGTGCGCCGGCTGAGGAAGCGGACGCTCGACAGATAGTGTCTGGTGGTGAAATCGAAGTTCCGGTTGAAGAGGTCAAAGACCGGCGACAGCAGGCCGCGCGATTTGCTCTTGGGGCGTAAAAGGATGGCGCTGAGGGCGGGGCTGAGCGAGAGCGCGTTGAAGGCGGAAAGCAGCACCGAGGTGGCGATGGTCAACGCGAACTGCTTGTAGATCTGGCCGCTGATGCCGCCCATGAAAGCCACCGGGATAAACACCGCGGCCAGGATGAAGGCGATGGCCACCACGGGCGCCGAGACATCGTCGAGAGCGCGCTGGGTGGCTTCGCGCGGCGCCATGCCCTCGTCGATATTGCGCTGCACGGCCTCCACCACCACGATGGAATCGTCCACGACGATGCCAATCGCCAATACCAGCCCGAACATGCTGGTGATGTTGATGGAAAACCCGAGAATGGGGAACAGCGCGAAGGTCCCGACCACGGCTACCGGGACGGTGAGCAGCGGGATGAGCGTGGCGCGCCAGCTCTGCAGGAAGTTGAAAACCACCAGCAGCACCAGGCCGACGGCCACCAGCAGCGTGACCAAAACGTCTTTGATGGCGGCGCGGACGAAAATGGTGGAGTCGTAAGGAATCGCGTAGTCGATGCCCGCGGGGAAGCTCTTTTTGGCCTGCTCCATGTAGGCGCGCACCGAAGCCGCGGTCTCCACCGCGTTGGCGCCGGGCGAAAGAAAAATGATCACGTTTCCCGACTGCCGTCCGTTGAGACGGCTGAAGCCGGCGTAGGTTTGCGCCCCGAGCTCGGTGTGGCCCACGTCGCGCACGCGCAACAGCGCTCCGTCCGGCTGCGCGCGCAGAATGATGTCGTCGAACTGGCCGGCGTCGGCGAGGCGGCCCGGCGCGTTCACCGCATACTGGAACTCCGTGCCCGCGGGCGATGGAGGCTGGCCGATGGCGCCCGCCGGGTTTTGCCGGTTTTGCGCCTGGATGGCGTTGGCGATGTCGGTGGCGGTGAGCCCCAGCTTGGCCATCTTGTCGGGGTTCACCCAGACACGCATGGAGTAGAGCAGGGTACCGCCGCCCAGGCGCGAATCGCCCACGCCGGGCAGGCTGCCGAGCTGGTTCACCAGGTTGATCTGCCCGTAGTTCGCCAGGAACAGCGAATCGTAGCGGTTGTCGGTGGCGATCAGGCTGACCGCCATGAGGAACGCGCTCGACACCTTCTTGACGATCACGCCCTGGCGCTGCACTTCGGGCGGCAGCCGCGGGAGCGCCACGTTGACGCGATTTTGCGTCTGGACGGCGGCGGTATCCGGATTGGTTCCCAGTTTGAAGGTGACCGAGATGGTGAGCGTGCCGTTGTTGGCGCTGCTGGAGAGGTAATAGAGCATGCCGTCGAGGCCGACCAGCTGCTCCTCGATGGGCTGGGCCACCGTCTTTTCGAGGTCCTGCGCATTGCCGCCCAGGAAGTTGGCGGTGATCTGCACCACCGGCGGCACCACCTCGGGATAGGTGGCGATGGGCAGGCCCGGAATGGCGACCGCTCCGAGGATGATAATCACGATAGCGATGACCATCGCGAAGACGGGGCGATCGATAAAGAAGCGCGCCATGCCGCTTACCCGCCGTTCTTCGCGGGTGGGCCCGCCGCGGCGGGGCGATACGGTTCGGGACGCACCACCATCCCCGGCCGGACGCGCAGCAGTCCTTCGACAATCACGCGATCGCCGGGCTGAAGACCCTGGTTGACGATCCAGTTCTCGCCCACGCGTTCCGCCGTGGTCACGGCGCGCACCAGCACTTTGTTATCCGGTCCGACGGTGTAGACCGACTGGACGCTTTGGATCTGCTGCACGGCCCGCTGCGGCACCAGGATCACGCC
>JADGNR010000434.1 GCA_017883415.1 Bryobacteraceae bacterium | reverse complement strand
CACGGCCTGCGCCCGCATCGCCTGCGCCCGCGCCGCTCCGGCCGCCGCCCGCGCCCGCGGCGGGCGCTTTGATGCCCAGCTTGGCCATCAGATCCTGTATCATTTTCTGGCGATCCTCGGGAGTGATCTGGCTGGGATCCTTACCGGCCATGGCTTCCGTCATCGCCTTGCGCAGCTTCTGCCGGTCCTCGTCGGACAGGTCGGCCATGGCCCCGCCGCCGCGATTCCCGCCGCGCGCACCCGAGTCTCCTCCCGCCGCGCTGCCCGCCCCGCCGCTACCCGCGCCGCTGCCCCGGTTGCCGCGATTGCCCCGTCCGCTGCTCTGATCCTGATTCTCCTGCCCGCCCGCGGTCTGATCCTGCATGCCCGCCACGCCGGGCAGGCTGCCGGCTGCTCCCAGGGCGCCGGGCATTCCCGGCATGGCGTTCGCTGCGCCGGGCGCCCCCGGCATGGCTCCCTGCAAGCCCGCAAAGAAGGAGGGCGCCGTGTTCACCACGTTCTTTTTCGCGTTGGCGGCCGCTGTCGCCATAATCTTGTCGATTTCGGCCGGCTTCATGCCCAGCCCGGACAGCAACTGCCGCATGTCGAGCGAAAACACCACGTCGAACTTCTTGGAGGGGTCGCCCGAAAATACGTCGGTCGAGGCGGTCCCGCTCATGGCCTTGATCTGGCCGCGAAACTGCTTGTCCGGAATGGCGTCGAGCTGTACCAGCGCATCCTGTCCTTCCTTCAGATTGGCGCGGTCCAACTCGCCCACCTTGGTCCAGACTTCCAGCTCGGAAAGGTCCAGCAGGTCCGCCACCGGCATCCCGGGCTGCAACGTGTCCCCTTCGCGTATATCCGGCAGCTGCTGGCCGAAGTTGAAATACCCGGCCCGGTTCTGTTTGATGGACACCAGGCCCGTGATCAGGGCCAGAGATTTGGTATTGGCGATGCGCTGCAGCTCGCGCGAAACGTCGATCAGGCTGCGGTTGCGCTGCTCCCGCAAGACCGCGAGCTGCGAATCGGCCTGCTCCTGGCGCGCCTGGATGTCGGCTTCGAGCTGTTCCAGCGCCTTCTGGCTCTGCTGCTGCGAGAGGATGTTTTTCTTGCCGTCGATGGCGTCGATGATGGGATTGCGCTGCACTTCCAGATCGGCCCGCCGGACGTCGTAACGCGTCTTCAGCAGGGTCACCTGGTCCTGGCTTTGCTGGATCGCCAGGTCGGCCTTGGCCTTCTTGATCTGTTCGTCCACCGACTGCACCGAGAGTTGCGCCTCCTCCAGCGCCGCCAGGCGTTCGGAGTCGTCGTACTCGATGATCAGGTCCTTTTCCTGGGCCAGCGAACCTACCGGAGCGAGCCGGGTCACCTGCACCGTGCCATTCAGGTTGGGAGCGTTCAGAGTCACCGAGCGGACGGCGTGCAGCTCGCCGCGCGTGAACGCGCGGATCACCACGTCGCTGCGCTGCACCTTGGCCGTGGGAATGGAATCCTGGCGCGCGGGCAGCTGCTTGACCAGCCGGTAGCCGCCCCAGCCGGCCGCCGCCAGGATCGCCAACCCGATAACACGATAGATCGCTTTTTTCATGGAAAACTAACTCCGCCGAAGCTACGCCTGCACCGCCGCGCCTCCCGGCTTGCCTACAACTTCTTTCTGGCTCTCTTGGCCGCCTCGGCCGGACTCTCGAGGGTCACCATCTCGCCCTCCTTCAGCCCGCCGGTCACAATAATGTCTTCTTCGTTCTTCTTGCCCACCTGGATCGGGCGCACCACGAACTCTTTGCCGATCTGCACGTAGGCCGCGGGTTTGCCGTCCTTATCGAAGCTCGAGCGCACCGGAATCAGCAGCATGTTCGGCTCCCGCTCGATAATGATTTCGGCGGTGGCGCTCATGCCGGGGCGCAGTCGCTCGTCCAGAAACTGCAACGCCGCGCGCGCCGGGAAACTCTTCTCGGGTGTCGCCCCGCCTTTGAATACCAGCGCCGCAATGGGGCTGATCCAGTTGAGCTCGGCGGTGAATTCCTTGTCGGGGATGGCGTCCACGCGCACCTTCACGGCCTGGCCGAGTTGGATCTTGCCGCGATCCACCTCTTCCAGGTTGAGGTTGATATACATCTCCGAAAGGTCCGGAATTTCGGCGATCTCCGCGCCCGTCCAGGCGTTGTCGCCCTCCTTAAACGGGGGCGTCGACTGTCCGAAGGTCCCCTGCGAGCGGAAGTTGGAAAGCACGTTCACAATGCCGTCGGTCGGCGCGCGAAGCTGCATCATGGTCAGGTAGCCCTGGGCCTGGTTGAGGTCGCGAACCGCCTTGTCTTTGCGCTGGCCGAGCCGGCTCAGGTCCGCTTCGTGGCCCACCTCGTGGGCGTTCAGGGAAGCCTTCACCTGCTGCAGATTGCCTTCCGAGACGCCCACGCCGATGCGGTTCTTCTCGCCGTCGATGGCGGAGAGCACGGCGGCTTTGCTGGCATCCAGCTTGGACCGTTCCACATCGTACTCGGACGACATTTTGCTCATGGCGTCGGCTTCGTCGTCCATTTTCTGGGTGGCCTTCATCTGCGTAATGTCGCCATCGGCGGCGCGCACGTTGGTGGTGCGCGTGATGACGTTCTGCTCCTGCTGTACGCCATCGAATTCCACCACCACCTCGCCCTTTTTGATGGGCCGGCCATTGGTGGCCAGGTGCACGATGCGCAGGCCGGGCACCTGCGGCGCCTTGAGAATGGACGAGCGCGCGCTTTTGATGTCGCCGCGCGTGCGCACGCTGATCACAAAGTCGGCCCGGCGCACGCGCGCCACCGCCACCTCCACCTCCGTCGTCGCCGTGTAGCGATACGCGGCGAACACCGCGCCCGAGCCCAGCAGCAGGCCCACCGTCCAGGTGATGATCTTCACCCGTCTCGGGTGGGAGCGCCCCAGGCGCTGCTTCGGTCTCAGATCTTTCGATGCCATGATTGATGATTCCTGTGCGTAGAGGCGGTAACCCGCGCTTAATGCCGGCGGACTACATGGGCCGCTGCAGCGCCACTACGTCCCCTTTCTGCAGACCGGAATGGATGGCTACGGCCGTGAAGCTGGCCAGGCCCAGATCCACTGGTTTTCGGCTGAAGCCCTGTGGGCTTTGCAGGAAAACGAACGAGCCGCCGTTTTCCTCGAACACCGCCCCGCGCGGCGCCACCAGCGCGTTCACTTCGGTATCGAGGACGATCTCCGCGCTGCCCGTGAGATCCGGAATCAGGCGCGGGTCGGTCTTCTCGATCTTGATACGGATCGGGATTTCCCCCACGTAGCTGGCGCGAAAGGTGCTGGTCTTGCTCATCGCGCCGATGCCCATCAGCGAACCCTGCAACTCCACCTCCGGATACGCGTCCAGCCGGATGGCGCCCTTCATCCCCAGCCGCAGCCGCTCGGCATCCACCTGGTTGACGGTAGCGTTCAACACCATCGAGCTCGGGTCCACAATGGACATGAACGGTTGACCCGCGCCGATCTGGTCCCCTTCCCGGATCTGCCCGAATTCGCCATTCCGGGGGATCGTTCCCATCACCACGATTCCATCCATGGGGGACTTGATGGTCATTCTCTGGACGTTGATTTCGGCGCGCGACAACTCGATCTTGGATTGATCGCGGTTCAGCTCGGAACTGCGGATCTGGGCGCGCTGCGACTCGTCTACCAGCGCCGTCTCGGCGAAAAGCTGCTTGTATTTGGCTTGCGCCTCTTCCACCGCCAGCTTGTACTTCTCCTGGTCGATCTGGCTGCGGATGGGGGCCGTTTTCAGATCGAGAACGGCTTTATCCCAGTCGGCCTTGGCGCTGCGCACCGTCTGGTCGTGCGCTTCTTTGGTGGCCGCCAGGTTGGCCATCATCTTCTTGATGGTGTTCTCCAACTGGACCACCGTGTCCTTGTAATCGTCCAGCCGTTGCAACTGGTTGGTGGGGTCGAACTCCGCCACCACGTCGCCCGCCTTCACGTGCACGCCCGGCTTGGCCAGGTGCAGCAGCACCAGAGCGAAGTCACTGCCGCCCATGCCGCCGCCGCCGCCGAAATTGGTGTCGCCGCCCCGGTTCATGCCGCTCCGGCTGCCTTGGATGCGCGGCGCCAGAAGGGCGGCGAAGTTCCTCGCAGCCACCGTTCCATTCACGCGCACCGTGCGGCGCACATCGCCCATCCCGATCGCTACCACCGGCACGGTGAATCCGGGGCCTCCCGGGCCGCCTTTTGCCGGGCCCTTGCTGCCGCTGTTCAGGTAGAGGGCGAGCCCGCCTCCCAGTACCACCACTGCCAGGGGAATCCCCCACAGGGCGATCCGCCGTTTCCGCGGGGGCTGCGGCGGGACGATCTTCGGACCCGTAACCGGTTGCGGCAGTTTGACTTGCGGCCCACCGGCCGGCCCGGGATCGGGCGCGCTGCTGGAAAACGATGCCATGTGCTCCTTCCAGATACTGTGCTGGTTTCAACGAAATGACGCTGAGCCGGGCGGAAAGGTTATCCCCGAGCCGGTGAAAGTTCCAATAAATAGGACCTGGATTACCGCTGATTTGCGCATGCTTGCACCCCTCGTGTCAAGCCGAACCACGTGGGGCGGACCCCCTGGTCCGCAGCCGGCCCCCTGGCCGGCTCTTTCGGGCCCACAGCGGGTCCAGGGGGACCCGCGCGGACGTGGGGGTCCGCCCCACCCGGCCCGCCGCGCGTCTCCGTCGCGCGTCCCCGCCCCCTCCGCCCGTCGCGCGTCCCCGCCGCGCCGCCCCAGCCGCGCCGCCCCGCACGCCTGCCCGCGCCGCGCGCCGCATCACCCCCGCCGCGCCGCCCCGCACGCCTGCCCGCGCCGCCGCCGCCGCGCCGCGCC